>CADBHI010000001.1 GCA_902794405.1 uncultured Prevotellaceae bacterium
TTATACTTCAGGACAAGCTGCGCCGTGAACTGGGCTATCAGAACCTCATCATCACCGATGCGATGGAGATGGGAGCCATCACCCAGCAGTATACCAACGGCGAGGCTGCCGTGGGTTGCATCAAGGCCGGTGTCGACATCGTGCTCGGTCCGCAAGTGTTCACGGAGGCTTTCGATGCGGTAATCAAGGCTGTAGAAGCCGGTGAAATCACAGAGCAGCGCATTGACGAGAGCGTGCGTCGTATTCTGAAGCTGAAGCAGAGCATCAGAAAATAGGCAGCCCCCAGACGGACTATCTGTTCTGGTGAACGTCGTTAATAGCTTTTTTGCCTACTGCTGGTTCGCGGAAGGATGCAACAGGAGACGGAGCCGCAATAGTTTGTTTTGCGCAAAAGGCGGTGGGGTTTTGGTTACTGACCCCGCCCCCAGCCCCTCCCCTACATGGGAGGGGAGAACGGTGAGGGCTATTCTACAAGGGAGCAAAAGTGCACAGAAGGGTCGGTTCTCCTGTGCACTTCAGTTACCACACCACATTCTTATCGTCGATTGGCGGCTGGGTGCCACCAGGATAGATGATGGTAACTTCCTCGTCTTCGGAACTGGCGGCGAGCAGCGGAGCGTCGGGTTGTGCTGGTAGCGCCTCAATCGCGGGCTTAATATAATATTGCTTTTCCATAGGTACGGTTTTTAGGAGTGATGTAAATTCCCTTACGGGATGGAGTAACACGACGGCCCTGGAGGTCGTAGACGGGTTGTGCGTCAGTGGGTACCAACGGGCTCGGGGCAACGCCTGTCGTTGTTTCATCGAAGGAAAGAGTGAGCGAGCGGGCATTGTTAGTATTGACCACTACAAAGGCGCGCTCGGCAGGAATGGCGGGATGGGTATAGGGATGGAAGCCGAACTTACCCGCTACACTACCCATGACACAGACGGCGGAATAGGTGGAGGTGGGCATATCGCTGTCGGAACCTTTAAGCACGTTGTCGCTGGTGGAGCTAACAGCAGTAGCGGTGGTGCTGGTCAACGTGAGCTGGCCTGCCGTTGGGCTGACAATAATGACAGCGCAGCCCTTGGGCACGATGTCGCCAATCTCGTGGAGTACAAGCTTGTTGCCACTAAGGGTGGCGGTGTAGGCCATAGCGCCATTGGGCAGCTGGTAGTTGCTGGCAGAGCTGTAGAACGTGGCCCAATGACGCCCATCGGCAGTATGAGCCGTGACGGTGGCGGTACTGAGATTGCCAAGGTAGACGAGTCGGAAGTTGTCGAAGATGGTCCAGTCGCTACTCTCGCCCTGAGACTTGCTGATACCGATGCGCAGCGAGGCGGCACTCGTCAGGGAGAACTGGAGATCGTTCTCGTAGAGACCGTCGGTGAAGTAGGCCGAGGCGTCGCCCATTGAGTCAGGGAACTTGCCGTTGATGCCTGAGGTGGTAACACCCTCGCTACGCTTGCCCGCCTCAGTAAAGATAGACTGCAGAGGCACCTTGGCCGAGCCGGCATAGAGCATGGCATGGAGGCTTTCGGTACCGTTGTTGTGTTTGGTGGCTGCATTGGCATAGCCTCCGTTGCGATAGAAGCCCTGAACCATCAGACGGTAGCGGCCTGCAGGCAGCGAGGCGGCAGTAGTCTGATAGACGTCGAAGGACGTGGTGTTATATTTCTCGGCACAGCGGTTGGCTGCTGAACCACCAATATCGGGACTGCCCTGCCAGGTGCTGTTGCGCTTGTCATACTGATGGAAGTGGGGGCCCTTGAGCATGAAGGTGGCGTCAACGGGATTGTCGAAAGTGGCCTGCTGAAGCATGGCCTGACGGTCGCTGAAGGTCTGTAGCTGCCATTGGGCTGAGGTGCCTGTGCTGCTGCCGAAGACCAATGCCTGGCCACCACCGTTAGAGGTCAGGTAACTGCCGTTGAGGGCGATGGTGTAGACGGGCTTTCCATCGGAAGTGCCTACCTGGTTGACAGCCCATTCGCCCTGAACCTGATCGACCCAGACGGATGAGCCGTCCTTATTGAGGTAGTGGTTGTTGTCGTCGCGCATGATGCCAGTCTCGAAGACGGCATTTCCGTCAGCATCCGACAACATGGTAAAGTCGATACCGCCGTGGGGCGTGAGCGAACCTTGGGTGCCCCAGTTGTTGGTGCCTGTCAGCCATTGTCGCGTACCTATATTATAAAGGTAGACCACCTGCTCGTTCATGATGGACACCTGGTTGGAGTAGAGGTCATTGCCGTTGAAGCCCACCACGTGGATGCGATACTGGTAGCCCAGGCCGCCGTCGTTGTCCTGAAAGGTGTAGGTGGTGGGATTCTCTTCAATGGTTACCGTGGAAACTGCCGACCAGGAACCGTTGCTGCCCTTGCGGCGTTCGACGGTCATGGTTCGGCTGAGCTCGCCGCTGAGCTCTTTCCAGGTCAGGGTTGTCTTGCCAGTCGACTGGTTGTAGTTGGCCTGAAGGTTCTCAGGAGCCCGTGTCACTGCCTTGGGCACATGGTCGTAGTTGCCCTTGTAGCCCACCCCGGTGTTCAGCTGGGAGTAGTTCTGGCCGGCTTGTGTAAGATTGCCGTTCTTGTAGAGTCTGGATGGGTCGCGCTCGCTGTTCCAATAATAGTAGCGCTCTACGTAGCCCAAGCCGTTGAGATAGTTGTAGATAGACTGTACGTTGGAAGCATTCTGTGCCTCCGTAACGCCATTGACGAAGGCTCCGCTGCCCCCACTCCACGAGGCGCCCCACACCCACTCGGAGATCCACACAGGACGCTTCACGGCATTGTACCAGTTGGGCACGTTGGTCTGGAAATTGCTCAGCAGCCAGTAGCCGTGCAGGTCGATGATGTCGCAGCGCCAGCCTCGGCTGTCGATGGCATCGAAGAAATCCTTGAGAAATCCAGTGGCGTTCCAATAGTCACTACCGTCCCACGACGAGGGAGAGCAGAGACGCATGCCCGTGGCCATGAGTGCCTCCCAGTTGTTGAGAATGGCATTGAGGTCGCAAGGTTCCTCGTCGCTGGGATTACGGGGCTCGTTGTTGGTCTTCATGTGAGGTGAATAGGTGGCCTTTCCCAAATCCGACGGTGAGGGCCAGCTCTCCTTGATGTGATGAGGCACACACTCCACGTCGGGCAGCATATTGCTACCCACGCCCCAGCCGTAGGTGCTGGTGACATTCAATGCCGAGCAGGCAGCAGCGTCGCCGGCAGCAGCTGCCAGTTGCTGTTTGCCTGTGTCATACCACTTGAAAATGCGATAGGAGGAAATCTTCTGGTCCATCTCGGCTGGCAGCGAAGCCATCTCCAAGTCGGCGTTGGCAGCAATGAAACAACGGCTGTAGCCGTAGCCTCCCGAGCGCAGGGAGAAGGTCACCATGTAGCCACGCTTCAGCTTGAACGACCTGATTTTGTTGTTCAGCTTGGCGGCAGTGAGGGTGTTCATGAAGCCGTTGCTGTTTTCCAGTCCGAAGCTGTTAACTGACGTTCCCGTGAAGTTCTGGCCATCATAGACCGTCAACGGCTTCACGCTGTCGCCGTAGGGCAGAATGATGCAGCCTCGGTTATAGAGCTTCACCTGACAGTTCTGGCCGTTGACAGCCTTAGCACCATCAATCTGGACGTGACTGGCCAACAGGGGTATTGCTGCCGAGGGCTTGACGGCAGCAAGAATGAGCACGGCATGCTCGGTTTCCTGAATATTGACGATACCGGCTGTGGCAAAGGGAGTGGCCGACGTGACCGTATAATCTACAGCCGTTGTGACATCGGTTGTTCCCGTGACCTGACTGACGGTAGTGACGCTGTTGGCAGCCCAAGTCAGACAAGGCACCATCCACATCAATGCTACCATCATTCGCCGTAGGAATGCAAGTTTTTTCTTCATTGTTTGGGTTAGTTTACGTTAGTATTCATCTGTGACGGCACAAAGTTACGAAATATTTCACAATTATCAAAGTAGAATTCATAATTATTTTCGTAACTTTGCAGCCGCTATGCTGAACAATATACTTTCCGAAGAGCAGGAGAACCTGCTAAGAGGCCTTATTGCAGAGGCCCAGAATATCATTATCACGTGTCATCAGAATGCCGACGGCGACGCCATTGGGTCAAGCCTCGGATGGGCAGAATACCTGAAAATGCAGGGCAAGGAGGCTACTGTCATCGTGCCCGACCAATACCCTGACTACCTGCATTGGCTGCCCAATACCGACAAGATTCTACGCTACGACAAGCATCGGGAAAAGGCCGACTTGCTGTTCAAGATTGCCGACCTCGTATTCTGTCTGGACTACAACACGCCCAGTCGTGTCGACGAGATGAAGGAGACGCTGGTCTCCACTCCCGCCAAGCGAGTGCTCATAGACCATCATTTAGGTCCCGACGTGCCTGCGGTGCTCACGGTATCGCATCCTGAAATGTCGTCCACGTCAGAACTGGTATTCCGCATTGTGTGGCAGTTAGGCGGCTTCGAACAGTTGTCACGCCACTTCGCCACCCCCGTCTACTGCGGCATGATGACCGATACCGGAGGCTTTACCTACAACTCGAGCAACCCCGCCATTTTCTATATTATATCCCAGCTGTTGACGAAAGGCATCAACAAGGACCGCATCTATCGCAACGTCTACCATAACTTCTCGGAAGACCGGCTGCGACTGACGGGCTTTGTCATGCTGGAGCGCTTAGTGGTGGACAACCAGCGCCATGCTTCCTACTACGCCCTGCGCCGCGAAGACCTGAAACGGTTCCATTTCGTGAAAGGCGATGCCGAGGGGCTGGTGAACATGCCGTTACAGATCAAGGGCCACCGGCTGAGCATCTCTATGCGTGAGGATACCGACAAGGAGAACCTGGTCTGGGTGTCGCTGCGTAGTGTCGACGATTTCCCATGCAACAAGATGGCTGCCGAGTTCTTTAATGGCGGTGGCCACCTGAATGCCTCCGGCGGCAGGCTCAACTGTTCCATCGACGAGGCTATTAAGGTAGCCCAGCAGGCCATAGAGGCCTATGATGAACTTTTAAGGCGCTGACACGCCGAAAAAGGCTGTTTGCAACCGAGTTGCAAGAACAACTCCGTACCTTTGCACCGTCGAAAGTAAAAAAGCAAAGATATGGAACACGTTCATCATCATCACGAACATCATCACCACGAGCACCATCACCACGAACATCATCATCACGAACATCATCATGGTGAAGGCTTGAAGGGGAAGGCCATCCTGATTGTGGCCTCAGCACTACTATTAGTTGCTGCCGTCTTTATCGAGAAACATTTCACGCTGACCACTTGGCAGTTGTTGGCGGTCTATTTAGTGCCCTACCTCCTCGTTGGTCACGACACCTTGAAGGAAGCCGTCGAAGGACTGGTTCACGGCGATGCCTTCAATGAGCATTTCCTCATGTCGATAGCCACCATCGGTGCATTGCTCATCGGTTTCCTGCCAGGAGCCGAGACGCAGTTCCCTGAAGCGGTGTTCGTGATGCTGTTTTTCCAGATAGGCGAACTCTTCGAGGGATACGCCGAAGGACGCAGCCGCCAGAGCATTGCCCATCTGATGGACATTCGTCCTGACGTGGCCCATCTGGCTGACGGCAACGATGTCAGTCCCGAACAAGTGGCGGTAGGAACGACCATCATCGTACGCCCAGGCGAAAAAGTGCCTATCGACGGCGTCGTCATGAAGGGCACCTCAGCCCTGAATACCGTTGCCCTGACAGGTGAGAGCATGCCCCGTGACATTACCGTTGGCGATGAAGCCATATCGGGCTGTGTCAATCTCTCCGGTCTCCTTGAGATACGTACAACGAAAGCCTTTGGTGAAAGTACCGTTTCGAAGATCATAGAGCTTGTGGAACATGCCAGCGAGCACAAGTCACAGAGCGAGGCTTTCATTACCCGTTTTGCCCGAGTCTATACACCTATCGTCGTAGCTGCCGCTGTACTGTTGGCTGTGGTTCCCGTTCTTTTGGGCGGCAGCCTGCCTGTCTGGCTGTACCGCGCCCTGATGTTCTTAGTCGTATCTTGTCCCTGTGCGTTGGTCTTGAGCATTCCCCTGACGTTCTTCGGCGGCATTGGCGGGGCTTCCCGACAGGGCATACTCATCAAGGGTGCCAACTACATTGACCTGCTGGCCAAGGTATCGGCTGTGGTCTTCGACAAGACAGGTACGCTGACCCACGGACGCTTTGCCGTAGAGGCCATTCATCCCGACATCTGCGACGAACACCACCTGCTGCACTTAGCAGCCCATGTGGAACACTTCTCCACTCACCCCATCGGTGCTGCCCTTCGCGACGCATTCCCCGACGAAGCCACCGACGGCTGCGAGGTCAGCGACGTGACTGAGGTAGCAGGACAGGGCATCCGTGCCTGTGTCGAAGGCAAAGTGGTATGCGTAGGCAACACGAAGATGATGGATGCCGTAGGAGCACAATGGCACGACTGCTCCCATGCAGGTACCATTATTCATATAGCCATCGACGGAGAATATGCAGGCCATATCGTCATCAACGACCAACTGAAGGACGACAGCGCCAGCGCCATAGCCCAGTTGCATCAGTTAGGCGTCAGCCGTACTGTCATGCTGACTGGCGACCGCCGTGAGGTGGCCGACAATGTTGCTCAGAAACTCGGTCTGAGCGAATACCATGCAGAGCTCCTGCCTACTGACAAAGTGCAGTATGTAGCCTCGATGATTGCCGAGACTCCCCGTCCTACCCTTGCCTTCGTGGGCGACGGCATCAACGACGCTCCCGTGCTGGCCCGAGCCGACATAGGTATTGCGATGGGTGGCTTAGGCAGCGATGCAGCTATTGAGGCTGCCGATGTGGTGCTGATGGACGACAGTCCGTCGAAGATTGCATTGGCTGTCCGGATAGCCCGTCGAACGCTGCGCATAGCCCGTCAGAACGTGTGGTTTGCCATTGGCGTGAAGATGGCGGTCCTGCTGTTGGCAGCCTTCGGTTTGGCCACCATGTGGATGGCTGTATTTGCCGATGTAGGCGTCACCGTGTTGGCAGTACTGAATGCCATGCGTGCCCTGCATATCCCACACGGAGACAAGGAGCGTACGCAGTCCTTACATTGTTAATAAATGTAGTCCGACGCAAAGTTTTCACTTCTCGCCTTCTGCTTCTCATTTCTTTTTCGTAATTTTGCAGCCGAATTTGTAAAATCACGTTAGGATATGCGAAAGATTATCTATACACTCTTGGCGTTAACAACGCTGTTTTCAACAACGGCTTGCAACGACTACGAGACCTATGGTGAACTGAAGGAAAAGGAGCGCGACAACATTGAGCAGTTTATCAACGACTCCAGTTTCGTTATTATTGGCGAAGACCAGTTCCACTCTCAGGGCGACATGACGATTGGCGACAAGCAGTTCGTGCGGCTCACCAAGAGTGGAGTATACATGCAGATTGTACGTAAAGGCTGCGGCGAGAAAATCAAGGACGGCGAGTCGCTGAGTGTCATCTGCCGCTTCTGGGAGATCAGCATTCAGGACGCCAGCGAAATCACCAACACCCGTATGCCCTTCGAACTCGACGTCATGAATGTGAGTCGCAACGGCAGCACCTATAGTGCTACCTTCATTGAGGGACTGATGCTGAACCAATATGGTTCCAGCGTGCCGGAAGCCTGGTTGGTGCCGCTGCCATACATCAATATCGGACGACTCGTCAACCCCGACGACGAGACGGCCCGAGTAAAGATGATTGTTCCCCACTCACAGGGTACGACCAGCAATGCAAAGTCGAACGTCAAACCTTATTATTATGACATTACGTTCCAACGTGGACGCTAACTTCTTAACTTCTCTCGCTCGACCTCTGGTCGCTTTGCTTGCAAAGAACTTCTTAACTTCTCTAACTTCTTAACTTCTAAAAATGACACTTATCAAATCCATTTCAGGTATCCGCGGCACTATCGGCGGACACACGGGTGACACATTGAACCCGTTAGACATTGTCAAGTTCACAACAGCATACGCTACGTTTATCAAGGGCAAGAAGATTGTCGTAGGCCGCGACGGCCGCATCTCAGGCCCTATGGTGCGTGACGTGGTTTGCGGCACCCTTGTTGGCATGGGCTACGAGGTTATCGATATTGGCCTGGCCACCACGCCTACCACCGAGCTGGCCGTTCGCTGGCACGAGGCCGACGGTGGCATTATCATTACTGCCTCGCACAATCCCACACAATGGAATGCCCTGAAGCTGCTCAACCGCGATGGTGAGTTTCTGACGGCTGCCGATGGTGCTGAGGTATTGAGAATCGCCGAGGCCGAGGACTTCGACTATGCTCCCGTCGAGAAGCTGGGTCGTGTCGTGATGGACGACACCATGAACCAGCGTCATGTGCAGTCGGTTCTTGACCTGCGTCTGGCCGATGTCGAGGCTATCAAGAAGCGTAAGTTCCGCGTCTGCGCCGATACCATCAACAGCGTTGGCGGTATCATCCTGCCCCAACTCTTCGAGGCGCTTGGCGTTGACTATGAGATACTCAATGGCGACTGCACAGGTCAGTTTGCCCATAACCCCGAACCCTTGGAGAAGAACCTGCAGGGCATCATGGACAAGATGCGCCAGGGCGGTTTCGACCTCGGCATCGTGGTTGATCCTGATGTAGACCGTCTGGCCTTCATCTGCGAGGACGGCCGCATGTTTGGCGAAGAGTACACACTTGTCTCTGTGGCCGACTACGTATTGGGAGCCCCCTCGGGGGCCGTAGGGGGGGCTTATACTGTCTCGAATCTGTCCAGCACCCGTGCCCTGCGCGACGTTACCGAGCGTCATGGTGGACATTATACAGCAGCTGCTGTTGGCGAGGTCAACGTTACCACAAAGATGAAGGAAGTTGGTGCTGTGATTGGCGGCGAAGGCAACGGCGGCGTCATCTATCCTGAGAGCCACTATGGTCGTGATGCCCTCGTGGGCATTGCCCTCTTCCTCTCGTCATTGGCACAGAAGGGTTGTACGGCTTCCGAGCTGCGCAAGACCTTCCCCGACTACCAGATAGCCAAGAACCGTATCGACCTCACCCCTGAGACCGATGTCGACGCCATCCTTGTCAAGGTGAAGGAGATGTTTGCCCAGGATCCCGAGGCTGTAGTCAACGATATCGATGGTGTGAAGATTGACTTCCCCACTCGTTGGGTACACTTGCGTAAGTCGAATACCGAACCTATCATCCGTGTATATAGTGAGGCACAGACGATGGAGGAGGCCGACGAAATCGGCAAGCGCCTCATGCAAGTGGTTTACGACATGCAATAAGCTGAACGCAACAGCTAATCCATTAATGCGGCATCAGGGGGCAACGGGTGTTTCACGTCCTCCTTGATGCCGAGTTTTTTCATCTCATTCGCCTTCTGAAGGATTCCCCTGGTGCCGTCAACCGATTTCTGCATGTCAGAGAAGTCCGTTGACAATTGTTCAATGTCGCGCCCCATCTTGGCCGCACGTTCGGCAAACAGTCCGACACGTGATACCAATTGCTCTGCCAGCCCCACGATCTTCTTCTGGTTCTCCGTCTGGTTATGCTGTCGCCAGGCTATCTGTATCATGCGCAGAATGGCAAACAGGTTCTGGGTGCTCGATATAAACACCTTCTTATCAAAGGCCTCTGTCCACAACTTGGGGTCACGTGCCAAAGCCACCTGCAAAGCTGCCTCGTTGGGCACGTACATAATAACGAAGTCGATGGCTTTGCGAGGGGCCTGAATGTAGCGGCTATAGTCTTTCTGCGCCAACTCCTTCACGTGGGAACGAAGGCTCTGGACGTGGCGGTCGAGCATCTGCAGACGTACGGCTTCTGCCGTCTCGTTCACATAGTCATAGTAGGCTTTGATGCTGACCTTGGCGTCAATCACGACATCCTGTTGCCCAGGATAGTGCAGCACCACGTCAGGACGCATCGCCCGCCCAGTGTCCTCATTGCGTACCAGCAGCCCGTCACCGTCGGTCAGCGTGTCCTGGATGTCATAGTCCAAGCCACGCTGGAAGCCCTGCGAGTCAAGCAGTTCCTGCAGCACCAGCTCCCCCCAGTCGCCGGCCTGTTTCGAGTCGCCGCGCAACGCATTGGTCAGACGGGTGGCCGTACGGTCCATCCTTTCGGCCTGCTCACCAACCTGCCGCAGCCGTTCTGCCAGCGAGGCGGTCGTCTTGGCGGCTTCACGGTCGCTCTCGGCAATGGCTTTCTGCAGTTCGGCAAAGCTGTCGCCAATGGGCTTGGTAATATGCTCCATTGCCTCTCGGTTCTGGGTCTTCAGCTGGTCGCTGGTCTTGTCGAGCACTCGTACCGCTAAGTTCTGGAACTGCTCTCGCACGACGTTCAGCTGTTCCTGGAACTGCTCTTGTCGCAGCCGGTTCTCGCTCTCGTTCTGTTCTTTCTGCATTTTCAGCGCGTTGGCCGTCACCTCGGCTTGCACATGGAGGGCGGTGTAGCGGCGGTTGGCTATGAGATAGGCCACGAGTACGCCTATGACAGCACCTATGACGAATGAAAGTATGATTGTTCCCATCTTATGTTACTCCCTGTTGATTTTCTTGTAGTATAACGTGTCGGAACGGGTGATGTTGCCTGCCACGAAGTAGCCCTGACAGCCGCCCTTGATGTTGCTGATGGGGTTGGCACCCATGCGCTGTCCTGTGCTTAGCGACTGGTAGTAGTCGAACGTCGGGCGGTCGATGGTCATCAGCTGGAACGTGATGGTGTCGCCCTCGAAGAGCACACTCTTCAGGTTGTCCTCGTCGGGTTCGTCCTCGGAGACATCCATCATGCAATGTATGTCGCGGTAGATGCGTCCGTCCCTTGAACCGCGGTCATCGAAGACGTTCCATCGGTAGGGGTCGTTGCCCTGTTTCCTGCGGGCATCGGCGTTCACCGAGTGGCGTTCCATGCGGTACCAGTAGAAGTTGCGCACGTCGGGCTCCGGGTCTGTGGCCCACATCGTGAAGGTCAGCAGATGGTTCTTCAATACTGGTTGCCACACAAACTGGGTCGACACGATGGGAGCGGCAGGTGGCATCGTCGAGACCGCCTCATAGTGCTGGCCGTCGAGGGTCACCTGCAGGGTATAGGTATGGCCGGTCTCGCCTTTCCATCCTGTCGGAGAACGGTAGTAGCCGTCACGAGCGTCGAACACCAGCTGTTCGCTGCGGTCAGGCGTGCTGATGGTAACGCTGGCACCCTGGATGCCTCGTGCATGGACAGAGTCCTCCATCGGGCGGCTGCGGGTCACCAGCACGTACATCTGCTCGTTGGTGACGCGGCCCTCGATGCAGACCACGGGGGCTACCTCGTGATAGTCCATGTCTATCTCCTTCTGGCAGCCTGTGGCCAATGTCAGTATGGCGGCTATATAGGTCAGTTTCTTCATGGGCGCTTAGAATTTGATGGTGAACGATACCGACGGGATGATGCCGAAGAGCGAGGTCTGTACGGCCTTGGTGCCCGACGGGCGCTCGTCGTCGTTCTCGAAGGTGATGACGTACGGGTTGTAGCGGTTGTAGGCGTTGTACAGCCCGAAGGCCCATTGCTGGGTGGTCTTCCCCACCTGGCGGCTGTAGGTGGCGCTCACGTCGAGCCGGTGGTAGGCCGGGGCGCGGTAGCCGTTGCGCTCGGCATAATAATAATAGGTGTGTCCGTCGACCTCGTACTTGGCCGATGGTGCCGTCAGGGCCTGCCCCGTGTTGTATCGCCAGACGGCCGACAGTTCCCATCGCTTCGACAGCTGGTACATGCCGACGAGGGCAATGTCGTGGCGACGGTCGTTCGAGGCCGTGTACCAGTCACCGCCGTTGATGCCTTCAATCTTGTTCTCCGACCACGCCAGCGTGTACGACAGCCAGCCCGTGAGCCGGCCCTCGTTCTTGTGGGCACACAGCTCCAGTCCGTAGGCTCGTCCCTTGCCGCCCAGCAGCAGCCGCTCAATCTCTATCTCGGAGTGAAACGACTTGCCGTCGCGATAGTCGTAGACGTTGTCGATGTTCTTGTAATACACCTCGGCCGAGAAGTCGTAGTCACCCGTGGGCGTGATGCCCGTCCAGCCCGCAGCCACCTGATCGGCACGCTCTGGACTCACGATGTTGCTGGTCATCGTGTAGCGGTCGAAGGGCATCGAGGCCGAACTGCCGCGAATGGCGTGAATGTCCTGCGACGTGCGGCTGTAGCCCACCTTCAGGCTGTGGCGGCGACTAAGTGCCCATTTCAGGCTGACGCGGGGCTCCACGTCGGTGTAGGTCTTCACGAACTCGCCGCTGCCGGGGGTCATGGTCTCCGTGATATTGCCCTGCCGGTCTATCTGGTAATAGGGTGAGCCGCCCAGCACCGTAAACAGGTGCAGGCGCAGTCCTGCAGAGAGGTCCAAACGGTTGCTCAGCTTCCACTCGTCGTTCACCCAGAGGCTATTCATCCAGGCATTGCGCTTCTCACGCTGGTGCAGGTAGTCGATGTCCCACTCCGCCGACTTCAACTGCGTGTAGTCGGTCTCAAAGCCGTAGTTCACGCGGTGGCGCTTCGTGGGTGTCCACACCTGCCGGTGGTTGAGCACCAGGTGACGGATATAGCCGGCCATCGCATAGTGGATGTTCATCATGTCGATACCCACGTCGTTGCTGAAGTCCGTGTAGGCCAGCATCGTGTTGGCATACAGCCTGTCGCTGAACGTATGGAGCCAGTTGGCCGTAACCGTCGTGTTACCCCACGTCATGTCCAGCAGCTCATCCAGCCCCATGTTGTCGCGCCCGCGGAAGAAGGTCAGGTTCAGGAAGTCCTGTGGCGACAGCCGGAAGTTCAGGCGCACGTTCATGTCGTAGAAATTCATCGTGTTGTCCTTGTAGTCCTTGCTCGCCTTCAGGAACATATCCAGATACGAACGCCTGCCCGCAAAGAGAAACGATGAGCCATCCCGCCGAATGGGACCTTCGGCCATCACCTTGGCCGACAGCAGTCCCATCGTTCCGCTAAAGTGGTAGCGCTGCATGTCGCCGGAGCGGGTGTCGATGTCGAATACCGACGACGTGCCGCCTCCTAACTGCGCCGGCACCAGTCCCTTATAGAGCGACGCATTGGCCAGCGCCTCGTCGTTGAAGGCCGAGAACAGCCCCATCAAGTGGCCCGCATTGTAGACCGTAGCCCCGTCCAGCAGCATCAGGTTCTGAGACGATGTGCCGCCGCGCACCTGGTAGCCGCCCGAGCCCTCGCCCTCGCTCTTCACGCCGGGCAGCAGCTGGATGCTCTTCACGATGTCGCGCTCACCTAACAAGGCAGGCACCTTTGCCAGCGTGGCCACCTCCACTTTCTCAACGCCTATCTGCACCTCGCTGATGCGCTTCTCAGCCGAGCGCGACGTGACAGTCACCTCGCGCAAGGTATCCTCGCGACTGACATCCTCGGTCTGGGCCACAGCCGTTATCGGGATAAAAAGAGCCAACAGAAGAAGCTGTTTTTGCATCATGGGTGCAAAGTTACGAATATTTTTTCACTCATCACGCTTCCCGTTTCACTTTTTTTTCGTACCTTTGCACAGCTATGAAGAAAATCATACTCATAACGGGTGGACAGCGCTCTGGCAAAAGCCGGGAAGCGGAACGGATGGCACTCTCACTAACCGACCGTCCTGTCTATTTAGCGACGGCTCACGTTTGGGACGAAGAGTTTCAGGAACGTGTACGCAAGCATCAGGAACGTCGTGGTCCACAGTGGACCAACATCGAGGAAGAACGCTGGCTGAGCCGTCACGATGTGACAGGTCGCGTAGTCGTGATTGACTGTGTGACGCTGTGGCTCACGAACTTCTTCTTCGATACGCAGGATGTTGATGCCACGTTAGACACGGCCAAGACCGAATTCGACCGTCTGACACAGCAGGATGCCACCTTCATCTTCGTCACTAATGAGATAGGCTCAGGGGGTGTCAGCGACAATGCCGTACAGCGTCGCTTCACGGACCTTGAGGGATGGATGAACCAGTATATTGCCGAACAGGCCGATGAGGTGATACTCATGGTGAGCGGCATTGCAGTCAAGATAAAATGAGAACGTTTGACATTCAACCAGTAGACCGCAGGATGGTTCCTGCCGTACAACAGAAGATCGACAACCTGAACAAGCCCAAGGGCTCATTAGGGCGTTTGGAAGAACTGGCTATGCAGCTCTGCCTTGTCCAGCAAACGCTGTCGCCTAAGCTCTCTCGCCCATGCCACCTGCTGCTTGGCGGCGATCATGGCATTGAGCGCGAAGGTGTCAGCGTGTCGCCTCGTGAGGTAACGTGGCAGCAGATGGTGAACTTCACGCATGGTGGTGGCGGCGTCAACATGTTCTGCCGTCAGCATGGATTCAAGCTGCACATCGTTGATGTGGGTGTCGACTACGACCTGAGCAGCGTGCCTGGCATCATCCATCAGAAGATAGCCCGAGGTACACGCAACTTCCGCTATGAGGCTGCCATGAACGACGATGAGTTCAACCGTACGCTGGAAGTGGGCGTCAGTCTGGTGGACAACTGCTACAGCGAGGGATGCAACGTGGTAAGCATCGGCGAGATGGGTATTGCCAATACCTCGCCCTCCAGCATTTGGATGCACCGTTTCTGCCACATTCCCCTGCAAGAGTGCATTGGGGCTGGCGCAGGACTCGACAACGCTGGCATCCGACATAAGTACGAAATACTGAGCGAGGCTGATGCCAACTGCCCAGCCACCAGCATTGCTGACGTGATTCGATACTTCGGGGGCTTCGAGATGGTGGCAGCCATCGGAGCTATGTTACGGGCGGCAGAGCTACACCTTATTATATTAATAGACGGGTTCATCATGACAGCCTGTGCATTAGCAGCAACCCAACTTTATCCTGCCGCCCAAGACTATATGATATTTACCCATTGTGGCGACGAGAGTGGACATCGTCGGATGCTCGACAGCATGGGGGCAAAGGCGCTGCTAAGCTTAGGCCTGCGACTGGGTGAGGGAACTGGTGCGCTCTGCGCCTTCCCCATCGTAGACTCTGCCTGCCGGATGATTAACGAAATGAACAACTTCAAAGATGCAGAAATCACTAAGTATTTTTAAGTGGTACGACAACCTCTGGGCAGCGTTCATCTTCTTCACACGTCTGCCCTTTTGGCGACTCCACCAGCCACCTCAGTCATCCTATGCTGCCGTCGTGGAATGGTGGCCATTGACAGGTTGGCTCACAGCCGGCATGATGGCCGCTACGCTATATTTCGGCAGCATGGTACTGCCCTACCCCATTGCCCTGCTGCTGGCTATTGTTGTCCGACTACTGACAACGGGTGCCCTGCATGAAGATGGGCTGGCCGACTTCTTCGACGGCTTTGGCGGAGGGGGCAGCGACAGGGAGCGCATCCTCACCATCATGAAGGATTCCCATATCGGCACCTACGGCGTTATTGCCCTCATAGCCTACTTCTCGCTGCTCTTCACAGCATTGTTGACACTACCCCAGGACATGGCGCCACTAACCATCTTGGCTGCCGATCCCTTCTCCAAGATGGTGACATCGCAACTCATCCTGATGATGCCCTACGCCCGCACTGCCGACACCGCCAAGAACCGTACCGTCTACCGACGTCCCTCTGTGAAAGCCGGCATCCTGCTGACCTTTCAGGGACTGTTGCCGCTGGCAGGGTTCATCTGGCTGACATACGACCATATAGAGTGGACAACCCTGATTTTCGTACCCTGCCTCGTGATGTATTTCCTATACCGTTTAATCTGGGGACGCCTGCGTGGCTATACTGGTGACTGCTGTGGAGCGGTCTGCCTGCTGGTGGAACTGTCGTTCTATCTGAGCCTACTGGTACAATGGTCAGCGCAGGAACCGTAGGGCGGTCAGCGCTACCATCAAAACCTCAGCCGTACGATTCACCCGTACGGCTTTTTTCATGTCATCAGTCGTCAGCTGGCGGTCGTTCTCACCAATGAAGGGCTTATCGAAGAGCTCGCCGAAATAGTAGTGAGGACCGCCAAACCGGCAATCCAGAATACTGGCCAAAGCTGCTTCCGGATAACCGCTGTTGGGAGAAGCATGGTTTCGACCGTTACGCCATACGAACTTCAGGAGTTGCGGTTTCCCTACTGCCATCACCATCAGTACTGCCGTCAGTCGGGCAGGAATAAAATTGGCAACATCGTCAATATGGGCCGCCCAGCATCCGAACTCACGATAGCGTTCCGTACGATAGCCAATCATTGAATCGAGCGTGTTCACCATCTTATAGGCTAACATACCCGGCACACCAAGCAGAGCCAGCCAGAAGAGGGGGGCTATCACACCGTCGCTCAGGTTCTCGGCCAACGTCTCAAGGGCTGCTGTACGCACTTCCTGTGCCGAGAGCTCACTGGTATCGCGTCCGACGATACGGGCCACCTGCTGACGACCCTCGTCCAACGAACGGTCTACAGCAAGGAATACCTGCCGCACTTCGCGAATCAGCGTGGTACCCGCCAAACAATAAAAGACAACCAGGAAATTCAGGAATGAAAGATAGACATCAATCAGCAGTCCAATGGCGAATGTTGCAGCAATCAGGCCCACAGCGGTCAAGGCTCCCTTCAGCCTACGATGGTTTCCACCATTCAGACGATGCTCAAAGAAAGCAATCGCCTTGCCAAACCACACGATAGGATGAGGCCATCGCGCCGGGTCGCCCAAAATCAGGTCGAGCACCCAGCCTGTGAACAAGGCAATCAGGTTAGTCATCACTCAGGATTTCATAGAGTTGCTGCATATCCACATGCTGTCTGACATGTGCTGCCAACCGGTTGTATTGTTCTTCCTTGAATTCTGCAAAGCTCTGTACTGGAGCAGAACCCTTCACCTTATCCTTCAGCAGATAGTCGATAACAGGCGCATTGTCCAGAAAACCGTGGATATAGGTTCCTATACAATGGTCGGCCTGCATAATGGCCTCGTCTGTATCGCTGACGCCTTGGTGTATCTCGTAACCCTGACACGCCTGACCATCGAACTGGAAGGTCACCTGACGGGTCACCTTCTCAGTAGTGATGGTAGTATGGATGGGCAGCAAGCCGAGTCCAGGCAGGCTGGCAACAGTCCCTTCAAGGCCATCAGGGTCGCTGACCATCTGTCCAAGCATCTGATAACCGCCACAGATGCCCACCACCGTCTTCCCGTCGCGATGGGCACGTACAATAGCCTGGGCACAGCCGTTGCGTCGCAACTCCAAGAGGTCGTCCAACGTCGCTTTCGTACCAGGCAGGATGATGATGTCGGCACGTCCGATGTCGGCTATATTATTGGTATAGAAGAGGTTGACACGTGGGTCACGCTCCAGCGTATCGAAGTCGGTAAAGTTGCTGATATGGCGCAACAGCACCACGGCAATGTTCACCTTGCCCTCTGCCAGCTGACGCCGTTTCTGCTCCAGACTGACGGAATCTTCCTCCTCAATATAGATATCCTTGAAATAGGGAATGACACCTAATACTGGCACCCCGCAGATATCTTCCAGAATCTGACGGCCTTTGTCAAACAGGCGCAGGTCCCCACGGAACTTGTTGATGATGATGCCCTTGATGAGCTGCCGGTCTTCCGGAGTCTGCAGCACGATGCTGCCATAGACGGAGGCAAACACCCCACCGCGATCAATATCACCCACAAGGATGACATCAGCCCCTGCATGACGAGCCATCGGCAGATTCACTAAGTCAGTATCCCTCAAATTCAACTCAGAAACACTACCAGCGCCCTCCATCACAATGGGGTTATAGCGGGCACTAAGCCGGTCAAAGGCATCACACACCTCCTTTCGGAAATCATATTCTCTCTCCTCTATCCACTCATTCCCGAGCTTCGCTCGCCTACCCGTAGCCTTTCCACTATCCTCTATCCACTCTCCACTATCCTCTATCCACTCTCCTCTATCCTCTATCCACTCTCCACTATCCTCTATCCTCCCTCCTCTATCCTCTATCCACTCTCCACTATCCACTATCCACTCTCCTCTATCCTCTCTCCTACGCCAATACTCGTACGCATCCTTATTGCCTATCGGCCGTCCGTGGAGCACTACCTGACTGGTATGGTCCGACTGCGGTTTCAACAGCAGCGGATTCATGTCCGTATGACAGGGTACTCCCGCAGCCTCGGCCTGAACGGCCTGCGCACGGCCAATCTCAAGCCCCTCGGGGGTGGCATAGCTGTTGAGTGCCATGTTCTGCGCCTTAAATGGTGCTGGATGATAACCGTCCTGAAGGAAAATGCGGCACAAAGCCGCCGCCACAACGCTCTTGCCAACGTCGCTGCCCGTTCCTGCCAGCATCACAGGGTGTAATCGCTTCGTCATCACAATCCTCTTTTTTGTTACTAACGCCATGCAAAGTTACACATATTTTCTAAACTCTGCAAATAAAGCCTTAATTATCTTTCCTCAGGGTAAAACCCAGTTCCGCCAAATTCCGACTCACAAATCAAGCGGGCAAGGTCGTTCAGCGTGAGGCATTGGTGGCGGCTGATGGTGGTGCGCTCGTTGTGGTGTTCCCACGGAGCCAATAGGAGGAGCTGGCCACGGGCACAGGCTTCCATGCGCTGACCTCCGGGCTTAGCCAGGTCGGTGAAGCCGTTCTCCTGAAGGATGATCAGCGGCAGGCCCTCATTGAAGGCGGCACGCATGATGTGCTTCTCGCCGGGCGAGATACTGGGCGACACAAGGACGGCACCCTTGTGGGCCATTGCCAGCAGACGGGTTGTCTCGGCCTCTATCTGCTGGTCGGTCAGTCGGCGTGAGCATTGCACTTGCAGCTTTACGGGGCTGTCGAGGAGGAAACGGTTGCCAATGGCCGAGAACTGCTGTGCACCTACCTTTAGCCCTCGCTGCACGCGGAACAGGTCGGGGTGTTCGCGCTTCATCAGCAGCCGCCGCGGGTTATCGTGAAGGTAGTCGAGCCAGCGCTGCAGCTGCCCTTGCCGCAGCAGCAGCTTGTCATTATAGCCCGGAGCAAAGAGCAGCCCGTGCCTCCGGTCCTCGCCCCGTCCTGTATGTTGCTGTATTACAGCAACAGACGGAACGAGCTCCCTATATGCCTTATTGCAGCCCTGCTTAAAGCCCAGCAGCACCTTCCCCAAGGGCTTCTCTATCAGCTCCTTCACGAAGAGGATGCCATGCAGGTGGTCGGGCATCAGCTGCAAGCCTACCAGCTTTATCTGCGGGTGACGAATGGTAATCTCATTCCAACAGGCTTCAACCCTACGCCCAAGCTCCGTCAGCACCACCCTCGGCGCCTCGTCACTACCAACCTCGGCCTCACTGCGCCCTACCACTTCCCCCAACAGCGGACGGCGCCCTTCGACCACCATCGTCACCATGTACATTTGCCGTTGCGAGTAGTCGTGCCCCACGCATCGCCGCTGCATGGAGGCTTTCTTCTCGCCCGCAAAGGCTTTCTGTCGCTCATAGGTTTCCTTATCCATCGCTGCAAAGATACAAAAAATTTTCTGTCATCGTGCTTGTAATTTCATTTTTTTTCGTAACTTTGCCAACAATATGGAAAAAAAATACAAAGACCTGTTCATCGACTTCGATGATACACTCTACGACACCTACGGCAATGCCGTCATCGCCCTGCGCGAGACGTTCGAGGAATTCCACCTGGAGCGCTATTTCGACGACCCACAGACCTTCTACGACAACTACTGGCAAACAAACATCAACCTGTGGGGGCGCTACTCGAAGGGAGAGATTACGCGAGAATACCTTATCATTGAACGCTTCCGACAGCCGCTCAGCAGCGCCAACGGACTTGATGTGACAGAGGCGCTGTGCCTCGATATCAGCGACCGCTTCCTCGACTTCTGTGCCTCGAAACCTGGCGTGATAGACGGTGCCCACGAACTGATGGACTACCTGCGGAGCCGAGGCTATCGCATGCACATGACCAGCAATGGCTTCCACGAAGTGCAATACAAGAAATTAGAGTCCTGCCACCTGCGCAACTACTTTACCACCATCGTTCTCAGCGAGGATGCTGGTGCCAACAAACCCTCACCTGCCTTCTTTGACTATGCCCTCAGGACCACGGGTGCCGAACGTGCTACCACCCTCATGATTGGCGACAACCTGCAGACTGACATCCTCGGCGCCCTCAACGCTGGTATCGACGCCATGTTGTTCAACCGATGGGACGTCGACTGTCAAGACTGCCCACAGAAGCCAACATTTGTGGTGCCGACTCTACGCTCCATCATAGACATCATTTAGTTCCGAACAAACCCGTTGTCCTTTGTTGTCCCAGTTGTATTTAAACACAACTATAGGCTTGTTTTTTCTAAGACAACAGGGACAACAGAGGACAACATTTCGTCCCAAGTTATTTTTTACCTTTACAAAAATTCAAAATCTATTGGTGAATTACGATTTTATTCGTATCTTTGCAAACAAATTATCATAAAACAACAATAACTATGAACAAAATCAAGACTTTACTGACTGTCATTCTCATGGCTGCTATCGCAATGCCGACGTTTGCCGCCAAGAAGAAAAAGACCGTGACTGAAGAACCGAAGGACCCTAACGAGATGGTGGCCTACCTCTTCACCTATTTTAATAGTAACGACCCGAGGGACGAGCAGATATGCTACGCCATCTCCGACGACGGCTATAACTACACACCGCTGAATGATGGCATGCCCGTCATCGAGAGCGACACCATCGCCCTGACACAGTGTGTACGCGACCCTCACATACTGCGCTGCGAGGACGGCAAGACCTTCTACATGGTAGTCACCGACATGCGCTCGGCCTACGGCTGGTCCAGCAACCGAGGCATGGTGCTGCTCAAGTCCACTGACCTCATCAACTGGCAGCACTCCACCATCAACTTCCCCACCCGCTACACCAAGGAGTGGAAGAACGTCATCCGTGTGTGGGCCCCCGAGACCATCTACGACCACAAGGCCGGCAAGTACATGGTCTTCTACTCGCTGCGTACCAGCGACCGCGACTCCTACGACAAGATCTACTACCAGTATGCCAACGCTGACTTCACCGACCTCGAAGGCGAACCTAAGTGGCTCTTCGACGCTGGCAATGCCACCATCGACGGCGACATCGTCTACAACGAGGCCGACCAGCTCTACCACCTTTTCTATAAGCAGGAGTCCGGACGCGGCATCTACCAGGCCGTCGCCAAGAATCTGACGGACAAGTGGCAGATGCTCGACGGCAACGTTGAGCAGACCAAGGAGGCCGTCGAGGGCGTCGGCGTCTGCAAGGCCATCGACGGCAAGTCGTGGATTATCATGTACGACTGCTACGGCAGCGGCCACTACCAGTTCTGCCGCTCGGAGGACCTGAAGACCTTCAAGTTCGTGCAGAATACTGAGATGAAGGGCAAGTTCACACCACGCCACGGCACCATCATTCCCATCACACGGGCTGAGAAGGAGCGCCTGCTCAAGGCCTTCCCCAGCTATAAGCAGCCCATCCTCACAGGCTTCCACGCCGACCCCGAGGTGCTCTACTCCAACAAGACCGGCAAGTACTACATCTACTCCACCACCGACGGCACACCAGGCTGGGGCGGACACGACTTCAGCGTCTTCTCCTCCACCAACCTCATCGACTGGAAGGATGAAGGCAAGATGCTCGACGTGAAGGGCGAACAGGTACCCTGGGCCACAGGCAATGCATGGGCACCTGCCATCATAGAAGCCCCCACCAACCTCCCCCGACTGGGGGAGGCTTCCGGCGCAGCAACCTCCCCCAGTCGGGGGAGGAAGGAGGGGGCTTACCAGTACTACTTCTATTACTCCGCCCACAACCCCAAGAGCAACCGTAAGGAAATAGGCGTTGCCGTCAGCGACTCGCCCACAGGTCCGTTCGTAGATAGCGGCTCGCCCATCCTTACCGATGCCGACCGACCCAAGGAGGCGCGAGGCGGACAGGCCATCGACGTCGATGTATTCCAAGACCCCAAGACAGGCAAGTGTTACATCTACTGGGGTAACGGATTCATGGCCGGTGCTGAGCTCGACGACGATATGCTCAGCGTGAAAAAGGAGACCATCACCCACCTCACACCAGAGGGCGGCAACCTGCAGACATGGGCCTTCCGCGAGGGTGCCTACGTATTCTACCGCAAGGGACTCTACTACTTCCTCTGGAGCGTCGACGATACCGGAAGCCCCAACTACCACGTCTGCTACGGCACAGCGAAGTCGCCTCTTGGACCTATCACCATCGACCCAGAGAACTACCTCGTCATCAAGCAGAAGCCCGAGGACAAGATTTACGGCACGGCCCACAACTCCGTGCTCCAGATTCCCGGCAAGGACGAGTGGTACATCGTCTACCACCGCATCAACAAGCACTTCGTCAAACAAGACCCTGGCATCCATCGCGAGGTATGCATCGACCGTCTGACGTTCGACAAGAAGGGACATATCATTCCTGTTACACCCACTCTAAACGGTCCTGAAAAATGAGAAGAATACTGATCCTTTCCTCGCTGCTGGCCTTCACCATGATGGCTGGAGCACAAGACAAACTCTATCACAATGAGTTTCCACTTGGCGACGTAACGTTGCTCGACGGTCCGCTGAAAAAGGCACGTGACCTCAACATCAAGACATTGTTGCAGTACGACTGCGACCGTTTGCTGGCTCCCTATCGTAAGGAGGCTGGCCTGGAGCCGCGAGCCAAGACCTATCCCAACTGGGATGGACTCGACGGCCATGTGGGTGGTCACTACCTCACGGCAATGGCCATCAACGCTGCTACGGGTAATGCTGAGTGCCAGCGACGCATGGAGTATATGATTAGCGAACTGCAGCTCTGCGCCGATGCCAACGCCAAGAACCACCCTGAATGGGGACGGGGCTATGTGGGTGGTATGCCCAACAGCGAACGCATCTGGTCGACATTCAAGAAGGGCGACTTCGGCGTATACTTCGGTTCGTGGGCACCGTTCTATAATCTTCATAAGATGTACGCGGGCCTGCGCGATGCGTGGCTCTACTGTGGCAACGAACAGGCCAAGACACTCTTCCTCGGCTTCTGCGACTGGGCCATTGACCTCACCTCCGGCCTCAGCGACGAGCAGATGGAGCGTATGCTCGGCAACGAGCACGGTGGCATGAACGAGGTGCTGGCCGATGCCTACGCCATCACCCAGGAACCGAAATACCTCTCCGTGGCCATGCGTTTCTCGCACCGTCGGTTGCTCACCCCGATGTCGCAGCGTGTAGATAATCTTGACAACATGCACGCCAACACGCAGGTGCCGAAGGTGGTGGGATTCGAGCGTATTGCCGAGCTGAGCGGTGACGAGCCTTACCACGAAGCTGCCAGTTTCTTCTGGGACATCGTCACGGGTGAGCGGTCGCTGGCTTTTGGCGGCAACAGTCGCCGCGAGCATTTCCCCAGCAAGGAAGCCTGTACCGACTTCATCAACGACATCGACGGCCCGGAGACTTGCAATACGAACAACATGCTGAAGCTGACCGAGGACCTGCACCGCCGCAACCCAGAGGCACGCTATGCCGACTACTACGAGCTGGCCACCTTCAACCACATCCTCTCGTCGCAGCATCCTGAACATGGTGGCTACGTCTACTTCACTCCGGCCCGCCCACGTCACTACCGCAACTACTCGGCTCCTAACGAAGCCATGTGGTGCTGCGTAGGTACAGGCATGGAGAATCACGGCAAATACGGACAGTTCATCTACACCCACGTGGGCAATGCCCTCTACGTCAACCTCTTTGTCAGCTCCGAACTGTACTGGAAGGAGAAGGGCCTGACCCTGCGCCAAGAAACGGACTTCCCCTACGCAGAAACCAGCCGCATCACCGTGGTCCAAGCTCCCTCCCCAAGGGGGAGGGCGGGGGGTGGGGCCCTACTTATCCGCTACCCCGGCTGGGTGAAGCCAGGCCAGTTCAAGGTCAGCGTCAACGGCCAGCCCGTTGACATCATCACTGGCCCCTCCAGCTACGTCGCCATCAATCGCCAGTGGAAGAAGGGCGATGTAGTCGAGGTGTCATTCCCTATGCACAACAGCATCAAGTACCTGCCCAACGTGCCGCAATATGTAGCCCTGATGCACGGCCCCATCCTCTTAGGCATGAAGACGGGCACCGAAGACCTGGCACACCTCGTCGCCGACGATAGCCGCTTCGGACAGTATGCCAGCGGTAAGAAGCTACCCATCAACGAGGCTCCCATCCTCATCAACGACAACATCGATGAAATTGCCGCACAGATAAAGGACATTGAGGGACAACCACTCCATTTCATGTTAGAAACAAAAATGGTAAACGGAACATCTTCAATACTCCAGCCTTTCTTCGAGATTCACGACTCGCGCTACATGATCTACTGGCTCGCCCTCTCTGAGGACAGCTACAAGAGCTACCTCGATGACCTGGCCAAGCAGGAACAGGAGCGCCAGGCACTCGAAGCCCGCACTGTCGACAAGGTGCAGCCTGGTGAGCAGCAGCCTGAGACCGACCACAAGATGGAGACAGACCGCTCACAAGTGGGCACCAACAACGACGTATTCTTCCGCGATGCTCGCGATGGCCACTACTTCAGCTATCTCATGCAGACAGGCGGAAATACCGACCTCTCGCTGCGCCTCAAGTACTGGGGCGTGGGCGAATGGAAGACCCACGAGTTCGACATCTTCATCGACGACGTCCTGGTGAAAGAGGTGAACAACACAGGCAAATACCGCATCTCCGAATTCAAGTACGAGACCTATCCTGTACCCGCCGATCTCTTGAAAGGCAAGCAGCAGGTGCGCGTCAAATTCGTGGCCAAACCCCAAAAGCAGATTGGCGAAATCTACGAAGTAAGACTGATAAAGGACTAACCCCTTCCCATGACCTTTAATGGGGGAAAAAGTGTAAAAAACAGAATTTTGAGCACTTTTCCCCCATTTGTTATTTGAATAATGAAAAATAATTCGTAACTTTGCACCCGCATCACGCCGTACCTGCCCTTTAGGGGCGGTGAAGGTGTGGGCATAATTTATTGGTACAGCGTCTTACAACGCGTGTTTTTGGACACTTGAAACTGCGAATTTCAACATCCTGTCAAAGACATTGCAGAGTGGATGCTTAGGACGTGGTTATATAACGCCCCGTCAGTGTGTTGAGAGGCTCTTGGTGAGCCTCCGCACACTTAACGGGTGTGAACATATATAATCCAACGGCGTGAGCATGAATTCTGTCTGTTTACAGGAAAGGTATTCGCAGGCCTAAGTGACGGACGGGCAGAGTGAGAGTTCACGCTCTTTTTGTATTCTTAGGTCA
Organism: uncultured Prevotellaceae bacterium; assembly: GCA_902794405.1. Taxonomy (GTDB): domain Bacteria; phylum Bacteroidota; class Bacteroidia; order Bacteroidales; family Bacteroidaceae; genus Prevotella. The sequence continues at coordinate 25,292 of CADBHI010000001.1, forward strand.
TCTCCGACCAAGTTTCCATTTTGAGCTTCGCTGATTCCAAGACGCGCTGACGTAACTGTCAGAAGATGAGCATGCAAGACGACTCTAAGGCGTTAATTGCTGATGTTGGGGCTCAAAGTGAAAACGGGGGGCCTGCGGCGGAGCCGTGCCAAAAGAAAACCAAAAATTATCGTCGGTTGCGCAGCCTGACCACCAACCGAATCCTCCATCAGGAGAAAGAAAAGTCCGTTGTCAAGAAGGTATTCGACCCTACAGCCTGGTATGTCTATGGAGTCAAGAGAAACAAAGAAATAGAGACTCGTTCTTTCTTCAACGATTCCAAAGACATCCCTTTTGAGATAGAGGCATACGCAGCCGTCCAACAGAAGAAGGTCAGGACATACAAAAAAGCCAGGAACTCAAGTGGCTCCAAGAAACTGGTTGAAAAGGTAGTCATTCATGGTAAGGTTTTCATCAGAGTGGATGAGTCCCATCGTGTGGCCACGCTCAAACTGTGCAACTTGTTGACCCACTGCGTCGTTGACCCTACGCTTTCAAGAACCAAAGAAGGCTATCGTGACTTTGCCCGAGTTCCCGATGCTCAGATGAATGCTCTCAAAGCGGTGCTTAAACTGGCTGACGGCGATGTCGAGTTTTCCGAAGAAGTGCCTCCACAGGTCCATGAAACAGTCGTTCTTAACGACGGATTCTTCTCTGAGTCCGAGGCCCTTAAAGGACTTCAGGGAACCGTAGAGATGGTAAATGGCAAGAAACGTGCCACTGTCATCCTCGACAAGATTGGCTGCTTCAAATTCACATTCTCCGTTGGCGATTTAAAACGCCCTACCGAATAACGACCCCAACAATTTCTGTGATTTCCGTGATTTCCGTGTGACATTCCCTCTCGTCTCTGCACTCGCTGCTCAAATATTTCTGTGATTTCCGTGCTTTCCGTGTGACATATTAAAATTTCCGCACAATATCGCCCAAGTTTCCAATAATCGTTAAAACGCTTGGCTAGTCCAAGAACTTTTCGTATCTTTGCACCGCAAAACATTTTATAAGGAGGCAACAATATGGCAACAGCAATAAAAGCAATTCCGACCCTGTATGGTGAAGAGGCACGCCGTTTTCAAGAGATGGCAAACGCCGTTGAGGACAGCTACGATCCTCATAAGAAGCGTGTAATGACGCCCCGCCAGCAGAATGCCTATAATTTCTTAAAGCGTGAGGGCTGGTTGAAGTAATGGGCTACCTGTTCGATAACTGCACCATCAGTGTATTCACAGAAGAACTACTTCATGCATGTGAACCGTTCTCCTGTGGAGATGAGGACTTGGATGATTTCTTTTCTTCCAAGGCTTTAGAATACACTGAGTTTAGGATGGGCAAGACATTCTGTTTTCGTTTGCGTTCTGACATGAGAAAGATAGTTTCCATGCTGACGCTTTCGTATGACAGCATAAGGATTTATGATTTGCCTCGAAGTCGTCGTGATGCCATGCTGAAGATAACCCATCACAAAAAGACGCTCAAACGTTATCCTGGAATCTTGATAGGTCGTTTGGCAGTAAACGATGCTGAAGAATTCAAGCGTAAGGGTATTGGCTCCGAGATGATAGACATTGTGAAGCAGTGGTATAGGAGCGATGAAATAAAGGCTGGTTGTCGTATGCTGATAGTTGATGCACTCAACAAACCGGAAGTTCTTGCCTTTTACAGGAAGAACGGCTTTGAGGCCCTGTTCACATCGGAGCAACAAGAAGATTTCTATGTCAATCCTCCCAAGGATGAGGAGCAAAGACTGATGCGCCTTGCAAACCCAACAAAGTTGGAAACAAGGCTGATGTTCACAGACTTGCTCAAAGACTAATATAATATTAAGGTATAACATTTAGTCTGGTCACTCCTCGCGGAGTTGACCCTTTACGGTTTTCCTCAACAATTTCTGTGCTTTCCGTGCTTTGACTTTCCCCTACGGGCCGTCGAGCTAAACCTTCCGTGTGACATTCCCTCTCGTCTCTGCACTCGCTGCTCAAATATTTCTGTGATTTCCGTGTTTTCCGTGTGACATTCCCTCTCGTCTCTGCACTCGCTGCTCAAATATTTCTGTGATTTCCGTGCTTTCCGTGTGACATTCCCTCTCGTCTCTGCACTCGCTGCTCAAATATTTCTGTGATTTCCGTGCTTTGACTTTCCCCTACGGGCCGTCGAGCTAAACCTTCCGTGTGATATTCCACAAACACTAAACAACCCTCACTTCTCACACTTCTCACACCTAATGCGGGTGAGGGAAGTGTGAGAAGTGCTACTTAAAAAGTGCGATTTACAATATATATAAGGAAACGTTTGTCATGAGACAAAAACGAAAATAAAGATTCCCAAGCCTGGAATTTTCAAAAGGCGGTGCCTTTCATCCAAAACCCGGTGCCTTTTTCTCAAAAGGCGGTGGGTTATGACAAAAAGGGTGATGGTTTTTTCCGTGCTTTCTGTGTTTTCCGTGTGACATTCCCTCTCGTCTCTGCACTCGCTGCTCAAATATTTCTGTGCTTTCCGTGTTTTCCGTGTGACATTATAAAAGCTATGACCATTACGATAAAAAACAAAGATTTCTCCTCCAACATCAACCTGGCAACCATTATGAATGTTATGACCAAGGTTGAGATGTTGAAGATCTGCGACAAGCTGGAACTCTATGTCAGTCCCAATTTGAAAAAAGACGAGACTGCCCGTCGTGTTGCCCGTGAGATTCTCGACAACCCAGACGACGTTCTTCATGTCCTCAACAAGCAAGAACTCCAGTTAGTCGACGAGTTTGTCAAGGCTGGTGCTAACCATTATGCGGTTAGGAAGATGCGTAAGACATACTACAAGTTACAGCAGTATGGACTAGTGCTCACTTATAAGGATATGGAGAACGAGCAGTGGCACATGTTGATGCCAGATTCCGTTCGTGAGTCTTTGGCGCCCTATTACAAAGACTATTTGGATTTGGCAGAGGCAGGTCAAAAGCTCCCCTCCAAGAAACAGCTCCGCTTAATGGCAGCATTACAGGCTTTCAGGGGTAATGACGATTAAATCCGAACTATGTATTTTTTAAGATTACCCCAAACAAGGTTGTTATAGGCCTTCGCTCGACCTTTGGACGCTTGCTTTTGCAAGAACGGGTCTAAAATGACTGATTACAAATGAGCAATATGGAGCTGATAGTAGAGCTTCTTCGTCCGCAGCTGGAAATCACAAAGGAGGATATAGAGCCAGTCATTATCATGGGATTGTATTATCATCGTAATCTTATTGGTTCACCAAGTTCATTTGTAAAGATAGATGAGAAGTGAGTTCTTTTAATGACAGAAGCCAGTCTTCTGACAATAATAATAAAGATACAACAATATATGTTCAACTTAGATAAGTTTATTGCTGATTCGGTGACATTCAGACCGGAGAGCATGTTTAAGGGTGACATCGAGGCGAATGCCGAGAAGCTCACCCAGGAGATTAAGGGTAAGAAAGTTTGTGTGATTGGCGGTGCTGGTTCTATCGGTTCCAACTTTATCAAGGCGGTGCTGCGGTTTGAACCGGCAAGCGTAGTGGTGGTTGACCTGAACGAGAACGGACTTGCAGAGCTCGTGCGTGATGTACGTTCTACTAACGGCCTGTATGTCCCTGATGAGTTCCGCTGCTACACGCTGAATTTTGCAGACCCTATCTTTGAGCGCATCTTCCGTGAGGAGAAGGGCTTTGACATTGTAGCCAATTTCTCTGCCCACAAGCATGTTCGTTCAGAAAAAGACCGTTATAGCGTCCAGGCTCTGATTGAGAATAACGATATCAAGGCTAAGAAGCTGATGGATTTGCTGAAGGTATATCCTCCCAAGCATTTCTTCTGTGTAAGCACGGATAAGGCTGCAAATCCAGTGAATATCATGGGAGCCAGCAAGCGTATTATGGAAGACTTGGTGATGGCTTACAACAAGTACTTTAAGGTAACCACCGCCCGTTTTGCAAATGTCGCTTTTAGCAACGGCTCATTGCCTGATGGCTGGATTCACCGCCTGCAGAAGAAGCAGCCGCTGGTGGCACCTTCGGATGTGAAGCGTTACTTTGTGAGCCCCGAAGAAAGCGGTCAGATTTGTATGTTGGCTTGCATTCTTGGTAATGGAGGCGAAGTGTTCTTCCCGAAATTGGGCGAAGACCAGATGCTGACCTTTAGTAGCATTTGTGATGAGTTTGTGAAAGCTGAAGGCTTTGAAAAGAAGCAATGCGCGAATGATGCAGAAGCAATTTCGTATGCTTCTCAGATGGGATATGACAGTGAAACCTATCCTGTGGTTTACTTTGGCTCCGACACTACTGGTGAAAAGGCATACGAAGAGTTCTACGTGCCAGGAGAAAAGATAGATATGCAACGCTTCCAGGCTCTTGGTGTTGTAGAACAAACTACCCGCCATGAGATGGGTGAGGTAAACGGCTTCTTTGAAAAACTGGAAGGAATCTTTGCCAAAGAAGATTTCACTAAGGCTCAGGTGGTGGAAGCCATCAAGGATTTCATTCCCAACTTTGAGCACGAAGAAAAAGGAAAGAACCTCGACCAGAAGATGTGATGGTTTATGGCAACTATAAGTTAATAAAAGCCTGAAAACGTGAAAGAGTGAAGACGTTTTTCCCATACAGAAAATAGCTTTTAGATGTAGATCTATTCTCTTCAAAATTATTAATGGTGAATAAACAGAATAATGAAAATGTTAGGTATTATGGAATATAAAGATATTTATTTTGCCGACAAACAACGAAATGGGGGGGGGTATGCTCTTCAGTATATCCGTTTAATGCGAAAAGCACAGTTTAGTAATGGTCTTTTTCGTTTCATTTATAAAAAACTAATGAGATGTATGACTTTATTCTTTGGATTAGAAATACCTTGGAATCTTAAAGTTGGGAAAGGTTTATATTTGGGTCATGCATACAACATTACGATACATCCTGATTGCGAAATAGGCGAATGGTGTAATATACATAAAGGAGTTACCATAGGTCAACAAAACAGAGGTAAACGAAAAGGCGCACCAAAAATTGGAAATAGGGTTTGGATTGGAGTTAATGCTACCATTGTCGGGAAAGTTGTGATAGGTGATGACGTGTTAATATCACCTAACGCATTTGTTAATTGTGATGTTCCTTCTCATAGTATTGTTATAGGTAATCCGTGTGAGATACATCATCATGATAATGCAACCATGGATTATATTAATCAAACCTCATAATAGAATTTAAGAGTATCTCGTAATTAATGACTGCATCAAGCAATTCAAGACAAGCAATGTGGGTGGCAATAGGACAGTTTTGTGCCTATGCCATTGGCATTGTAAGTCCAATGATACTAAGTAGGTATTTTGACAAAGGAGATTACGGTACTTACAAACAAGTAATGTATGTTTACAATACACTCATTACGGTTTTTGCCTTTGGATTGCCTAGATCCTATTCCTATTTTATACCCCGTGTGTCAATTGGTGAGTCTAAAGACGTGGTAAGGAAAATTACCAGGCTCTTTGTCATTTTAGGAGTTTTTTTTTCCTTGTTATTGTACTTTGGGTCATCAATAATCGCTTTAATACTAAAGAATCCTGATTTGGATTTAGCCTTAAAATACTTCTCTCCAACGCCATTGTTCCTTTTACCAGTAATGGGGCTAGATTGTATATTGGCTTCTTATAAAAGGAATCAGTTTATAGCTATCTATTCCGTTGTAACAAAGATATTTACTATTTTATGTATAGTTATCCCTGTTATTCTGTTTAAGTGTAATTATCTTTCTGCTATTATTGGTTTTGATATTGCTTCATTTATATCTTTTCTTTTAGCGATATATTTTAGAAATATCCCTACAAAAGGGATTGAATTAGAGAAGACAAGTGTTACTATTAAGGAGATTCTAGCATTCACAGCCCCATTAATTATCGCTTCAGTTTGGATAATGATTTTTCAATCTGTCAACCAGTTTTTTGTTAGTCGATATTATGGTAATGAGGTGTTTGCAGATTTTTCCAATGGATTTATTGAGTTTCCGGTGATTCCTATGGTAGTTAATTCTGTGGCTACCGTTCTTTTGCCTTTATTCTCTGGAATGGTTGTTAATGATAAGGACAATATAAAGATTGCATGGATTAATGCCCTTGAGAAGTCAATAAAGATTACTTACCCTATAGCTGTGTTTTCAATAATATTTGCATCCTTAATAATGACGTGTTTTTACGGCAACCAATATGAATCATCAGGGATTTACTTTATTGTGAAGAACTTTGAAGGATTCTTTATGATAATACCTTTTTACCCTATTATTCTTGCATTGGGTAAAACCAATCAGTATGCAAATATCCATCTGGTTATGGCTCTTGTTATCGTTCCGTTGGAGTTTATTATTGTTAAGTTTGGGCTACCAGCTATTATGATTGGTGTCGTATTTGAAATATGTGTTTTTGCAAAGGTGGCTTTACAGTTTAGGGTAGTTAGTCGTACAATCAATATGACTTTCAACGATCTTATACCCATAAAAAGTATGGTTCGGATCATAGCTGTATCAATTGCCTCTTCAATTTTACCGCTATTTGTGTATCATTATTGTCATTGGCTTAATAAATATTTTCTGTTATCACTCACGATATTATTGTTTATTATTTGTTATTACCTACTATGCTGGGTTTTCCATGTCACATACAAAGATGTTTTAGTAGGTTTTTTGCATAATAAAAAATACATGGGTATCTTAAAAATAATTCCATAATGTGGTTTTAACATATTAATATGATAATTATGAGAAGAGGTCGAAATAATGGTTTTAAAGTACTGTTGGCTTTCTTGTTTTTCTTGTTCTTAATACAGTATATATCAGGTATTAGTGGAATTAATTATTTTAGGCTTCCAGCTTATTTTGATGCATTGATTTACATCTGTGTTTTTGTGGCATATATGTTAAAGTATAGGAAGAATAATTTGCTGTGTTTTGAATTGATGGCTGTTCCTGTTGCTTTTTTGGGGCTATTTTTTGATGATTTAATATACCCGTTATCTTCTGAATTTTCAAGCCTATTAACTATTGGAGATGAAGTTACGCGGCAAAAATCGGAAGATATTCAGATGATGGCATTCTTCGCTCTCCTTTTAGGTGCATCTATAGGAAACGATTATAATAATAACAAAAGTTTCAATTTTGGCATTTACAAAACAAAAAAAGTTTCATATGGTTTTTTCATTATAATCATTGTGAGTGTAATTTTGCTTTTGATAATTTATGATTTCAGTACAGGTGTTTTTTCATCATGGTTCTATTATTCCAATTCTAATATAATGGATGTGGATGACCGTAATCAAGGACTTGGACACTTAACTTGTCTACTTCTTGCTGCAAGTTGTGTGGAAATAGTTAGACTTAGGAATAAAGGTATCACAGATTTTAAATCATTTATCTTAAACATCAATAAACTCTTTCTAGCTGAGTGCTTAGGTATATCTGCTTTATTGTTCTTTAGCGGTAATAGAAATGAAATGCTTCTTATACTCCTTCCGCTGGTTGTCGGTTATACGGTTTGCATTCAAAGGATATCAAATAGAACTATCCTTATTTTTATTCTTGTGGGCGTTTTGCTGATGGCTATGGCTGGTATGTCGCGAGGGGATTCAGTGGCTTTAGATAGTGGTACACTTGGCATTTTTTCTTTAACAAGGGATTTCTCGGGTTTAGGTTATAATACGGATTTTCTTGTTCAATATACTGACAAAAACGGTGCTATTTACCTGTCTGGTTTAATTCCTATGCTCCTATCAGGAATACCTTATATAGGTAATGTTATTATCAATTCATTTGATATAACAGGCCCTATTTCTTCAGCCATTTTATGTACTGATTCGGTGTTTAATGCAAGTTCTGGCTTGGGAACGTCTCTTATAGGTGACTTATACTATACAGGTGGCACTGTAGGGGTTGTCTTGTATATATTTTTCTTCGGTTATTTGATGTCTTGTTTATATAAATCTGATAGAGACATGAACATCTATTGGTTGGTTTTTTATACATATATGGTGTCAAACGCAGTTTATTATATTCGATCTTCTTGGGCTTTCCCTATTACACAAATAGAATATGCTATGATAATTGTGTTACTGGGTAATCTATTTTTTTCTACTAAAACCAAAAAATTGCAAATAAAATGAGAATAGCTTTTTTTATTGGCCAATTAGGACAAGGTGGAGCAGAGAATGTAGTTGCAACCTTGACAAGTCAACTGGCTCAAAGAGGACATAATATAACGCTTGTAAGTCACTTAAAAACGCAATTCTATGATATTGCAAATGAAGTAAATCTAATAGATGTAAGGTCATGGCAATATGACACATATGTGGGCTCAACCCCTGTAAAATTATATAAAAAAGCAGCAAATCGCTTTAAGGATTTTATTAACATCCGTCGGATTATTAAGCAGGAAAAACCGGAAGTGGTGATATCTTTCTTATGCGGTTGGATTCACCCGCTGGTCCTTTTGTGTAAAGGCCGTATTCCATTAATATGTGCTGAGCGTAATGCTATGGTATACCCTCATGGCCGTCAAGATTTTTTTAACAAGCAAATTATGTATCGCCTCGCATATGGTGTTCAAGTGATGTCCCGTCATGATAAAGCATGGTTGCGCAATCGATACAAGCGTGTATATCCAATGCCTAATCCTTTACGTTTTGAGCCTTTGAGTAAAAAAGAATACGATGATTTGTTTCAAAATAGGAAGAATATTTTGGCTTGTGGAAGGGTTCATTCACAAAAAGGATTTGAAAAATTAATCGAGGCTTTTTCTTTGATCGCTTCCGACTTCCCTGAGTGGTCTGTCGATATATGTGGAAATATAGGAGATGATAATTATTACCAGTCTCTTTTAAATCGTATCAACTATTATGGACTCAAAGATAGGGTAGTGTTTCTTGGAGTAAGGAAGGATGTCAATTCGCTGATGCAGACTCATTCTATTTTCTGTCTTTCTTCTCAACATGAGGGTTTTCCGAATGTTCTCTCCGAGGCCATGGCTAATGGTATGGCATGTGTTAGTTTTGACATTGTTACTGGACCATCCGAAATTATTGTCGATGGAATTGATGGTTTGGTGGTGGAAGACCAGAATGTTGAAGAATTAGCAAGGGGTCTTTCAATGCTTATGGGTAATGAAGATTTACGCTATACCATGGGCGCATGTGCTATTGGGAATATTACCCGTTACAGCAAAGATAAGATTGTTACTAAGTGGGAAAATATGTTCAAAAATATAATAAAAGATTATTATGGGAAGAATAAAAACAATATGGTCAATCCTTAGGAATATGTATCACAGACAAATTACCCCCCCCGTCAGTATGCTATGGAGTTGGGCGTAAACATTGGGGAAGATAATTTCCTGCCGGACAAACATTGTTGGTCGTCTGAGCCTTATTTGATTACAATTGGTAATCATTGTCAAATAACAAATGGAGTTAGGTTTTTTACGCATGGTTGGGGACAGGCAGTTAGGGATCGCTATCCAAACTTCGATACTTTTGGTAAAATAGTAGTTGGTGATTGGGTTTATATTGGGAACAATAGTTTGATTATGCCTGGCGTTACTATAGAGAATAATGTACTTGTTGCTGCAGGTTCTGTTGTTACTAAAAGTATTCCTTCTGGAATGGTAGTTGGTGGAAATCCTGCACGTATTATTTGTACAATAGAAGAATATCTGGCTAATAACTTACAGTATAACATCAATACAAAAAATCTTGATTTGGCAAGAAAAAAAGAAATACTCTTATCCTTGGATGAAAGTAACTTTATCCAAAAATCATATTTGAAAAAGTAGTAGAAATAGTGTTTTAATGAAAAAAATAAGTATAGTATATAGTCAACCTTTGACACAAATACAGGGTATCAATTATGTGAACAACTCATTTGTAATGGGTGGTAAGTATTTCAGAGACAGTGGTTTGTTGCTGGGTAATATCTATGCCCCTGATTGTGTATTTGACTGTACTACACATGATCATTTGGACTTGATCGGTTCAAATGTTGGTACGCCATCATATCAGCGTGAACGCAAGTTGCGTATCTTTCTTCGCAAATTATTGTCGTCAAATAACCTTATAGGAGCAAGTGTCAAAATCTATTTTAATTTCAAGCGAAATGCTCAAAAAGCGGTAGAAAGACTAGCTTCTGATAATAGTGACTATCTGATATTTCAGGATTTAGGCAGCGCAAGAGAGTACTACAAAAAGTATGGTAATGCAAGAAAAGCAAAAACAATACTGATACTTCATTGTAGCAAGCATCCTTTGGAACAGATAATGCCCTCGTACCAAGGTTACTATAAGTATTCTTTTTTGAAGAAGCGTGCATTGAAGCGATGTGATGAGACTATGCACCTTGTGGATAAGGTTGTTTATCTAAACAATAATGCAGTCTCTTTTTCTCCTCTGACAGATGACAAAAAAACATTTGTCTATAATGGCGTAGAAGATATCTTTAATTGGAAACCCACAGAGCCGTCTGACAAACTTAGACTTGTCTGCGTGGCAAGCCTGTCGGATCATAAAGGGCAGGCTATTATCATAGAAGCACTGAATCTACTCCCGAAAGACGTTCTGAATAAGGTGCAATTGACATTAGTGGGTACCGGCCTTGCCTTAGATAATTGCAAAGCAAAGATTAAAGAATACAATTTGGGATCACACGTAAGCATGTTGGGTCAACGTAACGATGTAGCCGAAATTCTAAAGAGCCAGGATGCTTTCGTACTGCCCAGTATAAGTGAAGGTATGCCAATGAGTATTATAGAGGCGATGAGACAAGGTTTATATATTATGGCGACTCCTGTTGGGGGTATTCTTGAAATGATAGAACCTGAGTATGGAGAATTCATAACTCGTAACCCGCAAGAGCTGGCAGATGCTATCGTAAAATTGATTGTTAATAATACAGTAACAACTTCCGTCAGAAAGGCTTCGAGGGAGCGCTTCGAAAAGGACTTCAATCTAAAGGTGATGATTAGTGGCTATTCAAAAGTTCTGCTTTCCCTATAATTTCAATAAAAAATGATTGAAAAAAAATACAGAAAATACTTCATATACGGCTATATTAATTTTGAGAATATAAGCTGCTCGTTTGTTAAAGAACAAGAAGACATATCGTTTGTCAATCGGAAACTTCGATATGTTTTTACTCACATCGGGCTGCATTCCCCTAAGGGTGATTATTCACGATGGGCTAAAGTCATAGCAGTATTAGAGATAGTTGCCTCCATTCTTATTTTATTGGGAAGATTTGTTGCTGTATTTTTTCAGAAAATATTCTCTCGGCATATTGAAATTCAAGGACAATATCTCCAGGCCCCACTTACATGGCCAGCATATCGTGTAAGGGATATGCTACGTTCTGTAGAGGGTGTTGAAACTCATTCTATCAAGATACCATTTATAAAAAATTCATTTAAAGAACGGGAGATAAAGGTTCTGTCAGTTGTGTCATATAAGGACATCTTTGATGCTTTTATTAGTGCTATGGCAATGGTTTTCTATATGGAGCGTCGGTTTGCAAAAGAGGACATCCTATTCAGGTCGTATGCTTCATTTGAGTTTTTTTTGACATGTCGCTTTGTAAAGCGTACAGAGTCTCAAAACAAGTTCATATATTATAATACTTTTGATCGATGGGCTTTCCTGATGTGTCGTGCAAACACGGAAGTCTATTTTATACAGCATGGTAAGCTTGATTATTTAACGACCTTGATTCGTGTAGGCACACCAGATGTGGCCTATTATGTTTCTCCCGCCCAGCAAACAATAGTCGAAGATACCCTTTTCACAGGTAAACCAAAGGAAGTCCGTTTTCGGAAAATGTTGCAATTTACACATAATGACATACTGATACGTGACAATGGAAAACTAAATGTGCTTATTGTGAGCGTGGTATCTTTTATAAAGGATGTGGTTCAAATTGTTGAAATGTTGGGAGGCAAGGTAAACCTGTATGTTAAACCACACCCGGGTGATAAAGTATTGGACTCGTATAATCACCTCGTGGAACAATATGGTGTGGTGATATTGGAAAAGACTGCTTATCCCGAAGTAGATATAGTATTGTCTTATAATAGCACTCTAGCAGATGAATATGATCTGGCAGGAGTGAGGGTTATCCGATGGGATTTACTTAACAATTTAAAAGAGGTTGAGAACCTTGTAATTGAAAACAAAAATAACTTGTAATGTATTTAGAATTGTAGAATATGTATAAGGAGACAATTGACTTTATAAAGTCTGTATATGGCAATCAAGAGTTCACTCCTCTGGCTGTCCCCGTTTTTGTGGGCAATGAGAAGAAATACCTGAACGAGTGTATAGATACCACATTCGTAAGCTCAGTAGGTAAGTTCGTTGATCGCTTTGAAAATGATATGGCAGCATACACTGGCGCAAAGCGTGCTGTGGTATGTGTGAGCGGTACTAATGCACTCCACATGAGCTTGCTGCTTGTTGGCGTTAAGAAAGATGATGAGGTCCTTACGCAGGCACTCACCTTCATTGCCACTTGTAATGCATTGAGCTACATTGGAGCCCATCCCGTATTCCTGGATGTTGACCGCTCAACGATGGGCCTTTCTCCTGATGCTATGAAGGAGTGGCTCCAGAAGAATGCAGAAGTTCGTAAGAACACCCGCCTCAATGAACTTGATAAGAGTCATGATTTCGTATATCAGGAAGACGAGTATGCATGTTACAACAAGAATACTGGCCGCAGAATCAAGGCTTGTGCTCCTATGCACACCTTTGGCCATCCTGTAAGAATTGAGGAGATTGCTGCACTCTGTAAAGAATGGCATATTGAATTGGTTGAAGATGCTGCAGAGAGTATTGGCTCTAAGTACAAAGGCCAGCATACTGGCACCTTTGGTAGGGTAGGCGCTATCAGTTTCAATGGTAATAAGACCATCACCACCGGTGGTGGCGGTATGATGCTTTTCAACGATGAGGAGTTTGGCGCATACGCCAAGCATATCACAACCCAGGCTAAGATTCCTCACCGTTGGGAGTTCCGTCATGACCATATTGGTTTTAACTACCGTATGCCCAATATCAATGCAGCTCTTGGTTGTGCTCAATTAGAGAATCTTGATAAATACATAGCCAGCAAGCGACAGGTAGCTGCTGAATATGAAGCATTTTTCAAGAATGTGCCAGATATAGAGTTCTTTGTTGACTCTCCTGATACCTTCTCTAACTATTGGTTGAATGTTGTCATTCTACCTAACAAGGAAGAACAGATAAACTTCCTTACTCAGACCAATGACAATGGCGTAATGACACGTCCTATTTGGGAACTGATGAACCGTCTACCAATGTTTGAAAAATGCGAGAATGACGGATTGAAGAATACTATCTGGTTTGCAGATAGAGTGGTTAATATACCAAGTAGTGTCAGGATTGAATCATTATAAAGAGGTGATAATAAGATTAGCAACCGAATTAGATTATGATGGCTATTATCATATAAAATGTGATAGTCAGAATATTGTCTGGGGTGGCTTTGATAAAGCTCCCGAATATAGTAAGTTTAGGGAGGTTTTTCTTAACAGACTTAATTCTCCAAATAGACGGGAATATGTCTGCGAAGTCGACTATTCTATTGTTGGATATTTAGCAGCAATAGAGGAAGATGACGTCGTAGAGATTAGTTACGGTGTGCTGGCAGAGGCTTCTGGTAAGGGTGTCGCGACAGCTTTGATTAAAAATGTATCATCGGAGTACCCAAATAAGGACGTTATTGCTTGGGTTAGTGAGAATAATAAAGGTTCAGAAAGATGCTTGATTAAGAACGGTTTTGTAAAACAAAATAAGTTCGAAACACGATACCTTTCATTAACGGCTACAGATCATAAGTTTTACAAATGGGAAAGAAAATCTGCATTCTAACCGCAGCCCGCTCTGAATATGGCCTATTAAAATGGGTCATAGATGGTGTGAATAAAGACTATGAGTTGGAATTACAACTTGTTGTTACGGGTGCTCATCTTAGTGAAGAGCATGGAATGACTGTGCGATTCATTGAGGAGGATGGCTATCCTATAGCCGTCCGTGTAGATATGCAACTGGTCTCGGAGAATAAGCGGGATATAGTCCGTTCCATGGGCCAATGCTCAATAGGGATGGCTGATACGCTAGCAGACTTGAATCCTGATGTCGTTGTGGTTCTTGGCGACCGCTATGAGCTGCTACCTATAGTCAGTTCTGCCCTTGTTTTAGGTATCCCTGTTGCTCATATCTCTGGAGGTGATGTTACAGAAGGTGCTATTGATAACGAAGTGCGCAATGCGGTATCCATGATGTCTGCTATTCATTTCCCCGGTGTGGAAAGTTCTGCAGAGAATCTTAGGAGAATGCTGGGCAAGGATGCTCCTATTTATATTGCAGGTGAACCAGGATTGGAGAGCTTCTTGAGATTTGATTTGATGTCAAGAGATGAGCTTGCAGAGAACCTGGAATTAGATACTGATAAGCAATGGTGCTTGGTAACTCTACACCCTGAGACAAAAATCTGTATTGAGGAAAATGTTACAATGGCTGAGAATTTGTTCCGAGTTATGCAGGGGATGGAGGGTGTACAGTTCGTAATCAGTAAGGCAAATGCTGATTATGGTGGCTCTCAAATCAATGCTTTCTGGGAGCAATCAGTCAAGCAGACCCCAGATAGATTCAAATTGTTCACTTCTCTTGGCCAAAGACGATATCTTAGCTTTATGAAACAAGCTGCAGGAGTACTTGGTAACAGTAGTAGCGGTATTGTTGAGGCTCCCTTTATGGGTATTCCTGTAGTCAATATAGGGGACCGTCAGAAAGGTCGCCACTTGTGCAAGAATGTTATCCAATGCGGAAGATCGTTTGAAGAGATAAAGGATGCTGTAGAAAAAATGCAAAGCCAACCTGTGATTGTAGATACCTATTACGGGGATGGTCATGCTTCTGAAATAATCATCAAGAAACTGAAAGAATGGTTGAAGACAAGATAATTGGAGGCGAGTTTGAGATAAATATCCAGCAGCAATACCTGAACCGTAAAGAGATGGTGAGGGGGGCCGTGACTTATTCATCCGGACGTTCCGCACTCTATAACATACTTGCTTTAGTGAGGGCAAAGAAGGGCATCAAGACCGTGCTCTTCCCTGATTACCTTTGCGATTCAGTGTATCAGATGGCACAGAAGAATCAGATGGGGGTAGAGTTCTATGAACTTGATGAAGAATTGAATCCGAGGTTTGAGGATATTGCTAACAAGTATGATGAGACAAAGGCGGTTCTTCTTATCAATTATTATGGCTTGAAGGATTGCGAGCCAATGATAGCGAAGTTGAGGGGCATTCAGCAGGATATGCTGATTATCTTGGATAATGTGCAGGCTCCTTATGCAATGCTTGAAGAAAGTGATGCAGATTTCACGTTCTCCAGTTTCAGAAAGGCATTCCCAGTAGCTGATGGCTCTTGGGTTTTGTCAAAGCATCCTGGACTGGAGCAGCCTACAAAGGTCAATGAGTTCGCTCAGTACAAGATTGCCGCTTCATATCTAAAAGTTATTCGTGACCAACAACTCTTTAATGATGAGGTTTATTTAAACCTTTATCATGTTGGTGAAGAGAAGATAGATGATGACTATCTGACAGATATGACTCAACTATCCAAAAGTATCCTGGCAGATATGGAATGGCATAGGTGGGCTATCCTGAGAAAAAGAAATGCAGAGGTCATTGTTGAAGGGTTAAAGAAAATGGGCATTTGCCCCATTGTTGATATTAATGAAGAAAACGTGCCATTGTTTGTTCCTGTTAGAATAGAGAATCGCGACAAAGTGCGAAAGGCAATGTTCTCAAACAATATCTTTCTTCCTGTACACTGGCCTGTAGAAACAGAATATAAAGATAGGCTAAAACGGGGATCTGATTTGGCAGAGCATGAGCTTTCCATCATTGTTGACCAGCGTTATACGGTTGGCGATATGAAGCGAATCCTGAGTATTATTGAGAGCAATATATAAGATGAATATACAGATTGTAGGGCATTGGAATCAATACCTTGATACATTTCAGCCATCAGCAACTGACATATATTTCCGAGAGGAATATGTCAGCCTGTATGAAACTGATACAGAAAAGGCTGTATGCTGTGTTGTGAGTGAAGGGAAGCAGATGATGCTATTCCCTTACTTGTGTCGTACCTTTGAGTTTCAGGGGAAAGAGTATCATGACTTTGAAACAGCTTATGGTTATGGCGGTCCAGTTTGGAACAATGCGGATGACACATTCAAAGAGAAGGCATTAAAGTACATGGTGGAAGAACTGGGCAAACGAAGTTATATTGCTGGGTTTGTAAGGTTCCACCCTTTGCTCCAGAATCAAGAGATGTTTGATACCGTAGGCCGTTTGATTGCTGACAGACATACCGTTGCGATTAACCTTGACCAGACAATGGATGAGGTGTGGTCAAACGAGATACATTCCAAGAATCGTAATGTTATCCGTAAGGCTGAAAAGGCTGGATGCACATTCGTTGTAGATGACAAATATGAGCATTTAGAAGATTTCATTCGTCTATATGACTCAACGATGAATAAGCTATCTGCGGATGGCTTCTACTATTTTGATGACGATTACTATAAGCATTTGGTAGAAGGCATCCCTAGTAGTTTTCTGGGGTGTGTAAAGGATGCGGAAGGTAAGATTATCTCTTCAGCCATCTTTATGTATAGTGGCACATACGGTCACTATCATCTGTCTGGTAGTGATAAGACCCAGCTAAGTCTCTCTCCCAATAACCTGATGCTTTGGGAAGCTGCAAAAGAGTTACAGAAAAGAGGCGTGAAGCGCTTCCATCTTGGAGGTGGAACAACAGGTAATGAGGATGATTCTTTGTTCCTTTTTAAACGTAGGTTCTCAAAAGATACTTGTCAGTTCTATATAGGGAAACTAGTATTCAATCAGGATATCTATAGTGCAATTTGTGCTGATTGGGAACAGAAGAATCCCGATAAGGCTGAGCACTACAAACATCATTTGCTGAAATATAAATACTAAGATAATGAGCGTATATATTATCGCAGAAGCAGGAGTAAACCATAACGGTAAACTTGACTTGGCATTGAAACTATGCGATGCCGCCAAGGAAGCAGGTGTGGATGCCGTAAAGTTCCAGACTTGGAAGACGGAAAACATAGTCACCGCACAGGCACGTCAAGCTGCTTATCAAACCGAGAATACTGGTAAGGAAGAAAGCCAGTATGATATGCTGAAGAATCTGGAACTGAGCTATGATCATTTCCGTACTATTCAGAACTATTGCAAGAAAATTGGTATAGATTTTCTTTCCACACCAGATGAGGAAGAGAGTCTTGAATTTCTAGTCTCATTAGGTCTACCGTTCATTAAGGTGGGGTCTGGTGAAGTGACCAACATCCCTTATTTGCGCAAGATTGGATCTTGCAAAATGCCGGTTATCCTCTCTACGGGAATGTCAAACATTGGTCAGGTGGCAACTGCATACGATACGTTGTTACAGGCTGGGGCCAAGGAAGTGAGCCTGCTACATTGCACAACAAATTATCCTTGTCCTATGGATGAGGTAAACCTGAAAGCAATGCTTACGCTCAGAGAGGCTTTCAAATGCCATGTGGGATATTCAGACCATACTATGGGGACTGAAGTTCCTGTTGCAGCAGTTGCTTTAGGGGCAGAGATTATTGAGAAGCATTTCACGCTTGACCGCACAATGGAAGGCCCTGACCACAAGGCCTCGCTTGAACCAGCAGAATTGAAACTGATGGTGCAACAGATTCGGAATATTGAGGCCGCCCTTGGTGATGGAATCAAGCGCCCTAATAAGAGCGAAGCAGAGAATGCCAAGGTGGTACAGAAGTCTATCTTGGCAAAGAGACCTATAAAGAAGGGTGAAGTGCTGTCAGAAGATAATCTAGTTGCTAAAAGAGCAGGTGCCGGTATCAGTTCTGTTCACTGGGATGTCGTGGTAGGAACCAAGGCTTTGCAAGATTACGATGTTGATGAACCTATTAAACTATATTGATTGTGGAAGTATTAGTAGTTATCCCTGCAAGGGGTGGTAGTAAAGGAATACCTTACAAAAATATAAAGCCATTGGCTGGCAAACCTTTGATTTGCTATAGCATTGATGTGGCTCGTCAGTTCACAACGGATGAGAATATCTGTGTCACCACTGATGATGACAAGATAATCGAGGTGGTTGAGAACTATGGACTTAAGGTACCATTTAAGCGTCCTGATTATCTGGCTACAGATACTTGTGGTAGTAATGAAGTGATTCAGCACGCTTGGAAGTTCTTTGCTGATAAGGGTAAGCATTATGATGCAGTATTGCTTTTACAACCTACTTCTCCATTCCGTAAGGTTGAATTCTTGAAGGAGGCAGTTGCATTATATGATGAGAGCATAGATATGGTGACAAGTGTGAAGTTGTCTTCTTGTAATCCTTATTACGATGGTTTTGAAGAGAATGAGGAAGGATTGCTTACTATCAGTAAGGGTGATGGTACCATAGAACGTCGACAGGATGCACCTAGTGTATGGCAGCAGAACGGTTCCATATATGTGATCAATTCAAAATCACTGATGGAAAAAGGTATGGCACACTTTACCAGAATTCGTAAATACGCCATGTCTGAGTTGTATTCTATTGATATTGACAATCCATTTGACTGGAAAGTCGCTGAATTGATATTAGAAGAAAAATTGTTAGGATGATGAAGAACCATATCATTAGCAAGGATATTACTTTATTGGAGGCGCTCTCTTGTATTAACAGTGTAGCACCAGAACCACTTGTGCTTTTTGTCTTAGACGATGAGAACCGGATGGTAGGAACTCTCACAGATGGAGATTCCCGTAGAGCATTAATCGCTGGCGCCTCTGTGAATGACAAGGTTGAAAAGATTATGCACAAAAGCTTCAACTATATGAAGGTTGAAGACCTGGATAATGTCAAGGAGATTAAACGCCAGCGGGATTTAATGATGCGTTTAGTTCCAATACTGGATAAAGAGCATCATATCGTTGAAATCATCAATCTTGAGAGATATAAGACAAGGCTTCCCATTGATGCTGTTCTGATGGCTGGAGGTAAAGGGGAAAGATTGCGCCCTTTGACGGAAAAGACGCCAAAACCTTTACTAAAGGTAGGTGATAAGGCTATCATTGATCATAACATTGATAGGCTGGTTAGTTATGGCGTGAAGCATATATCAGTAACTGTCAACTATTTGAAAGAACAGTTAGAGGAGCACTTTGCTGAACCACGAGGAGAGGTGAAAGTGCAAACGGTTAGAGAACCAAAGTACCTTGGTACGATAGGTAGTATCCGTTTTGTTAAGGAATTCTACAATGATACTGTGCTGGTAATGAATAGCGACCTGTTCACCAATATCAATTATGAGGACTTCTATCTGCATTTTAAGGAGCATGATGCGGATATGAGTGTGGCAGCTGTTCCGTATGATGTAGATATTCCTCTTGGCATTCTGAATTTGGATGGGCGGAATATCACTGGACTATCAGAAAAGCCCCATTTTGGATACTATGCAAACGCTGGTATTTATCTAATAAAGAAATCTGCCTTGAAGTTAATACCTGAAGACAAGATGTTCCATTCTACAGACTTGGTTGAGGCGTTGATTGCTACAGGTAGAAAGGTGATTCGTTTCCCGCTTAATGGCACTTGGATAGACATTGGAACTCCTCAGGAGTTTAGGAGAGCGAATGATATGGTGAAACACATGCATTGATGTCATTTGCGAATTGAAAGAATGCTATTACCACCTATGAGATCAAGTAACGCTAAGTTCGTTGTTATTTTGTCCTTATTGCTATTTACTCCTTTATTCTCACAAGGGAGTGAAACAACGAGTGTGAAAAATTCATCAGCAGGTGCTTATGAATGTGTCATATTGCGCAAAGGCGTTCCTTTGGGACGACAAATGAAGAAAAAACATGTTGTCTACGAAATCAAATACAATTTTGATCTTAGAGGAGAAACGGTTCTGATACCTTCAGACTGTATCTTGAAATTTAATGGTGGGCATTTGGCTAACGGAACCATTGTATTTAATAACACTATCATAGAGTCTGCCTATAGTGACGTATTTAATCAGATAGCCGTAAGTGGGTCCATTGCGAACCGAGAAGTCTGGCTTTCATGGTGGAAATTGGCTTATAACATGCATTCCAATGATGCCATTCTTATCAACCAGGTTATAGAAGCAATAGATAACTGCATCTTTTATTATGATATAAAGAACAACATCTATGTGGGCACTGATAAGACAGACGGAAGCAGTGAGGAGACTATCGCTTTTTTGAATAAGCATAACCTAACTATTATACAGCCAACAGAATACTATACCATACTCAGAGGTCGCTCAACAACAGGTAGTGTGGTAAGGTGTAAAAAGAATAAGTATATTATCATCGACGGTTTAAAGGTGGATGGTGGTAATGTTTATTACAAGAAATGGGGTGAGAATGGTATTGGAGTTGTGGGTAATGAAAAAGTACTGATAGAGAATTGCAGCATTAAGAACTGCTATAGCAATTGTTTCCACGAAACCGCAAGTGGTGATATGACTAATAAAACTTATCCATCATGGGGCTCCGGCGGGAAAGGCATACAAATAGAAGGTGGTACAGTAAGCACGCAAGTGACAATTAGAAACAATACTATTAAAACATCTTATATAGGCATTTCAAATAATGCATCCAATCTGGAGAATATTACTCTTGATGGCAATTATATTGACTCCTGTTACATGTCACTGGTTCTTCTGCGGCTGAATAATAATATCAAAATGAATGTGAATGTTAGTAACACGATTATCTCTAATAATACAGGTGATGTTGGTGCTATCTGCATGGGGAACGTAGCGAATGTGAACATGTTCAATACCCAAGTGAGGGGGTATGATAAACTCAAATCGTTACTCAGAGGATGTTTCTCATATTGCAATATCCAAATGATTGTGAACCAAGAGTGTGAGAATCTGATTGACGCGGCACTATATAGGGACAATCCGGAGGGCTCTGAAGCATTGCATAATAGTGTGATGATTATAGCAGACAAGAGTTGTGACTACATCATTAACACGTCATCGGGCGTCATTCCTAAAAAGGACGGAAGCACACATGTAGAATATGTGGGTGGCACTTTTGACATTACCGTCCAAGGTGGTGTGAATAAAAAATCTATTGTTCTTCCGGCAGATAATAGAACAACACAATTCAAAGTGAGAATGGGTGATGTTTATAAGAGTGGAACAGTAAATACGATAAACAGTAATAGATAATAAGTTATAGTTATATATATAGACGCTTTTTCAAGAGGCTATTTGACATTTTGATAGGACTCGTAGCATTGCCTTTTGTGCTTCTGTTTATTATAGTGGTGTCCCCGCAAAGATAATCAGGTATCGTTTTCCCTCAGATACTATTGATAGACTGGTCAAGGTGCAATGGTGGTCGTTACCTGAAGAACTAATAAAAAAGAACATACATCTATTTCAATCGGATTCGATTGATCTTGATACTTTAGAATCTTTAAAGCAATTAATATGATTATAGTAATTGGCGCAACAAGTTTTATCGGTGTTCATACCGTCACCGAATTGGTCAATCAAGGATGCGAAGTCCTTGTGACTGGACGTAAAAACAGATTTAAAGAGCACTATGATGCCCTTGGGGTGAAGTATATGAATCTTGATCTCAATAACGAAGCAGATTTCGAACAGCTTCCCAAGACCGGAGTAGAAGGAGTAATACTACTTGCGGGTCTTCTTCCGGCCAATGCTCCCGTGAATCTGGACGAAGATGAAAATGCAGCAGATTACTTCCGTATTAACGTGATTGGAACCATCAACGTGTTAGAGTATTGCCGCAAGAACGGGATCAAACGAGTAATCTCCACTTGCTCTTATGCAGATGTGCGTGGTGCCTGGAGTGCAACAAAACGCATCACGGAGGAAGAACCTCGCGACTTCATATATACTGGCGATCATGCTGTGTATGTGATTTCCAAGAATGCGGCCAACGATGTGATGGAGTATTACAATCAGCAGCATGGAATGAAGAACGCAGTGTTCAGATTCCCTACTGTTTTTGGTGTTACACCACACATGTCACTGTTTGTGAACGGGGAGATGAAAAAATCTGGTTTTCAAATTTTCATGGAGAAGGCAGAGAAGGCAGAAGACATTACAGTATTTGGTAATCCCAAGATGATTCGAGATGTGGGCTATGTGAAGGATATTGCTCATGCTTTCTATTTGGCTATCAAGAGCGAGAATACATACGGGCTTTACAATATGACAGCAGGAAATGGCGTAACACTCCAGGAGCAAGCAGAGGTGATGCGTGATGTGTTTGGCCCAGCAGATGGTCGCAGGAGCCGGATTCTCTATAAGCCTGAAGTACAGAATAATACTCCTTCTTATCTTTTCTCTATGGAAAAAGCCAAAAGAGATTTTGGCTTTGAACCCAAGTTCAAGACATACCGCCAGATGATGGAGGACTTTAAGAAAGACTGGGATAACAACTTGTATCGTGATTTGTTTAAGTATTGATAGACGAACACGAATCTCACGGATTAAACGAATTTAATTTATGTATAAGCATTTCTTTAAGAGGCTGATAGATTCTATCATTGCTTTGATTGCATTTCCATTCGTGTTGCTGCTTTGCATCTTCGTATGGATTGCTATTAAGTTTGATGATGGTGGCCCGCTGTTCCACATGGCTTCACGTATTGGTAAGGAAGGAAAGATATTCAAGATGTTTAAGTTCCGTTCTATGATTGTGAATGCTCCTGATTTGAGAATGGAGGATGGTAGTACTTACAATGCGGAAGATGACCCTCGTGTAACAAAGGTTGGAAGATTTTTGCGCAAGACCAGTCTAGATGAAATCCCGCAGTTGCTGAATGTACTGATAGGTGATATGGCTTTGATTGGTCCTAGACCTGACTCGGCTTTCTATCTAGAGCATTATACGCCCGAAGAGAGGGTTATCTTGACGGTACGTCCAGGCATTACTGGATGGAATCAAGCAATAAATAGGAATAGTGTAGGAACAAAAGAGAAGCTGCAGGCAGATATTTACTATGTGGAGCATCTTTCTTTTTTGTTTGACTGTAAGGTGATCTGGTTAACTATCAAGACTGTTTTATCTCATAAAGACGTATATCGCGCATAACGCGAACGATAATGATAACCTTAACGAAAGGTGAATATATAAATGAAGAAACTGATGGTATTGGCGGCGGGTCTGTTACAGATACCCGTCATCAAGAAAGCCCGTGAGATGGGCTACTATGTAATAGCCGTTGATGACGCCCCCAATGCTCCTGGAATGGCATTGGCTGATAAGGCTATTGTCCCGGGTGGACTAATGAATGAAGAGAAGTTAGTGGCTATTGCTAAAGAAGAGCAGATTGATGGTGTGATACATCCTTGCTCAGAAGTGGCCATGAATGTGATGGGACGTATCAATGATGAGTTGCACCTGTGTGGTATTTCCAAAGAGATTGCTATCAGAGCTACCAATAAACACCTGATGCGAGAGGCTTTTGAAGCATACGGAGCACCAAGTCCGAAATCCATTTTAACGAAGGATGAAGAAGATGCATGGAATACGTTCTGCAATGAGTTCGATACGAATGCTATATTGAAGCCCTCACGCAATAGTGGTTCTCGCGGTATTGCCAAGGTGGAGAAGGGAATCAGCAAAGAAACGTTTGTGAGTCTCTATCAGAGGGCGTTGAATGAAAGCCGTGACCATCAAGTTTTGATAGAGCAGTTTATAGAAGGCCCTGAGTTCTCTGTTGAGGTAATTGTTTGGAAAGGCGAGCCACACGTGTTGGCGGTAACAGATAAAAAGACTACGGAGGCTCCATACTTTGTTGAGTTGGGTCATAATCAGCCTTCGGTTTATCCTGTTGATATTCAGGAGAAACTGAAAGCAGGTGCTATGGCAGGATGCAAAGCTTTAGGTTTGACCTATTGTGCTGCACACTGTGAACTGAAAGTGCAGAATGGTGAAGCATACCTGATGGAGATTGGTGCCAGAATGGGAGGAGATTTTATATCTACGGAACTGACTCACCTGAGCAGTGGTATTGATATGGTGGCTGCTACAATTAATGTGGTGTTGGGTGTAGAACCTAACTTGAATCCTGTGGAGGAGAAACATGGGGTATGCATTCGCTATTTCACGCCAAAGCCAGGTAGGTTAATATCATTTACAGGCTTTGAGCCTTTTAGTGATCCTCATATCTATCAGATGGAGCTATATCACAGGCCTGGCGATATTATTCCAGAAGTAAAATCTAGTCTTGATAGATCTGGTCATGTTATCGTAATAGCACCAACAGCACAAGAGGCAATCTGCAAGGCTGATAAAATAATTGAGGAAGTAAAGTTTGTTACAAAATGAGGATTTTACAATTAGCTGGCTATTTCTTCCCGGAGAAAGCTGCAAGTATCTATTTGGAGGAGAATAGATATGAGGCTTTTTCTAATGCTGGTTTCAAAACAATAGTTTATGCTGCAAGACCACAGCGTGGACTGACGGAGGAAGAATACAAAGAATATAAGAATAAGAAACTGGAAATGATGTATAACGGCGGTGTGGAAGTGCATCGCTTTGCTATGTATCGTGAAGGGAAGAATGCCGTATTAAGAGCATTTCGCTATTTCTTGATTAGCGTTGTTCAGTTGTGGAAAGGCATTTGGGCAAAAGATATTGACCTCATCTATGTTGCCAGTACTCCTCCTACACAAGGTGCTCTGGCTGCTTTGGTGAAGAAGTGCAAAAAGGTGCCGTTCGTTTATAACCTACAGGATATTTTCCCGGATTCACTTGCTGGTACTGGATTGGCAAAGAAGGGCGGATTACTTTGGAAAATTGGTCGCGCTATTGAGAACTTCACTTATAGAAATGCAGACAAGATAATAGTTATCTCTCAGGACTTCAAGAAGAATATCATGGCCAAGGGCGTTCCTGAAGATAAGATTGTTGTGGTGTATAACTGGGTGGATCAAAATTCAGTAAAGGATATACCTCGTTCTGAGAACAAGCTTTTTGCCATGTACGGTCTCGATCCGTCCAAGTTCTACGTTACTTATAATGGGAACATTGGGCTGACGCAGAATATGGATATGCTACTTGAAGTAGCCAAAGCTCTGGAGGCCAATGAGGGCATTCATTTCGTTCTCGTAGGCAATGGCGCATATCTGGAGCAGGTGAAACAGATTGTGGCAGATAGAAACATATCTAATGTTCATCTGTTACCCTTCCAGCCATACGAAGATATTTCGCACGTGTTTTCTTTGGGTGATGTAAGTTTGGTTATATCTAAACCTGGAGTTGGTGAGAACTCAGTGCCTTCAAAGACTTGGAGTATAATGAGCGCTTCAAGACCAGTGTTGGCTAACTTTGATGAGAATGAGTTGAAGACTATCATTGAGAAGAATAACTGTGGTATCTTTACTAAGGCTGGTGATAAGGTTGCGTTTACGGATGCAATTCTGAAATTGTATAATGACCGTGAGCTTTGCAAAGAGTTTGGCCGTAATGGCCGCCAGTTTGTGATGGATAATCTTACTAAAGAGGTAGGCACGCAGAAATACGTTGATGTCATCAAGAGTTTTGAGAGGTAACTGATGGCTCGATTTGTTATTTTCCCATGAAGAGCGAACAAGGCATACTGCTGGAACTTGTTAAGTTAGGAATAGGGTATAAATCTATTAATAGGATACCCAAGGGTATAGATTGGCAGGAGGTTTTTAGTATGGCGGAAAAGCATAATATGACCGCCATCGCTCTTGATGGTATTAACAGATGCTTTGAGAAGGGTATTGGGCTTGACATCGATTTTCAAACAAAAATGGATTGGATAGGTGCAGCACAGCAGGTAGAGGTATATTACCAGGAGCACGAAAAGAATCTGAGAGATTTAGCCCATTTCTATCAAAAGCATGGTATTAAAATGATGGTGCTGAAGGGATATGGGCTATCGCTGAACTATCCTGTACCTAATCATCGTACGCCTGGAGATATAGATATTTATCTGTTTGGTGATCATGAGAAGGGAGATAAGTTGATGGAGAGTGAACTGGGGATAGAGATAGACCGGAGTCACCATCATCATACGGTGTTAACGTTTCAAGGGGAGAGCGTGGAGAATCACTATGACTTTCTGAATGTGCATGTGAGGAAGTCGAATAAGAGATTGGAGGCGAAGCTGAAGGAACTGGCTCACACTGATATCACAGAAACCACAGAAATCGTTTTGCCGTCGGTAGAGTTTAATTCGATTTTTTTGCTGAGACATTGTGCAGCGCACTTTGCATCGACACATATGTCGATCAGGCAAGTGCTGGACTGGGGACTCTTTATGGAGAAACATCATAAGGAGATTGAATGGGGTGAATATTTGACTTATCTTAAGCAGGAGGAAATGTTCAGGTTTTATAATCTGATGGGACTTTTCTGCTTACACCATCTTGGGTTTGATGCATCGATATTCAATGGTTTGTATGAGGATGAACTATTTGAAAGATTCAGTAATGAGATACTATCGCCTGAGTTTAAGGATAAGGAGGATGGGTGCCTATTACACTCGCTGAGCGTAAAGCCTCGGAGATGGTGGCATAACAGATGGAAGAACCGCCTGTGCTATCCCGATGGTGCATGGTCGGAATTTGCATGCGGCCTTTGGGCAAAGATATTGAAGCCCAGTCATTTTGTACAGTAAATGAAGTTAAAAACAAAATAGTAAAGAATATGAAAGTATCATTTTCTCCTCCTGATATGACGGAGGCTGAGGCAAAAGAAGTAAGAGAGGCGATTCTCTCAGGGTGGATTACGACTGGACCTCGAACAAAGGATTTGGAAAGACGGATTTCTGGATTTGTCGGAACAGAGAAGACTGTGTGTTTGAACTCGGCAACGGCTGCAATGGAGATGGTGCTTCATCTTTTGGGCGTAGGGCCTGGGGATGAGGTGATAGTGCCTGCTTATACATACACTGCTACTGTTTCGGTAGTGCAGCATGTGGGAGCAAAGATTGTGTTTGTAGACTCGCAGAAAGATTCTGTGGAGATGGACTATGACCAGCTGGAGCAAGCCATCACGGAGAATACGAAGGTGATAGTGCCAGTGGATATTGCTGGTATCGTGGCTGACTATGACAGGGTGTATGAGATCGTGGAGCGCAAGAAGGGGCTGTTCAAACCATCAAATGCGCTGCAGGCGAAGATTGGCAGAATAATCGTGTCTGCAGACTGTGCACACTCGTTTGGAGCATGGAAAATGGTCACACGGAAAGCACAGAAAGCACAGAAAACAATGGCTGGCGCTATTGCGGACTTCAGTTCGTTTAGTTTCCATGCTGTAAAGAACTTCACCACGGCTGAAGGTGGAGCAATGACTTGGAATTTACCGTTTGGCAACGAGGTGGTTAAGGTAAACGTCAACGTTAAGGTTGAAGATTATATGCCTACTGTGCCTAAGAAGGAGGGCGAGACCTGGAATGAGTTGCTGTATAGGCTGTCGCAGCTGTTCAGTCTGCATGGGCAGAATAAGGACGCATTGGCTAAGACTAAGCTGGGTGCTTGGGAGTATGATATCATCGGGCCGTGGTATAAGTGTAACATGACGGACATCATGGCTGCATTGGGATTGGTTCAGATGGAACGCTATCCAGAGTTGCTGAAGAGACGCTATGAGATAGTGGAGCGTTATAATGCGGCATTGAAAGATCTGAATGTGGCTGTGCTAAATCATAAAGATGCTGATCATTGTAGTTCACACCACTTATATTTGGTTCGCCTGTTGGGCAAAACTCGTGAAGAGACCAACCATGTCATTGAGCAAATGGCAGAACGAGGCATTGCAACGAATGTTCATTACAAGCCACTGCCGATGATGACTGCATATAAGGCTCTTGGCTTTGATATTGCCAACTATCCCAATGCTTATCATCTATTTGAGAATGAGATGACGCTGCCGTTACATACTTGTTTGACCGATGAAGAGGTTGACTATGTGATTGAGAATTTTGTGGAAATTTTGAAATAAGAATATGAAGACAGCATTAATTACTGGAATTACGGGTCAGGACGGAAGCTACTTGGCCGAGTTTTTGTTAGAGAAAGGTTATGATGTACATGGAACAATCAGACGTAGCTCTGTGGATTTTCGTGAAAGAATAGCACATCTGGAGGGTACTCCGCATTTCCATCTGCACTATGCGGATCTGGGTGACTCGATGAGTGTGCTGGGAGTGATTGGAAAGGTTAAGCCCGATGAGATATATAACCTGGCAGCACAGAGCCATGTGCAGGTGAGCTTCGATAGCCCTGAGTTTACGGCTGATGTGGATGCTGTGGGAGTGTTGCGTATCTTGGAGGCTGTGAGACAATTGGGTTTGACAGAGAAATGTCGTATCTATCAGGCTTCGACATCGGAGCTGTATGGAAAGGTTGAAGAGGTGCCGCAGAACGAGAATACGCCTTTCCATCCGTATAGTCCGTATGCTGTAGCTAAGCAGTATGGTTTCTGGATTGTGAAGGAGTACCGTGAGGCATATAATATGTATTGTTGCTCTGGTATTTTGTTTAACCATGAGTCTGAGCGTCGTGGTGAGACATTTGTCACCCGTAAGATTACATTAGCAGCTGCACGTATTTCTCAGGGTCTGCAGGATTGCCTGTACCTGGGCAATATGGATAGCCTCCGTGACTGGGGCTATGCCAAGGACTACGTAGAGTGTATGTGGCTTATCCTTCAGCAGGACAAACCTGAGGACTTTGTGATTGCTACAGGTGTGCAGCATTCTGTACGTGAATTTACAGAACTGGCTTTCAAACATGCAGGAATCGAACTGAAGTTTGAAGGCGAAGGTATCAACGAAAAGGGTATTGTAGTGAAAGGCCCAGATGCTTTGATTGGTAAAACCGTTGTCGCAGTTTCTGAGGATTTCTATCGTCCAACTGATGTGGTTAACTTGTGGGGAGACCCCACCAAGGCAAAAGCTAAGTTGGGCTGGAATCCCGCCAAGACCAGTTTCGAGGAACTGGTTAGGATAATGGTAGAGAACGATATCGCCAAGGTGGCTGCAGAGGGTGCTGCTGCTAAGGTAAGAACAAACCTTGCTGAATATCTTGAAAAGGGAATAGTAAAATAGCACGCAGAAATCGAAGAAAGATGTTAGATAAGAATTCAAAGATATATGTGGCGGGCCATAACGGTCTCGTAGGGTCTGCTATATGGAATAATCTCAAGCAAAGAGGTTATAACAACCTTATAGGACGTTCACATAAAGAACTGGACTTGACAGACCAAGTGGCTGTTAAGAAGTTCTTTGATGAAGAGCAACCTGATGCTGTGGTATTAGCTGCCGCTTTTGTTGGTGGCATCATGGCTAATTCGCTGTATCGTGCAGACTTCATTATGATGAATATGAAGATCCAGTGTAATGTCATCAGTGAGGCGTATGCTCATGGAGTAAAGAAGTTGTTATTCCTTGGTTCGACTTGTATCTATCCGAAGAATGCACCGCAGCCGATGAAGGAGGATTGCCTGCTGACTTCACCATTGGAGTACACCAATGAAGAGTATGCCATCGCCAAGATTGCCGGACTGAAGATGTGTGAGAGCTACAATCTGCAGTATGGTACAAACTACATTGCTGTGATGCCTACAAATCTTTATGGTCCCAATGACAACTTCCATCTGGAAAATAGTCATGTTATGCCTGCAATGATGCGCAAGGTATATCTGGCTAAACTCATACACGATGGCGCCTGGGATAAGGTAGCCATTGACTTGGATAAACGTCCCGTCGAAGGAGTTACAGGTTCGGCTTCACATGAAGAAATACTGTCTGTGCTTGGCAAGTATGGTATATATAATAATAAGGTGGTATTGTGGGGAACTGGTACTCCGCTCCGTGAATTCTTATGGAGCGAGGATATGGCAGATGCCTCAGTACATGTACTGCTGAATGTGGACTTTAAAGATGTAATCGGCATTGAGAAGTATTCTTCTGTACATTTCGGTGCTTCGACAGATGGTGCAGTAGATAGAAATAATTCCTCAGGTCGTGGTGGTGCCATTCCATCCTTGGGCGAAATAAGGAATTGTCATATCAACGTTGGAACAGGTAAGGAACTTACCATCCGTGAACTTTCGGAACTGGTGGTCAAGACTGTAGGTTTTGAAGGAGCGGTCGAATTCGACGCAACCAAGCCTGACGGTACCATGCGCAAGCTAATCGATGTATCAAAACTTCATTCGCTCGGTTGGACACATAAGGTTGAGATTGATGATGGAGTTGGCAGGCTTTTCGGGTGGTATCGACAAAGCTTAACGGAATAAACTGACAATAGAGCCCGATGTTTATGGTTATGAGTCTTACGAGCTTTTGCTCGCTTCGCCAGTCGAAGAACCCCAATTACTGAAGGCTCTTTGCCTGTTATAAGAGAATCACTTCAACTGAAGATGATGTATGACAACGTTAACTTTGATGTTTACCATAAAGAGATATGGAAAACTTGAAAGAGAGATTGAAGGAACTGATGGAGACTGAAGCGAGGTCGTGCTCTATGGATTTCGGATGCATAACCCCAGAATATGTACAAAGGATGTGGGGCGGCAAGTTCTCGTTGGACGAGATTGACATGGCGCTCAAAGAATTGAAATCATCTGTCTTTGGCCTATGAAGATTCTGAAAGCGAGATGGCTGTCTTTTTCTTACTTATTGATTTAACCTCCCCACCTCCCGTTTTCTTCCGAAATGCCTTTGTAGAAAGGGGTTTCAGCACGGGAGGTCTCATTAACAGACCTCCCGTCGACCTCCCGTCCAACTCCCCTCATGCCACCTTGACGACCACTGCTCCTGAATGCGGGCTACCTCGTCGCTGTCGAACCAAAAGGGAGGTCAGACGGGAGGTGTCTCGGGAGGTCTGAAGGGAGGTCTCAGAATCCTGAAACCGCCTGTACATCGGGGTTTCCGGCGTATGACGGGAGGTGTTGGCACTTTTTGCATAACGTGCATAAAAATTGGTCGGAGTCCCATTGGCGTTTGCCCGGACTAAAAGGGGCGTTTCGTCCGAGTAAACTGTGCCACTTAGACATCCAAAGTCATAGACATAGACATGCTAAGTCATAGACATAGACATGCTAAGTCATAGACATAGACATGCTAAGTCATAGAGTTAGGTGCATGGTCATGCAGACGGGAATGAGAAGTGTCTGCGCATCTTGACACAACGGTTTTTGTTGGTAAAAGTAAGGAAAAATGTTGGAATCCCCAAATTTTCCAAAAAATAAAGCGCCAAAACAAATAAAAAAATGAGTTTTGGCGGCGGATGAATCATTATGTGCCAAGTTTTGAGGGATTATCAGGTGGAGATGCTTGAACGGCTGCGCCAGGTCTGGTCGGGGAATGAAAAACCTCGACAACAGAGCGTGATGGTGCAGATGCCGACAGGTACGGGTAAGACGTACCTGATGGCGGAGGTCGTGGCCCACCCCCAGCCCCTCCCCAAGGGAGGGGAGCCACGGGTGCTGGTAGTGGCGCACAGGATTGAGCTGATTGAGCAGATTTCGCAGACGTTGGACAGGTTTGGGATAGATCATGGATTGATAGTCAGCGGAAAACCGATTGATGCGACGAAACGGGTACAGGTGGCAAGCATACAAACGCTGACACGGAGATTAGGTCAGACCACCCCGTCTGACGACACCCCTCCTACTCAGGAGGGGAGAATAGATTTTTCGTTAATCATCATTGACGAGGCGCACCATGCGGTAGCTGAGACATATAGGATGCTGTGGGACAGGTGGCCAGAGGCACGGTTCTTGGGACTGACGGCCACACCTTGTCGACTAAATGGTGCACCGTTTACGGATTTGTTTGACACGCTGCTTCAGTCGTGGAGCATCCGCGAGTTCATACAGAAAGGATGGCTGAGCGACCTCGACTATGTATCAGTTCGCTCGGATAGCATCGCCGTAAGGAAGGTGGCCAGCCTGAACAAACGCGGTGCTGACGGTGACTACCAGACGAAACAGGCCGCACTGGTGCTTGACACGGAAGAGAGCATTGAGCACCTGTACAGGTCGTACAAGGAGTTTGCTGACGGGAAGAAAGGAATTGTCTATGCCATCAACCGTGAGCATGCAAGGCATATAGCTGAGTACTACTCTGAGCGTGGACTGCGTTGTGCCGTTATTGACAGCATGACTCCGGCAAAGGAGAGGCAGCGGATTGTGGAGGGATATAAAGCCTCACCCCCGGCCCCGGCCTCACCCCTAACCCCTCTCCAACTGGAGAGGGGAACTTTTAGGGAGAGGGGAACTTATAGGGAGAGGGGAGTACCTATGCCGGGAATTGACATTCTGGTAAATGTGGACATTTTCTCGGAGGGGTTCGATGTGCCGGAAGTGGAGTTCATACAGTTAGCCCGCCCTACCCTGTCGCTCTCGAAATACCTGCAACAGGTGGGTCGTGGCATGAGAGTGGCAAAAGGCAAGAACGAGGTCGTGGTTCTTGACCAGGTAGGACTCTACCTGATGTTCAACCTACCCACAAGCGACCGTAACTGGCAAAGCACTTTCCTTGGGAGGACAAGTGGCAAAGGCCAGATGCTAAAGCAAAAAGACATTATGCTGTATGGGGTCGGGGATTACAAATCCCTGTCAACTGAGAAGTGGCTCGTCAACGAACAGATGTTCCGCATCAAGTCGGTTGTGGGAGGAAAGAATCAAGAAAAGAACACTCAATCATCTCTCCCTTATGAAAACAACGAAGCACAATTTGCACTGGTGGGCAATGACTACAACTTACCAACAACGGAGTTCTGTAAAGAAATGGCCGAGAGCCTTAAAGCGACACTAAGGACGAATCAGAAGGTGCTGGTGCAGGTTCCCCCGTTTGTTGAGAAAGCCCAGTTTATTATCAGTTTGATGCGCAAGGAACTGGAATTAAATAAGGATCGCGCGCGTATGGAGTCCCCGAAAACGCTTGTAGTAGTGAGGCACGACTACCTGACGGACTTGGTGGAACGGGAATTCAAGAAGAACGGGATACAGGATATCGGCAGGCTGAACCTCTACGACAAGTGGACGAAGCACCGTAGCATTGCCGTATGCCATGAGGCGTTGCTATCTAACAGGCTTATCGACACGGCTGTGTCCTACACACCG
The DNA here is from genome assembly GCA_902794405.1 of uncultured Prevotellaceae bacterium. Lineage (GTDB taxonomy): Bacteria > Bacteroidota > Bacteroidia > Bacteroidales > Bacteroidaceae > Prevotella. The sequence continues at coordinate 58,606 of CADBHI010000001.1, forward strand.
TCGCTGATCGTCATCTGGGATGCTAACAGCGCATCGCCAAACGCATACGTGAATGTCCTTCGTATGTGGGACAAGACTACGGTCGTGGGGCTTTCATTGGCACCTTGTGACATCAGATCCACACCAGAATTCAAACTTTTCGATATGGTAGTGACGTCACAGAGTTTGAAAAGCAGTGTTGACCAAGGGCTGCTGAAAGATGTGGAATACGTGGCTGCTCCCCTGTCAGGACTCACGGGTGTCTATCTTGACATGCTCAGCCCCAAGGCTTATCCAGAAGACTATGTATCCGAGAAGTTATACCATCGGCTGGTAAGTCAGGAGAGTACGGCCAGTCTGTTCAAGGCATACAAGGAATATGCCGACAACAAGCGGGGCATCGTCTATGCCTTTAACGACACCCATGCGGAGGCTATCGCTGACTACTACTCACGTCATGGCATTTCGGCAAAGGTGTTCTATGGCGATTTGCCGTCGAAGCCGAGATTCCCGATGGAGGACTTCTGTTCTGGAAGCTTGAAGGTACTCGTCGACGTGCATGGTATGAGCACCGACTACCCCTTACCGGAAGTGCAGTTTGTACAGTTGGCATATCCCACACAACTGTTGAGCGAATACCTGAAGATGGTGGAAACCCGTATGAGAGTCACTACTGATTATACAGAGGTAGAGCGTATAGGGGACAGTGACAACAAGCTGATGGTCATTGACCATGTAAAAATGGGAGACACCTTCGGTTTGCCTACCGACAAGCGTGACTGGCAGCAGCTGTTTGCAGAGCGTCGCGTTGAGACGGAAAGGGAGCCAGCAAAGCCGAAAAACAACAAGTCGAGGAAAAACGACCTTACCAGCGGTCATGCAGCAGTTGCCGCAAAGTGGCAGCAGAGGAAGGAAAGACTGTTGAATGCTTCTCCAGTGCATAATGACCATCCAGATAAGACCGTGAAGGTCTGAAGGAATAAACAAACCACACGACGAGAGCCGAGCCGCATCCAATGCAGCCCGGCTCTCGTCGTATGTACCTCAGAATGTCATGCGGAGCATGAGTCGGACGCCGCGCTTGTGGGCGGTGGGAAGGTCGAGATAATTGAAGCGGCGGACGTACTCGATATGTAGGAGCTTGAAGATGTTGTGGACGCCGAAACTGGCCTCCCAATAGGGACGCTGCGGGTCAAGGGTCTGAATGTCGGACGAGTAGTTCTTGGTAGTCAGGTCACCCCACATGCAACGCACGGCAATCCACTCACGCCACTTGAGTCGGCGGAGTAGTGGTATGCGGTTAAAGAACTTGCCGCTGAGATCCCAGTTGATGATGGCAGAGGCATAACGGTCGGTGAGGAACTCCATGTTGTTGACAAGGGCGAACATGTTGTCGGACATGATATAGGAGAGGTTGGCCTCGGGCATGACGAGCAGCAGTTGTGGCACGTTGTTCCACTGTGCTGCGGCCTTGAGGCGACAATCGACCTTTCCCCATGCATGCGGCAGCCAGAAACGCTTAAAGACAGTGGCTTCGGTGAGGTGGAATTGATGATCGCCACCGAGGAATCCGTTGACACCGATGGTATGTCCAAGCGTGAAGACGGGCGCATCGAGGTTGACGCGTATGCGTCGCTGCTTGCTGTTGATGTAGGTCTCGCCTGGTGCAAAACGGATTTCTGCATGGAGTTCCGTGGTGCGGAAGGGGTCGAAGTCGATGTCTCCAGCAGGTGCATCGTGCTCTGTCTTGAGGCTGAGAGTGGATTTCAGCCCGCTGTATGTTTCGTATTCGAAGGAGAGCTGCTGACGGTTGTAGAACATCATCTTCTCGACGCTGGTCCACTTGAAGGAGGCAAAGACATTGTCCTTGTCAGTATCGAGGAAGCGGTCGCAGGGCGACATGACATCGTAGGTGGAGGTAAAGGTGAGGGTGCGCTTAGGGTACTCACGAGGCAGGTATTCCTTCTTGTTGAGCGACCAGATAAAGTCGCCGCTGTAGTAGTTCTTATTGGAGCCCCATCCGTGGGCAATATATCCTCTGAGGAAGAGGTTGGGATGGAGGTTGGCGGTGGTCTGTGCCGACAGTCGTGTACGGAGTCCGTCGACGTAGTTACTGGTGAGGATGGTGTTGACAGGACCGATGTCGACCTTCGAGGGATGCTCCTTGGAACCTGTCTCGACGAAATTCTCGATCAGCGCCTTGAGTCCGAAGATGATATACTTGAAGCCCTTGACCTGCTGTAAGCCTCGGATAAAGTTGTCCATTGACGACTCACTCTTGGTAAGGTCGACCTGGCGATACTGTGCCCAGAAGGCATCATCGCGCATCATGGCATTGGCATCGCGCAGCTCACGCTTACTGCCCTTGAACAGCTGTCGCGGCAAGGGGTCGAAGGAGAAGTCGCTGAGACGCGTAGACCGCACGACGGCAAACGACTCCATGAACGATGCCCATCGCAGTTCGGTAAAGAGGTCGTCGGAAGTGAGTACCCACGTCCCGTCGGGTAGCTGGGAGAACTCCTGCGACAGCTGCATGCCACTGACAAAGTTGACGTCGCTCTGCCGGGGAATGGTCATCTGACACCGCCTCACCTGATAGGAGGAATCAGCCAGGATGAATATCTCACCGCGGAACCCGAAGTCCTGCTGGTTGTTGGGGAGAAAGGTCAGATGGAAACACCAGTCACGGCCGACGTAGAGCGTGTCCTCAATGTAATAGCGGTAGAAGCTGATGGCATCATCGGCGATGGGAGAGGTAAAAGGGTGCTGTAAGAGCCTTATCTGATTGTCATAAATATTGACATCGGTAAAGACATCCTTCAACACGGTATTGAGGATGTCGCCCGTCTGTAAGAGTTCACCCACGCCCTGCTGATTGATGCCACGTATGATGGTACGACTATCGCGAGGGTCACGCCGATATATCTCCTCAGTAACCGTTTCCTCAACAGAAACAGGCAGGATCAATTTACTGTTGTAGGGACACACCTCGACCTGGTCGATCAGCCACTGCTTGCCCTTGAACATAGGATTCTCGAAGTGGCGTGGGGTGATGTCGTTAACAGCCAGCGTGAGTTTCTGATAACGGTTGTAGTGATAGAAATCGCGGTTCTTGAGGTTGGCCTGTCGCTTGGCGGCAATCACCTTCCGCATCAGCTCTACGGCGGGGTTGTTCTTACGACTGTAACGGCTACGCTCGGAACGAATGTCAACGCCCGACAACTGCTGGGTGCGGTTGAACCACTTGGTGGTGTCGGTATCGACATCAGCATTCAGCTGCGCATACACTGGCATGCACAGCAGAAGCAAGAGCAATAGCAGAAACCAATTAGTCCATTTCCTCATCAGCCTCGTAGCCTCCCATCTCGCGGATAGCATTACGCAGCATGGTGTGCTGTTGGTAGAGGTTATTCACGGCCTCCTCGCCAGAGGTATAGTCGTGCATTGGCGACTTGAGGAAGAAGGACAGCCAGCGCTGGGTGCCATAGAGTCCGGCACGAGCAGCCAAGTCGCTGAGCAGGCAGAGGTCGAGACAGACGGGTGCAGCGAGGATGCTGTCGCGGCAGAGGAAATTAATCTTCACCTGCATGGGGTAGTTGAGCCATCCGAAGATATCGATGTTGTCCCACGACTCCTTCTGGTCGCCACGTGGCGGGTAGTAGTTGATCCGTACCTTATGATAATAATCGGTATAGAGATCAGGCTGGTCCTGAGGTTTTAGGATGGTTTCGAGTGTAGACAGCTTCGAGACCTCCTTGGTATGGAAGTTGGCAGGCTCATCGAGCACCAGTCCGTCGCGATTGCCCAGGATGTTGGTAGAGAACCAACCACTCAGTCCGAGGCATCGGGTGCTGATAATCGGTGCGAAGCCAGACTTCACCAACGTCTGACCAGTCTTGAAATCCTTTCCGGCTATAGGCTGCTTCGTCTGCTCTGCCAGCTGCCACATGGCGGGAATGTCGACGGTGGTGTTGGGAGCACCCATGATGAACGGACAGCCCTCAGCAAGGGCGGCATAGGCATAACACATGGATGGTGCCACATGCTGACGGTCGTCGGCACGCATGGCAGCCTCAAGGTCGCTAAGCTGATAATGGACCTTCTCGTCGACAGGCACATAGATTTCAGTAGAGGCAGCCCATAGCACTACCACACGGCTGCATTGCTTCTCCTGACGGAAACGACGGATGTCATCGCGCAGCAATTCCACCATCTCCCATCTTGTAGGTATTTGCTCCCCTCCATTCTGGGTAGGGCTGGAAGTGGGTCTCTTGATGTTGTCACCATCCAGCCGCTTGGCGTAGTTCCGATCGAAAGCCGCCTTCATAGGGACAATCTGCTCGAGTTCCTCGCGCACGGAGTCGATATCATCCTTTCGGAGCACCTCGGCATAGACTGCACTCTGATAGGCATTCTGCGGATAGATGTCCCAGCAGCCGAAAACAATGTCGTGAAGGTCGGCCAGTGGAACAATCTCGCCATACTTCAGGTATTTCTTGTCGTTGCCCCGCCCAATGCGTATTTGGTCGTACTGCGTCATCGAACCAATGGGTTTGCCCAGTCCACGACGTGTCATCAGGACACCAGCCATGAAGGTTGTAGCGACAGCCCCATTACCGACAATCAAGATTCCCAGACGCCCTTCGGCAGGCTTTACGTTCATATTTTTCATTCTTCAGTGATATTATTTAGGTTGTTATTAATTCTGATAAATCGTCAATGACACGGTCAGCGGCATTCAGGTCGACAGCATCGTCAGTCCACTGTTCGCCCCGCAACCATATCGTCTGACATCCGGCAGCCTTGGCAGGTATGATATCCTTCGCCATTGAGTCGCCTACTACAGTCACCTCGTCGGGCTGCAGTCCTAAAGCCTCAACGCCCAAGAGGAAGATACGCGGATCGGGTTTGCGAATACCTACCACAGCCGACTCTACTACCTGATGGAAAAGTCCCTCAAAGCCAAACTCCTGCAGGACGGTCGGCATGTTGCCATAGAAATTGCTGACCAGCACTTTGGGCAACTCCAGCTGCTGAAGTACCTCGCGGCTATGAGCCGTGTGACGGAGGACAGAGGTGTAGAGGTGGTCGGCAATAGGTCCTATAAGGCTATGACTCAACCCCAAGGCCTCTAACTGCAGGCGCAATTTGGTTTCCAGCGTCTGACGGAAGGTGAAGTCGGGACGGATGACAGGGGTGCTTCCCAAGGTCCGCTCGGCATGGACATAAGCCTCACGGAACTGAGGTTCGCTGACGGGCACACTGGCCTGCTGGTAGGCATGCCAGAACATCTTGCCCCAGTGACAACCGCCCGTATCGAGCGTCCCCCCGTAGTCGAATATGTAACCTCTCGTCTCCGTCATCTATTCACTTTTCAATTGTTCTGCACACTGTTTCGACAACCGCTCATGGGTGTGATGCATGTGGATATACATCAGGTTGAAGACCAGTATCTCTATCAGGAAATACACCCACGGACAATCAAGCAGGGCCGTCAGATAGAGACAGAAGGCTCGCAGGTTGAACGAGAGCATATTGCAGTATTTCATCAAAGGACGACTTCCCGCCAGGAACTGCTGACGCAGGGGCTCATTAGGTTCCGGCAGCTGCTGCCACTTGGCAAAGAACTGCTGGAACATCGGTGTGCGGTGCTCCTGACCCTTGCAGTAGTTGGCATAATTATAGTAGAATATGCGTCCCAGCCAGTCGCTCTTTGGCAGACTTTCATAATGCTGGCGCTGCTGCTGGTAGTTGTCGAGCTCGCTACCCTCCTTACCTAAAAGGAAAAAGAGGTGTACCTGACGGTAATAGTCGGCGAGCGACGCCTGTGGCGAATGACAGAGGAAGCCTGCCACAGCGCCGAGCAGCAGAATCCAGATGCCCCAGCTGGTATCCAGGCCGGGCATAGGCTGATTCCAGAGTCGCACAACAAATGCCACGTAAATGCTGAGGAACCACAAATCGCCTGAGAAGCCGTCGAGCATACGTCCTATCAGCGTTTTCTTTCCCGTCAGACGTGCCATCTGTCCATCCGTAGAGTCGCAGAAATTGGCAAACATCAACAGCAGCACGCCGCAGACATTCGACCACAAGTCGGTATAATGGAACATCCACCCCGCCCCTACCCCGAGGAATATGGAGAGGATGGTAATGACATTAGGATGGATATCGAACCTATTCCAAAGCAAGGCGAAGGCAAGACCTATAGGACGCGTGAAATACACGTCCAGCCACTCTTCCGTATCCTCCGACTTCATGGATACCTTTAATAACTCTTTAAATGTTGCCATCTATCTATATATCAACACTTGAGACAAGCCCCACTATCGCCTCTGCCGCCTCATCACGGCATCGCGAAAAGCTGGGCCAGTCGTTAAAATCAATGATGCAGAACGTTCCGTCCTGCCTGACAATGACATCACCGCCATAGACGTCGATTCCCACTGCAGCAGCCAGGCGTTCTACCGTCTGATGCAGATCATCGACACTGAACGGATGATGTACACCATCGACCGTGGAGTGATAGCAACGGAAGAATCCCGTTGTCCTGACCCCATAGAATTTTATCTCGTCACCAGCCACATGGGCACTCACTACCATATCAGTGATGCCGCGCTGCCGGAACATCTTTTTCATCTGTTGCAGAGCCGCTTCGTCAGCGGCATACACCACGTCGTCCTTCGTCAGTCCCACCGACGTGTCGCCCCGTTTGAGCCAATAGCCATCGGAACCTTCACATGGTGGCAGGGGCACATCTGTCGATGCCATGACCTGCTGCAGCACACTGCGGCGACACCGTGCAACGCCATCGGGTGAGTTGATGCACCTGCCCCCTTGCAAGCGGAGCCAGCTGAGCGTTTCCGGACGTCGTGCCATCGACAGGATGATGTCGAAACTACCGCTCACGGCACCTATCTGTTCGTCATACACCACCTCTGTCTCATATCCCATAGTCTGTAGCCGGGTGGTGACTGCCAGCATAATAGCCTCGTCTTTTTCCACCGAGCCGGGCGAATACTCCTTTGCCCTCATGACAGCCAGCACCTTTCCCATTGTACCTTATTATTATGTTCAACGCAGCAGTGCCTCTGCCTTTGCGATGTCACCGGCATGGTCAACGTCGATGACCTTCGTGAACGGGAACGCCTTCAGCTGCAAGCCGTCGGACAGCAGGGCACGCTGGAAATTGCGCATACGGCTCTCGCCCCTGTCAACACATCGGCGCAACGTGGCTAATGCACATGGTGTCAGACCATAGATACCGCCACTCACGTAGCGAGGATTCTCATCGGCATCCAAGAAGGCACGAATGTTGAGGTCGTCGTCAGTAGCCACATACAAAGGCTTTTCGTCGTCAATGTATGTGGTGACTCCCATCAACCCGTCGGCCTCACCAGCAGCGACCATCTTCTCGAAGGCAGCCACATAGTCCTGGAACTCCGACTCGCGAAACACCGTGTCGACTGTGGTCAGCACAAAGGGCTCGTCACCTTCCAGCATCGGCATCAGCTCATACATGGAATGCATGGAACTGGGCGTAGTCCTGACAATGCTCCTCAGGGGAGCGCCTGCCTCCTGACGACTCTTGATGTAAGCCTCAGAAGAAGGGTTGCAGACTACGCAAACCTCCTTTGCCCCCGCTGCCACGAAAATCCTGACAAGGCGGTCTACCATACATTCGCCGCCAATCTTCACCAGCGGCTTGGGAGTGGTCATTCCTTCCTGAGCAAGACGCGAGCCTTCGCCCGCTGCTATGACTGCATATCGCATGAACCAACTACCAATTTATTATTTGATGGGCAAATCGACCCAGAACTTGGAACCTTCGCCAAGCGTTGACTCCACTCCCACATCACCGCCAATGCTGTAGGCCATGGTGCGGCAGATACTCAGTCCCAGACCGGCGCCAGGAATGTATTCGTCGACCTTGAAGAAACGTTCGAACACACGTTCCTGATGCTCCGGAGAAATGCCCTTACCTGTATCTTGTACCCAAAGGCGGACACGCCCCTCATGAGGCGCATCGTAGCCAATTATAATGCTTCCTTTCGATGTAAACTTCACCGCGTTGGAGAGCAGGTGATTCAGTATCTCCCGCAAGCGGTCCATGTCGGTGGTAACGTTCAGCGCACTTTGATTGAACATGGCAGAGAGCGAGACCCCCGGCTGCAAATTAGGCACATGGCCATCCATTACCGAACGGATGAAGTCATTTAATTCGAAGGAAGTCATCACCAGTTTTTCCTTGCCTGACTCAATCTTCGAGATATTCATCACGTCGTCGATGATGCGTAACAGCTTCTGGTTGTTCTCCTGGATGAGTCCTATCAGTTCCTTTCTCTCCTCGTCACCATCAATGTCGGGCAACACACTGGTGAAACCGATGATGGCATTCAACGGTGTACGGATCTCATGACTCATATTGGCAATGAAGGCCGACTTCAGACGGTCGCTCTCCTCAGCCTTGTTACGGGCAATCACCAATGCCGACTCCATTTCCTTACGTTCATCGATACACATTGAGGTACCCACAATCACTAATGGCTTACCTTCAGTATCACGGGTCGTCACGGTGGCATAGCTCTCTGTCCAGTAGTAGCTACCATCCTGCGATGACCTAATCTGGCTGATTTCGTGGTACTTGTCCTTATCGCCCTCACATATTTCCTCTAATGATTTCTGGATACGCTTCTTGTCGGCATCAGCCATCGCCTCGACAAGAACGTCGAGGCTCGTTCCGGGCTCCGGCATGAAGCAGTCGTTACGTTCACGGAAGTCGTTGTCGTAGGTAATGGTGCGGGCTGCAACGTCGATGTGCCATGTACAAAGTCGCATGGCTTTGAGCACGAGTTCATACTCCACATTGTGCTTCTTCATCTTCTCCAGATGAGACAGTTCCATAGACAGCTCCCTGCCCGCCTTTCGTTGCCAAATAAGCAGGATGATGGAAGCAACAAGCAGTATGGATCCGACAATCCATACAACAACTTCTGTACTGAAAGTACTCTGTTGAGTAACCAAGAATAGCTCTAACATCTGCGCAAAATTACATAATTATTTTGAAATTGGAAATTATTTTGGGAATTATTTTGTTTTTATGTCGTTTTTATTGTAACTTTGCCGCCTAAAAGACGTATTTTGATATTTAATGGAACAAACATTCAACCTCATCGCCAAAACTTTTATGGGTTTAGAACCCGTATTGGCGAAAGAACTTACCCAGCTGGGGGCTAACGATGTAAAGATCGGACGACGCATGGTGTCGTTCACCGGTGACAAGGAAATGATGTACCGGGCCAACTTCCAGCTACACACAGCCATCAAGATTCTAAAACCCATCCGACACTTCAAAGCTAATAGTGCTGACGACGTCTACGAGGAAATCAAAAAGACAGACTGGACGACCTACCTCGACGACAACAAGACGTTCGCCGTCGATGCTGTGGTCTTCTCTGAAGAATTCCGGCATTCCAAGTTCGTCAGCTATAAGGTGAAGGATGCCATCGTCGACCAATTCCGGGAAAAGACGGGCAACAGGCCGAACATCTCTGTAACAAACCCCGACATCCGTCTGAACATCCATATCGCAGAGGACCAATGTACGCTGTCGCTCGACTCCAGCGGTGAGTCGCTGCATCGTCGCGGCTATCGTCAGGAGTCGGTGGAAGCCCCGTTGAACGAGGTACTCGCTGCTGGCATGATCCTGATGACAGGCTGGCAGGGCGATACTGATTTCATCGACCCCATGTGTGGCTCGGGAACCCTGCTCATCGAGGCTGCCCTCATTGCCCATAACATGGCACCGGGACTTTTCCGTAAGGAATATGCCTTCGAGAAGTGGGCCGACTTCGATGCCGAGCTCTTCGACCGCATTTACAACGACGACTCCCAGGAACGCGAATTCAAGCACCATATCTACGGCTACGACATCGACATGAAAGCCGTCAACACCGCACGTCTCAATGTCAAGGCTGCCGGTCTTACCAACAGCATCACCATTGAGCAGCAGGACTTCAAGGACTTCAAGCAGCCCCAGGAGAAGAGTCTCTTGGTGACGAACCCTCCCTATGGCGAGCGCATCTCCACCCCCGACCTCTTAGGTACTTACAGGATGATTGGCGAACGCCTGAAGCATGAGTTTACGGGCAACGACGCCTGGGTGCTCAGCTACCGTGAGGAGTGCTTCGACCAGATTGGTCTGAAGCCGTCGCTCAAGATACCTCTCTACAACGGCTCGTTAGAGTGCGAGTTCCGCAAGTACCAGATGTTCGACGGCAAGATGAAGGTGTTCCGCTCCGAGGGAGGTGCCGTGAAGACCGAAGACGAAAAGCGCCAGATGGCCGAGAAGCACCGCTTTAAGAAGAACCGTGAGTTCAAGCAGCGCATCACCGAACAGGAAGAGAACGAAGAGGGCGACATCAGGTCGTTCACCTTCCATCGCCACGACATGTTCGAGCAGAAGAACGACCGGCGTCCCCGTGAGTCCAAGGAGTCTGGAAAGTCTGGAAAGTCCGGCTATTCCGGGAAAGCCGGGAAGCCTGCAAGGTCGGGCTTTTCTGGCAAATTCAACAAATCAGGCAAGCCAGCTCGCGACAGTCGTCCCGACAAGCGCAACTTTGGAAAGAAACGTAACAGATTCAATGACGATGACGAGGATTAAAACCACTCTTATACTGACACTATTTGCCCTGACTATGGTGGCACAAGAAAAGCTATTCACCCTTGAGGACCTGAACTTTGGCGGCACGAACTTCCACAACATGCAGCCCAAGAACATGTGGCTCACATGGTGGGGCGACCAGCTGATACAGACCGACGTTGAGGAATGCTACACCATTGACGTCAAGACGGGCAAGAAAAAGCTACTCTTCACCCTCGACGACATCAACAAATGGGCTGATAGCGACGACAGCGTTCGCTATGTGCGTCACCTGATGAACGCCACCTTCCCCTACCCTAACCTGCCCATCGTATCTGTCGGCAACCGCCATGCGGTGATACATGTCGACTTCAAGAAGCATGAAGTGGTGTGGCAGGACAGCATCTCAGGCCAGGAAGCCAACGACTGGAGTCCTCAGTCGAAGGCCACTGCATACGTTGAGGACTGTCAGCTCTATGTGGCTGATGGTCAGGGGCATAAGCACCAGCTTACCACTGACGGCTCCCGCGAGATTGTCTATGGCCAGAGCGTCCATCGCGACGAGTTCGGCATCTCGAAGGGTACCTTCTGGAGTCCCGACGGTCAGCGCTTGGCATTCTACCGTATGGACCAAAGCATGGTTACCGACTATCCGCAGGTAGACATCCAGCCCGACACGGAACTGAGTCCGGCCAAGATGGAGCCCGACAAATACCCCATGGCAGGCGGCAAGACTCACGTCGTTACCATCGGCGTGTTCGACCTCCAGACACAGAAGACCATCTACCTGCAGACACCTGCCACCAATGTGGAGCCGACGGCCTTAGAGCAGACCTGCTACTTCACCAACATAGCATGGAGTCCCGACTCGAAGCACATTTACCTGCAGGAGCTGAACCGCGACCAGAACGACTGCCGCCTTGTGAGCTACGACGCTACGACAGGCAAACGCGAGTATCAACTCTGCCGCGAGACCAGCGACAAGTACGTGGAGCCGCTGCATCCCATACAGTTCCTGCCGTGGAACAGCAACCTCTTCATCATGCAGAGCCAGAAGGACGGCTACAACCACCTATACCTATATAATATAAAGGGCGAAGAGGTGAAACAACTCACCAAGGGTCCGTGGGTGGTGCTCGACGTCGTAGGCTTCAACCAGAAAGCGAAGAGCATTATCATTGCTGCCAACAAGGAGCATCCCCTGCATCGCCGGCTCTACAGCGTCAGCGTGGCCGACGGTCAGATGAAAGCCCTCGAGAAGGTCGACGGCGTACACCGTGCAGAGCTGTCGCCATCGGGTAACTACCTCATTGACAGATACTCTACCCCGACAAGGCCTCGTGTCATTGACATCATTTCAATTCACAATGCACAATTAACAATTCATAATTTATTAGAGGCGGAAGACCCTTGGGCGGGCTACGAGCAGCCCATCTTTGAATGTGGCAGCATCCATGCAGCCGACGGGGTGACAGAGCTCTTCTACCGCATGGTGAAACCCTACAACTTCAACCCTGAAAAGAAATATCCGACGGTGGTCTATGTCTATGGCGGGCCCCATGCCCACAACGTGGAAGCCTCGTGGCACTGGGGCAGTCGCTCATGGGAGACCTATATGGCACAGAAGGGCTACATCGTCTTCATCCTCGACAACCGTGGTTCGGAGAACCGGGGACGTGACTTCGAGCAGGCCACCTTCCGACAGTTAGGACAGGTGGAGATGCAGGACCAGATGGAAGGCGTGAAATACCTGAAATCGCTGCCTTATGTTGACGCCGACAGAATCGGCATTCACGGATGGAGCTATGGCGGTTACATGACCATTTCGCTGATGACCAACTACCCCGACGTGTTCAAGGTGGGTGTGGCCGGAGGTCCCGTCATCGACTGGCATTTCTATGAGGTGATGTACGGTGAGCGCTATATGGACACCCCACAGCAGAACCCTGATGGCTACGCCAAAACCAGCCTCATCAGCAAGGCCGGCGACTTGAAGGGCAAGCTCCAGATTATTACAGGCTACAACGACCGCACCGTCGTGCCCCAGCATTGCCTCTCGTTCTTGAAGGCTTGCATAGAGGCTGGCACACAGCCCGACTTCTTTGCCTATCCCGGTGAGGAGCACAACATGCGCGGTCATGCCTCAGTGCACCTACACGAACGCATCACGCAATATTTTGAGGACTACTTGAAATAACAAATTGTCAAATCGTAAATAGTCAAATAGTGAAATAGTCAAATCGTAAATAGTCAAATTGTCAAATAGTCAAATTGTCAAATAGTAAAATATGAAGGTTCTTTTGTTAGGCAGCGGCGGCCGTGAGCACGCCCTCGCATGGAAAATCGCTCAGAGCAGCAAGTGTGAGAAACTGTATATTGCCCCTGGTAATGCTGGCACCGGCAACTGCGGTGAGAACGTGGCGATAAAGGCCGACGACTTCGAAGCCATCAAGGCATTTGTCGTCGACAATGGCATCAACATGGTGGTGGTGGGCCCCGAAGACCCGTTAGTGAAAGGTATCTACAACGACCTGAAGCAGGACGAGCGCACCAAGGACATTCCCGTCATCGGTCCCTCGAAGGCTGGTGCCGTGCTCGAAGGCTCGAAGGACTTCGCCAAGGCTTTCATGCAGCGTCACAACATCCCCACAGCCCGCTATCAGACCTTCGACGGCGAGCATTTACAGGAAGGTTTGGCCTTCCTGGAAACCCTCCAAGCCCCCTACGTGCTGAAGGCCGACGGTCTCTGCGCCGGCAAGGGCGTACTCATCCTTCCCACCCTCGACGAGGCCAAGAAGGAACTGAAGGAGATGCTTAGTGGCATGTTTGGCAATGCCAGCAGCCGCGTCGTTATCGAGGAGTTCATGAGCGGTATCGAGTGCTCTGTCTTCGTGCTTACCGACGGACAGCATTACAAGATTCTGCCCGAGGCCAAGGACTACAAGCGCATCGGTGAACACGACACAGGTCTGAACACCGGAGGCATGGGCAGCGTATCGCCCGTTCCCTTCGCCACAAAGGAGTGGATGCAGAAGGTAGAGGACCGCATCATCCGTCCCACGGTCGAAGGGTTAGCTGCCGAAGGCATTGACTACAAGGGATTTATCTTCTTCGGACTCATCAACCGCACCAATACGCCGACTGGCGAGCCTGAGCCCTACGTCATAGAATACAACTGTCGCATGGGTGACCCAGAGACCGAAACTGTCATGCTGCGTCTGAAGAGCGACATCGTCGACCTCTTCGAGGGTGTGGCTGCCGGCAACCTTGACCAGCGCGCCATTGAGTTCGACGAACGTGCTGCCGTCTGTGTGATGCTCGTCTCGGGCGGCTATCCTCAGGCTTACAAGAAGGGCTACCCCATCACTGGCATCGACCAGGTTCAAGGCTCCGTAGTCTTCCACGCCGGCACGGCCATGGCTCCCCTTCCTATGGGGGAGGGGCAGGGGGAGAGGCCCGTCACCAACGGTGGACGCGTCATCGCCGTCTCATCGTATGGCAAGGACAAGGCCGAGGCTCTGCAGAAATCATTCACTGAGGCTCAGAAGATCCAATTCACGGATAAATACTTCCGCCGCGACATCGGGGCCGACCTCTGATCTGTCGATAGTCCGGAATCCGTAAATCGTCAAATAGTCAAATAGTGAAATTGTCAAATAGTCAAATAGTCAAATAGTCAAATAGTCAAATTTCCCCGTGCTCAAGCGTACACAGAACAAGGTGGCCGAGAGCCGCTTTACATTGTCAGTGGTGGTGGCCTATGCCATCGCCATCTGGCTTGTCAGCGGAATGTTGATACCACAGCTGCCCCTCACCACCGAAGGCATACGACAGGGGGCTTGGATACCGTTTGTCTGCTTCATGGTGTCGGCTTACCTCATGGTCGAGCTGAACAACAGCAATGCCCTCATACGCATCTACAGCCGTACCGTCTCCTGCTCGTTCATCGTCCTCATCTGTTCCGCCAGTTTCCTGTTCAACTCCTTTGCAGGCTCCATCGTCCAGCTCTGCCTCATAGCCTTCTTCACCTGTTTCTTCCGCTGTTACCAGGACCGGCAGTCCATGGGGTGGACGTTCTACGCCTTCCTCTGCATCGGACTGGCCAGCACCGTCTTCATACAGGTGCTCTTCTACGTGCCATTCCTCTGGATTATGATGTTCTACCGGCTGTCGTCACTCAACTGGCGCACCTTCTCAGCTTCCATCGTCGGACTGATCACGCCCTACTGGTTTGCCGTACCGTGGTTCATCTATCAGGGCGACCCTGAGCCGCTCTTCCAGCACTTGGTTTCCATTATCGACTTCCAGTTCTCCTACGACTACCACCAGTTCACCGTCAATCAGTTGTTGCTCCTGGTATTCGTACTGGCACTGGGCATCACCGGCATCGTCCACTACTTGCGAAGACAGTCGGCCGACGGCATTCGCATCAGGCTGCTCTACAGGTGTTTCATACAGATATGGTTCATCACCACCTTCTTCATCTTCCTGCAGCCGCAGCACTACGACATGCTCATCCGCATCCTCATCATCAGCACCTCACCGCTGATAGCCCATTTCCTCTCGCTCACCTATACACGCATCACCAACATCGCCTTCTACGTCATTTGTGCCACGGCCTTCATCATGGCTGTCTTTAACCTATGGATGCCATCATTGACTTTCTGATTGGCAACGGCTACTGGGGCATGCTCATCGCATCCTTCCTCGCCGGAAGCGTCTTTCCCTTCAGCAGCGAGGTGGTCATGGCTGCACTCATGGCAACGGGTCTCGACCCCTGGCTATTAGCTTTCTACGGCACTATCGGCAATGTGCTCGGGGCATTACTCAACTACGGCATCGGACGTTTGGGAAAG
Source organism: uncultured Prevotellaceae bacterium (assembly GCA_902794405.1). Lineage (GTDB taxonomy): Bacteria > Bacteroidota > Bacteroidia > Bacteroidales > Bacteroidaceae > Prevotella. The sequence continues at coordinate 74,080 of CADBHI010000001.1, forward strand.
GTGGAGTGGTTCGAAAAGTACCTGCATGTCAAGCAGAAAGACCTCGACCGTGCCGAGCGTTTCGTGGCGGGAAGAGGCGCCTGGATGGGCTTCTTCGCCTTCCTGCCCATACTCGGTTCTGCCATCACCGTACTCCTCGGTCTCATGCGCTCCAACATCGTCATCACCTTTATTGCCATCACGCTCGGCAAAATCTTCCGTTATATTATCTTAATTTACGGCGTCGGTTTGTTCATTTGACGCGTGTTTTTCGTACCTTTGCACCTGAATTCGAATTTTAACGTTAAAAAGATACCTTTTTAAAATGAAACAGTTTAGAATCGTGGACAACGTCTGCGGATGGATAGCATTTTTGATTGCCGCTTTCGTCTACTGCTCCACCATTGAACCGACAGCCTCTTTCTGGGACTGTCCGGAATTCATCACCACTGGTTACAAACTCGAAGTAGGACACCCGCCGGGGGCACCTTTCTTCATGCTGACTGCCAACCTGTTCTCGCAGTTTGCCAGCGACCCCACACAAGTGGCCTACATGGTCAACATCATGAGTGCGCTGCTGTCGGCAACGTGTATCCTGTTTCTGTTTTGGACCATCACGCACCTCACACGGCGACTGCTCATCGACAAATGGGATGAGCTCTCACTTGCCAAGCTCATCGCCATCGAGGCCTCGGGACTGGTAGGAGCCCTCATCTACACCTTCAGCGACACCTTCTGGTTCTCGGCTGTCGAGGGTGAGGTCTACGCCTATTCCTCGGCCTTCACCGCCATCGTGTTCTGGCTCATCCTCAAGTGGGAAGACCATGCCGACGAGCCTCACAGCGACCGCTGGCTGGTGCTCATCATGTACATGACGGGCCTGTCCATCGGCGTTCACCTGCTGAACCTGCTCTGTCTGCCAGCCATCGTGCTCGTGTGGTACTACAAGCGTTTCCCCAATGCCAACGCCAAGGGCTCACTCGTGGCGCTCCTCGTGTCGTTTGCCCTCGTGGCAGCGGTGCTCTACGGCGTCGTACCGGGTATCATCACCGTCGGCGGATGGTTCGAGCTGTTCTTCGTCAACACGCTTGGCATGTCGTTCAACACGGGTCTCTACGTCTATATCCTGCTCCTCGCAGCAGCCGTCATCTGGGCTATCTGGGAGACACAGCATGCCACCGACTCTAACTGGAAGCGCCAGAACATTGCCTTCATGCTCAGCGTCGGCCTGCTTGGTATTCCGTTCTATGGCTACGGCTGGTCGGCATTCTTCATCGGCGTCGTCATACTGGCTCTGCTGTGGTTCGTACTCAACCGCCGCATCAGGATCTCCGGCGAGAGCAAGAAGTTAGTGGCACTGGTGACACCCCGCCTCAAGAACACCGCCCTGCTCTGCATGCTCATGCTCATCATTGGCTATTCTACCTACGCCGTCATCGTCATACGTTCCGATGCCAACCCACCCATGGACCAGAACTCGCCCGAAGATATCTTCACCCTCGGCGACTACTTAGGACGTGACCAGTACGGCCAGCGCCCGCTGTTCTATGGTCAGGCCTACACCTCACAGGTGGCCCTCGAGTCCGACGGACGCTACTGCAAGCCCGTCATGTCCAAGGGCAAGCCCGTGTGGCAGCGCAAGGAGAAGGCCAGTGCCGACGAGAAGGACTCTTACTTCGTCGTGCGCACCAAGGATGAATACAAGTATGCCCAGAACATGCTCTTCCCGCGTATGTTCGATGCCGGCCACACCCAGGACTACGAGGCCTGGATGGGTGGCGTCAGCGGCTCCGAGGTACCCTACGACCGCTGCGGCGAGGACATGATGGTGAAGGTACCCTCGCAGTTCGAGAACCTGCGCTTCTTCCTCAGCTACCAGTGCAACTGGATGTACTGGCGCTACTTCATGTGGAACTTCGCTGGCCGCCAGAACGATATCCAGGGACATGGCGAACTGGAACACGGCAACTGGCTCACTGGTATTCCCTTCATCGACAACGCACGCCTCGGCGACCAGTCCATGCTGCCCGACGAGCTGAAGGAGAACAAGGGTCACAACGTGTTCTACTGCCTGCCGCTCATCCTCGGACTCATCGGACTCTTCTGGCAGTCGCTGAAGAAGGGACAGAAGGGCATCAAGCAGTTCTGGGTCGTCTTCTTCCTGTTCTTCATGACGGGTCTGGCCATCGTCGTCTACCTCAACCAGACGCCCGTACAGCCCCGTGAGCGTGACTACGCCTACGCTGGTTCCTTCTATGCCTACGCCATCTGGTGCGGACTCGGCATAGCAGCCATCTGGGACCTCATCTCCAAGAAGATGAAAAAGGAATACGCTGGGATGGCAGGAGTAATAGGATTAGTCGGCCTTCTCGTCCCCATCCAAATGGCCTCCCAGACCTGGGACGACCACGACCGCTCAGGCCGCTACACCTGCCGCGACTTCGGACAGAACTACCTCATGACGCTGCAGGACAAGGGCAACCCCATCATCTTCACCAACGGCGACAACGACACCTTCCCCCTGTGGTACAACATGGACACCGAAGGCGTGCGCACCGACGCCCGCGTCTGCAACCTCTCTTACCTGCAGACCGACTGGTATATCGACCAGATGCGCCGTCCCGCCTACGACTCGCCCTCAGTACCCATCTCCTGGGAACGTATTGAATACTGCGCCGGCACCAACGAGTATTGCCAGGTCGACCCGTCACTCAAACAGCAGGTGCTCGACCTCTACCGCGAACAGCCCGAGGAAGCCCGCCGACAGTTCGGCGACTCTCCCTTCGAACTGCGCAACATCCTGAAGTACTGGGTGCGCTCCACCAACAAGGACCTCCACGTCATTCCTACCGATACCCTCTATATGACTATCGACAAGGAAGCCGTGCGTAACAGCGGCATGATGCTCCAGGGCGATTCCATTCCCGACCGCATGGTCATCTCCCTGCGTGGCAAGAGTGCCCTCTACAAGGGCGACCTCATGATGCTCGAGATGATTGACCAGTGCAACTGGACCCGCCCCATCTACGTCGCACTCACCGTGGGCTCCGACAACTACATGAACCTCGGCGACAACTTCATACAGGAAGGCCTTGCCAACCGCATCACGCCGTTCACCACCAAGGGTTCCGGCCTGAAAAACTTCGACACCGAGAAAGCCTTCAACAACGTCACCACACGCTATAAGTACGGCAACGTCAAGATGGAAGGCATCTACCTCGACGAGACCGTCATGCGCATGTGCTACACCCACCGCCGCCTCCTCTCCCAGCTCGCCGCCAACCTCATTGCCGAGGGCAAGAAAGACAAGGCTGCCCAGGTGCTCGCACTCGCCGACAAGGAGATTCCCAACTACAACGTTCCCGCCGACTTTACCAGCGGCTCCCTCGACATTGCCCGCTCCTATAACGACATCGGACAGAAAGACAAGGCCAAGGAGACCCTCATGCTTCTCTGGAACAAGTCCGAACAGTATATGAACTGGTACTGCTCACTCGAACCCGCACGCTTTGCCAACTGCCAGCGCGACTGCCAGCTGCACCTCTACATCCTGCAGATGCTCACACAGCTCGGCTACGAGATCGACGAGAAGACCGGTGCCGACGTTGAGAAGCGCCTTGAAAACATCTTCCGTAACTTCCAGGCACGGGGCGGAAACTTAGGACTCTAAAACCCGCCACCACGCTGAGATGTTTATAGAGCAACCGGCACTTTATCTTCGCTGGCTCTATCCCAGGGCCCTTTGGAGAATGAACCGTCACGAACGGTCAGTATACCTGACCTTCGATGACGGTCCCATTCCCGAGGCTACCCCCTACATCCTCGACATTCTCAAGGAGCATGGCATCCATGCCACCTTTTTTATGGTCGGCGACAACGTACGCCGCTACCCCCACCTCTACCAGCGCATCGTCGACGAGGGCCATCAGGTGGGCAACCACACCCACAACCACATCGGCGCCCTCAACCGCACCATCCACGAGTACAACTACAACGTGGAGCATGCCAATGCCTACATCCGCAGCCATCTCTTCAGGCCGCCTCACGGATGGATGCGTCTCATCCAGTATTTCCTGCTCTCCCGCCGTTACAAGATTGTCATGTGGGACCTCGTTACTCGCGACTACTCCAAGTGGCTCACCGCCCAGGGTGTCGTCAACAATATAATAAGGTACGCGCGCCCGGGAAGCATCATCACCTTCCACGACTCCCTCAAGTCCATCGACAAGCTCCGCACCGCCCTCCCCGAGAGCATCAAATGGCTCAAGTCCCAAGGCTACGATTCTTGTATGTGCTGCACTCACGTACCTGACAGCCTGCACTAACAGCACCGACACTATCGACGATGCCAAAGTGAAGACAGCGTGGCAACAGTACGACGAAGCCAGCCGTGCCAACAATCTGGACCAGACACTTGCCATCATCGACACACTCGAATCTTTAAAGGGCATTATCACCCCACGAGCCAACTACCTGCGTGCCATTGCCTACGACAGGGCTTGGCTCATGCAATTGGCAGAGCATTACTTCAAGAGTGCCTACGAAGGCTTTAGCACCGACCCGTCGCAAAGCTGGTACGATTATACCGATGCCGGCTACCGATGGGCCTGTCTGAGGGCCAGTCGAGGCGACACTGAAGGTGCACTCGACATCACCTCCAAGCTACTGATGCAGGCCGATGGAAACAAGGCGTTTCCTATAGGTGTCAAGTCGGCTCTGCTGATGCTGCTGGCTGAGAAGCAGGTCGAGTTGCATCAGTATGACGAGGCCCGACGCAATTGCCAGCTGGCATACCAAGCCCAACTGCAGGCTACCAGCAAAAATGCCTCCGAAAGGGTCAACCTGGCCATTGCATGCATGTCAATCTCTGTCAACTACTTCAACATGGGCGACATTGACCAGGCACAGCAGTGGCTACTACAGTGTGAACAGGAACTCAACCGTTACGAACAGGGGGGCCCCGACTCCATGTTTATCGAGGAGTGGAAAGGCCACATCGCCCTCAAACGAGCTTTTTACCTCTACAAAACGGGGCACCCCACTGAGGCAGCCGCCACCTTCGCCGCTGTTCCCCGAAGCCGTATATTTAATCCGTCTGGCTACCTCGAAGCTGCCGACTACCTCATGGCAGCGGGGCGTTACAACGAGGCAGTCCATTGGTACGAACAGCTCGACAGTACCTATATGGCCACCGACGGTGCACAGATGAATTTCGACAACATCGTCAAACGACTCGCGCCACGCTATACCGCCTACCGCAAGGCAGGGCGCCAAGCCGAGGCGTTAGCCACTGCCGACAGTATCCGCGCAACCCTTGACTCTGCCCTCATCTGGCAGAAGAGGAACAATGCTGCCGAACTCTCCGTCATCTACCAGACCAACGAACGCGACCTGCGCATCACCGACTTACGCTTCACGGTGCTACTCCACCGCATCATGGCTGTTGCCCTCGCCGTCATTCTCCTGCTCATTGGCTATCTGTTCTGGCGAACACGTAAATATAATAAGGTGCTGGCAGCAAAGAACCGCAAACTCTACGAGCAAATACAACAGCACGAACAGGCCGAGCAACAGGCTGAAGCGTCAGTGTCTGCCCCCAACAGCGAACCCCTCTCTGCCAATATGCAAATCTACAACCGTTTGTGCGAACTCATGAAGCAGTCCGACGTCTATACAACTCCCGACACCAACCACGAAACACTGGCACGACTGCTTGGCACCAACACTACCTACCTCTATACCGCACTGCGCGAGTGTGCAGGACTTACACCGGCCGATTTCATCAATCGTTACCGTATTCGCCACGCCGCCAAACTACTCACTCAGACCGATACCCCCGTGGGACTCATCATCGAACAGAGTGGCATCACCAACCGTTCCACCTTCAACCGCCTGTTCCGCGAACAATATTCCATGTCGCCTTCCGAGTTCCGTAAGGCTGCAATACAGGCATAAATAGCAGTTTTTTAAGATTTGACACAAATAATTTAAGTAGTGGGCCACGTTTTCCGACGTTTCCCACTACTTTTGCATCCACTAATGTACTTAAAAATGAATACTGAAATAAAAAACAAAAAATGGGACGTCGGCGACTATGTCATTCTCAACAAGGAGACGAAGCTACTCAAAACAAGTGGCACAAGGTCATATTCAAGCTTTATTGGTTCACACTACGTCTGCATTCGCGAAACCTCTGAATGGCAGCGCGGCATCTTGATAAAAGGTCTCGGCAAGGTCAGGGGCGAAAATCTCTGGATCATCAATGGCAAACCATATTGCAAGGACCTGCGTGAAGAATTCTTTTCCGGCACCCACTACTATAGCTACCCCTTCCCTACTGTTGACGAGCTGAAGACGATTCTCGACATCGTCCGTTTCAATAACGACATTCAGCAAATCCTTATTGACAACGGCATGTTCTTCAACCCCAATGGCACCTTCTGGGTCACCAATACCAAGACCCAACTCCTGGGTCTGAAGCATACCCTCCAATATTACGATGCCCTCACTGGCCGTCTCGCCGCCATCAAGAGTCCCGACGAGCGACACCAGCGCTTCAGCATCGCATACTTCTAATCTCACATTTAACAACTAAAACTTTAACTTAAAATGAAACATCTATCAACACTCGCCGCCCTCCCCGAGAGCATCAAATGGCTCAAGTCCCAAGGCTACGACTTCAAAACATTTGAATAAAAAAACAATGGTGGACTATCTACCATCATCATGCACCTAAGGGGAGCGGAGCCGCAATAGAACTCCCCACCCCTGGTAGGGGCGGGGTGGCCGTGAGGCCGGGGCGGGGTATCAAAAACGCCAGCAATAAGGCAAAGCTGACGCTTTTGACTCTTATCAGTGCCTCAATGGTTGAAGACGAAGTGATTACTACTAATAAAAAGCCAGCAAAGGCTCACCGTTTAAGTGCCATGAGTGACGATGATATGGAAAGGGAGATGCAAGGTGACCCTGTCCCTATCATAGCTGATAACGAGGTTAATCCTGCTGACATTATAGAGGCTAACCGAGGAAAAATCGTTAAAGGATTGGAGAAATGGCTATAACAAAGCTTAAACCTGGTGAGATTGTGGAAGTTCCATTCCTGCTTCCTGGGGGTGAGTTCAAGGCTCATCCAGCCTTAGTTGTTTCCCCCTGCCGTTTACAAGAAGATGAAGACGGGTTGTTTTACGCCATTCTTATTTCCACGAAGAACCACAATCCACAGTACACTATTGAACTCAAAAACGAGTGGCTCAACAAGCCTATGTTACGACAGTCGTTCTTTGTAACTCACATAATGAGTTTCTTTAAGCTCTCTGATGTCATCAGCACCCACAACGTGTTTGTCAAGTCTGAATACTTTGACAAGATTTTGGAGAAAACTTTCTATAGCATTTTCGACGTTACTGTAGAGTTTTAAGTGCAGCTTTCTTCAGCCAAAGAAAGTGGGGCAACGGGGGATATGAAAGAAATATTGCACAGCTTCGATAATTATTCTACTATTTCGCTTTGCGAATGAAATATTTTTTTTACTTTTGCAGCGTGATTTTCGAACAAACGAAAGCAAACGTGAGAAAGAACTATACAGACCCCACCCCCAGCCCCTCCCCTTGAAGGGAGGGGAGTACCGCAGAAAGCCTGCCCCTCTCTCCCCTCCCTTCAAGGGGCTCCAACAGTCACTGCACAACCGACGCAGGAGCCTGCTCCCCGTAATTCATAGTTTATTGTCTATTTTCTTAAGAGCCTTCAGGTGCAGCACGGTGCCCACCAGCATGAAGACGGTAGCGGTGACCACCAGCGTCTGGAAGATGTTGACAGAGGTGAACTTGGCCACATACAGTCCCTGTATGGTCAGTACGCCTAACAGGGCAGCAATGCTGTAGAGGGCGTTGAACAGGCTGGTGTAGACACTCTTCTTTTCCGGTTCAATGATCATGCTGTTGCGTAAGCAGTAGATGTACAAGCCGCTGAAGCCGAAGCCAAACACGAACATCATAACGGCAATCTCCGCGATGTCGTGATGCCCCGTCAGCAGACGGTAGCAGAGCGCACCGACTGTTGCCAACAACACAATGGCCTGATGGAAGAGGAAAGTGACACGCGGCCCATACCGCTTCTGGATATACATGATGGGGAAACGGCCAAGAAAGGCACCGGCAACATAAACCATGATGATGCCGCCCAACTGAGCTGCGCTCAAGCCTAACTCGTCGACGAACAAGAAGGAGACGATGGCCATGTAACCGCCGTCGAACCAGGCCATCCAAGCCAACGAGAAGCTCAGTGGCAACAACGGTGAATGACGGATGACCTGTCGGTATTCACGCAGCGTCTTCATGGGAGAGAATCGGGCCTTAGTCTGATTTCGCTGCTCCGTCCTATCCACAATACGGAACATACTGATGGCTGCCAGCATGACAAGACTCAGCACGCCCAAGACAACGAAGCAGTACTGCCAGGAGACAAAATCGGCAATCACACCGCCTACCGACGGGGCAAGGATGGGTGCAATGGTAATCATGACAGTATACCAGCTGAGACGGCTAGCCAGATTATCCTTGTTAGAGATGCCTGCGATCCAAAGCTGCATCGTGAGCATGATGGTGGCGCGCGAAACAGCCTCGATGATCTGAGCCAGGTCGAACACATATATATTTGTCGCGATGGCACTCAACACACAACTGACGATGCAAATGACCAGTCCCGCCTGCGCCAGGCGGCGCGACGTAAACAGGTCGGCAAAGGCCGCGAAGCAGAACATGCAGATAATCATGCCCGAGCGGCTGAACACCATGTTCGATGACATGGCGGCCTCTGCGACGCCCAAGTCCCGTGCAATATACGACGTTGCCGGAACGAAGATAGAGTTCGCCGAGATAATGACGATGGCTGCCGTCATCATCAGCGTCCAACTGATATAGAAACGTTGGTTGGTGGTCATATCATCACTCTTCAAAGAAACCAAAGCCACCGATGGCAGTGAGCATACGCTCGACATAGTCCCAGGAGGTGGGCGACCAGCGGAAGTCAAGACGATAGAGCACTTGCGTGGTGTAGTTGTTGTCACGCTTCACGTCGCTGGTCTTCTGTCCGTGGGCCACGTCCTTATAGGCCAGCAGTGCAGCCATCTGTTTGGCTTTCTGCGGGTCTTGGCCTGCCTCGTCCATAGCCTTTTGGAAATCCTCTTGCTCGACAAAACGTATGCCTTGACCGACAGAGGTCAGTCCGCTGAGCACATCACCAAGGAACTGGGCGTGAATGTTGTACGGATGGAAGACCGTACACTCCTTCGGCGTGGTGGCCAGCAGCACAATGGCACGTGATACTTCGTTGATGGGTGAGAACTCCACGCCCGTGTTGCACATCTCGTAAGGACAGCAGCCCAGCATATTGTAGATACGGATACGACCCATGAACGAGTTTGTCGAGAAGTTAGCCTGAAACTCACCATCGGTAGAACGGGCAGCGAGGTTGCCAACACGCATGATCTTGGCAGTCAGCCCATGCAGGGCTGCAGCATCGAGAATGAGCCGCTCGGCCATGAACTTCGAGTAGATGTACTTATTGCCGAGGTACTGGCCCATGTAGAGACGCTGCTCTGTGAAGACCATTGACTGCTTGTCATTCAGGGCTTCCACACTGTCGCCCACCCACAGACCGCGGGTGCTGGCGGTAGAGACGTGTACCAGCGTGGCACCATTCTTCAGACAGAAGTCAACGCAACGCTGTGCACCACCGATGTTGACGTCCTCAATCTCAGTACCTTCGGAGAAGTGCTTCACGATAGCGGCACAGTTAAAGATGGTATTGATGCTGACAGTATCGCCCACGACAGCACAGAGGTCCTCGGTGACGTCGCCGAGGATGACGTGCAGACGGGTACCGAAGAGTTCCTTGAAGGAGTTGGCGAAGTAGTAGAATAGCAAGGTGCGCAGGCGGCTCTCAGCCTTCTCCTGTGTCTTGCCACGTACCAGGCAGTAGATATTTTCGGCATCGCTGTCAATCAGTTCACGAAGGATGTGAATGCCCAGATAACCCGTGGCACCCGTCAGCAGCACATTGCCAAGCGGCAGGCGGTCGCCGGCACGGAAGGCTTTGAGGGTGTTGCGCTGCAACAGGTTTTCGATGGCAGTATAGTCGTAGTCGGCAACGGGGTCTGTCTCGGTGGAAGAGCCGTCGGGAGCGGCTGCACCGGTAATCAGCGTAGCAAGCTGGCGAGGGGTCGGGTTGGCAAAGACGTCACCGTAGGCCACGTGCATGCCAGCCTTGTCGGCCTCAATGATGACACGGGTAACGACCAACGACGTACCGCCGAGTTCGAAGAAGTTATCGGTAGCACCCACGCGGTCCATCTGCAGGATACCAGCAAAGATGTCGCAGAAAGCACGCTCGGTATCGTTGGCGGGTTCCTCGTAGGCACTGCTGATGGCCAGCTGCGGTTCGGGCAGAGCCTTTACATCCGTCTTGCCGTTGGGCGTCATCGGCATATCCTTCAGTTGCAGATAAGCCGTTGGCACCATGTACTGTGTCAGACTCTTGGATATTTCAGCCTTCAGAGCATCTGGGGCTATCTCGCGATCGGCGGTATAGTAGGCACAGAGATGTTCCTTGTCGTTCAACTTGCGGATCAGGATTACCACCTTCTTGATGCCTTCGACTTTCAGCATCACGTTCTCAATCTCGCCCAACTCAATACGCAAGCCACGGAGCTTGATCTGGTGGTCAGTACGACCGAGGATGACGATATTGCCGTCAGGCAGCCACTTGGCATAGTCGCCCGACTTATAGATGCGCTCGCCATGATACTCCACAAAGCGCTCACGGGTCATCTCGTCAAGGTTGTTGTAGCCCCGGGCCACGCCGCGTCCGCCGATATACAGTTCACCAACCACGCCTGCCGGCAGTTCGTTGCCGTCGGCATCGACGATGAACTCCTTAACGTTCAGCTGCGGCTTGCCGACGGTCACCAGTTCGACGTTCGTCAGTTCGGCATTGTTCGAGGCCACGGTAATCTCTGTAGGACCGTAGCAGTTGAAGATACGAGCCTTGGTGGCGCTGCGCATCAGTGTGAGCAGCTGGTCGGAGAACTTCTCACCACCGGCACGGCAGATGTTGACCTTTGCGATGGCCTCGCAGAAGTCGGGACTGGTGAGCCACGTCATCCAACGCGACGGTGTGCCGCTGACCATATTGATTTGTTGTTCGTTGATGAGATGTGCCAGGTCGAGCGGGTTGTTGGCCTGTTCCTCAGTGGCAAGAATCAGCGTCTTGCCATTGTAGTAGCACATGCCGATGTCCTGCAGAGCCGCATCGAACGAAATGGTGGTCACGCTCAACATCCGTTTGGCATCGGTCAGCACAGCATTGGCAAAGACATTAGCAGGATGACCATAGAGATAGTTGCAGATGCCTTCGTGGCGCAGCATGACACCCTTGGGGCGACCTGTGGAACCGCTAGTATAAATAAGGTACGCGAGATCGTCGGGGGTGATGGTTGATTGAACATTGACCATTCTTGGCTGTGCCAAGCGGCAGAGCCGAGCGGAACTTTCTTGCGTCCCTTCGGTAGCAAGCGAGCAAAGCTCGAGCGGACCATTGAGAAGGTCCTCGACATTGATGGCTTTGTCGGCAGGCACGCTGTCCATGCGGTCGCTGGTCGTGATGATATAGCGAGCCTCGCTGTCTTCAAGGATGAGCTTCACGCGGTCTGCGGGATAATCGGGATCGCAAGGGATATAAGCGGCTCCAGCCTTCAGCACACCGAAGAGCGAGAGTATCAGTCGGCTGGTACGGGGCAGCAGCAGGGCCACGCGATCACGTTCCTGAACACCACGCTGACGCAGGCCATTGGCGATACTGTTCGTTGCATCATCCATCTCTTTGTAGGTGAACTTAGCATCGCAGGCTACCAGGGCTTCGTGGTCGGGCTGCGTCTGTGCGAAGTGGCTGATACAGTCGTGGAAGAACTTGAACGGCGCATCACTTGTAGCCGTCTGGCGCAAAGAGAGAAGTTCGTCTGCCTGGTTCTTGCTGACGATAGAGAGCTGGCGCACCTTCGTCTGCGGCTGTGCCATCATGCGTTC
>CADBHI010000002.1 GCA_902794405.1 uncultured Prevotellaceae bacterium
GCTGCCGCTGCTGTAACAGGAGTAATAACTGATCCACGCGAACTATTATGAAACAGAAATTCGATATTATAACCAGTACTTGCGTGCCCCTTCCAATTGAGAACGTGGACACCGACCAGATCATTCCTGCCCGTTTCCTCAAGGCAACGACCCGCGAAGAGAGGTTCTTCGGCGACAACCTCTTCCGCGACTGGCGCTACAATGCCGACGGAACGGTGGTTAAGGATTTCGTCCTTAACAACCCCACCTATTCCGGCTGCATCCTCGTGGCCGGCAAGAACTTCGGTTCGGGCAGTAGTCGTGAGCATGCCGCATGGGCCATTGCGGGCTACGGCTTCCGCGTGGTGATTAGCTCGTTCTTTGCCGATATCCACAAGAACAATGAGCTGAACAACTTCGTGCTGCCTGTACAGGTGAGCGAGGACTTCCTGAAGGAGCTGTTCGACAGCATCAGTCAGGACCCGAAGACCGAGGTGGAGGTGGACTTGCCTCGTCAGACCGTGACCAACAAGGCAACAGGACGTAGCGAGCATTTCGACATCAACGGCTACAAGAAGCATTGCCTGATGAACGGGCTCGATGATATTGACTTCTTGATGCAGAATCAAGAAAAGACAAAGGAGTGGGAACATGGAACAGAAGTTTATTGAAATACTTGACTCTACTCTCCGTGACGGCGAACAGACCAACGGCGTCAGCTTCCTGCCGCATGAGAAACTCATGATGGCTCGCATGCTGTTGCACGATGTCAACGTCGACCGACTGGAGGTGGGCTCGGCCCGTGTCAGCGATGGCGAGAAGGATGCCGTGACCATGATTTGCCGCTATGCCCGCCAGATTGACCGTCTGGAGAGCGTGGAGGTGTTAGGATTCGTTGATGGTCATGAAAGCATCGACTGGATTGCCGATTGTGGCTGTCGCACTTTGAACCTGCTGGCCAAGGGCTCCTTGAAGCATTGTCGGCAGCAGTTGGGTAAGACGCCCGAGGAGCATATTGACAATATCCGCCAGTCGGTGAGCTATGCCCGAGAACGGGGCATTAGTGTCAATCTGTATCTGGAGGACTGGTCGAACGGCATGAAGGATTCGCCTGACTATGTCTATCAGCTGATGGATGCTCTTGTCGACTCGGGTATCCGTCGCTTCATGCTGCCCGATACCCTCGGCATCATGAATCCCCTGCAGGTCATCGAGTACTTCCGCAAGATGGTGAAGCGCTATCCCGACACCCACTTCGATTTCCATGCCCACAACGACTATGACTTAGCCGTATCGAACTCCTTGGCTGCCGTGCTGAGTGGGGCCCGCGGACTCCATGTGACGGTCAACGGCCTGGGCGAACGTTGCGGTAATGCGCCGTTGTCGAGTGTGCAGGTGATTCTCAAGGACCAGTTCCATGCCGTGACCAATATCTGCGAGGATAAGCTGAACGCCATCAGCCGTATGGTGGAAAGCTATAGCGGTATTGCCGTGGCGCCCAATCAGCCCATCATTGGCGACAATGTGTTTACGCAGGTGGCTGGCGTCCATGCCGACGGCGATTCCAAGGACAGGCTCTACCAGAATGACCTTGTACCCGAGCGTTTTGGCCGAAAGCGTGAGTATGCTTTGGGTAAGACCAGCGGCAAGGCTAACATCGCCAAGAACCTGGAAGAGTTGGGATTGGAGCTGACTCCAGAGCAGCAGCGTCGTGTCACAGAGCGTATTACGGAACTGGGCGACAAGAAGGAAATCGTGACGCAGGAAGACCTGCCCTACATCGTTAGCGATGTGCTGAAACATGATGCTGAGAGCGACAACGTAAAGTTGGTAAGCTACGTCGTTTCAACGGCTTACGGTCTGAAGCCTGGAGCAAATGTCAAGGTAGAGATCAATGGTCAACAGTATGAGGCTGGTGCTACTGGCGACGGTCAGTACGATGCCTTTGTCAAGGCCTTGCGCTTCATTTACCGTAAGTACCTCGATCGTACATTCCCCTTGTTGCAGAACTATGCTGTCAGTATTCCTCCCGGTGGTCGTACCGATGCCCTTGTGCAGACCGTCATCACCTGGAACGACAATGGCCGCCTGCTCCGTACCAGAGGCCTTGATGCCGACCAGACCGAAGCAGCCATTAAGGCTACGTTCAAGATGCTGAACATCATTGAAAGCGAACTATCAAAGGAATTGTAAGTTGAAAAAAGGAAATTGCTAAATAGTAAAAAGACAATAATATGGATTTAAGAATTGCCATCCTTCCGGGCGACGGTATAGGTCCGGAGATCATGAAGCAGGGCGTTGCCGTGCTCGATGCCATTGCTGCAAAGTGCGGCCATCATTTTACTTACGAAGAGGCCATCTGTGGTGCCCATGCCATCGAGGCTGTTGGTGACCCGTATCCCGAAGCTACCCATGAGGCCTGCATGAGAGCCGATGCCGTGCTCTTTGCTGCCGTGGGCGATCTGAAGTACGACAACGACCCGACGGCAAAGGTGCGGCCCGAGACGGGACTGCTGGCTATGCGCAAGAAGTTGGGACTCTATGCCAATGTGCGCCCGGTTGCCACCTTCGATTGCCTGCTGCATAAGTCGCCGTTGAAGGAGGAGTTGTTGCGCGGAGCCGATTTCGTGGTTATCCGTGAACTCACCGGAGGTATGTATTTCGGTGAGAAGCATCAGGACAACGATATGGCCTACGACACCAATATCTATACGCGTCCTGAAATTGAACGCATCCTGAAGGTGGCCTTCGAGATGGCTATGACCCGCAGTAAGCATCTGACCGTCGTTGATAAGGCCAATGTGCTGGCCAGCAGCCGACTGTGGCGTCAGGTTGCCAAGGAAATGGAACCGCAGTACCCAGAGGTGAAGACCGATTACATGTTCATCGACAATGCCTCAATGCGGGTGCTGACTGAGCCCCGCTTCTTCGACGTGATTGTAACTGAGAATACCTTTGGCGACATCCTCACCGACGAGACCTCGTGCATTACCGGCTCTATGGGCCTGCAGCCCTCGTCGTCGTTGGGCGAGCATACGCCGTTGTTTGAACCCGTCCACGGTTCGTGGCCTCAGGCTGCTGGTCAGAATCTGGCCAATCCGCTTGCGCAGATACTGTCGGCTGCCATGTTGTTGGAGCACTTTGGCTTGAATGCTGAGGGGCAGCTGATACGGCAGGCCGTAGAAGCCTCGCTGAATGCGAATGTCCGTACTCCTGAAATTCAGGTGAAGGGAGGTGATAATTATGGTACGCGCGAGGTAGGAGAGTGGATTGTCAACTACATCAAGAAAGCGTAACCACCTACTAAAGCCTGTTTACAGCCCGCAAAGCGAAGCATAGGGACAGGTGTGGCAGCGGTCGGTGTCGTCGGTTGGAACGAAAGTCAGGGATGGATTGAATATCTCGTCGATTTTCTGAACAAGCAACCTGACGAACTGATCGCCGTCTGCTGTTGCTACGTCGTTGATGTATTCGTTGCCAAACTTCAGAATGGGGTTGTAGTCGTCGGTGCCGGCATGCTGGATGAAAAGCAGGGCTGGTGCAACAGGCAGCTGGCTGTTGCGGCGAAGGATGCGGGCATAGAGCAGGGTTTGCAGGTAGTAGTCGTTATGGTTACGCAGCTTGGAGCTGTCGAAGATGTCGTCAACGGTCTTGAGGGGTTGTAGCTTGGATGCTCCCGTCTTGTAGTCGATAATGCGTATTTGTTCGCCATCGCCATTGTTGATGCAGTCAATGCGGTCGGCGCGACCTCCAATGTTGGTAGTGATGCCGAGGGCGCTGATGGGCAGCGGCTGAAGGATGTCTTTCTCTAACTGAAGGATGGTGAAGGGAGCCAGTCGGCGGTCAACCTCAACCAGTTGGCGCAGGTAATGGATGATGACTTCGCGGTTGATAACGGCCAGGCCGCCAGTGGGCACATGGCCGTGGAATTCTTGGTTGAATGCTTCATCGACAGCCCTTTCAATGTCTACTTTGGTCTTAAGCAGTTGTTCAAGGTCTGAGGCAAGGATGTGCGGACTCTTTTGCATGAGTCGTTCATAGAGCATCTGAGCGGCGTTATGAAAGATGTTGCCAAAGATGCGGTTGTCGATGACGCCGTCCTCGGTGTCGTCAGGTTCCCGAAGGCCTTCCACATAGCAATAGTAGAACTGTAGGGGACAGCGCATATAGCGGTTGATGGCCGTTGGTGAAAACGTGGAATTCGAGAACCGTTGACGCAGGGTGTCCATCATTTCAGGCGTCTTGGCGATAGGGCGCGGATGCTGGAGCGTATATTGCTGACCTCCTTGCAGCGTTCTCTGCCCGATGGTGTGATAATGGTCTTCCACTAACAGTTGGAGGATGAAACGGCTCATTTCTGCTGTCTGTCCGTCAGTAGTGGCGTTGTTGTAGACGATGGTGACATCCTTTGCACGACTGAGCAGCCGATAGAAATAGTAGGCATAGATAGCAGCCTTGTGGTCGACGGTCGTCAGTCCGAAGGCCCGACGCAGAGAGTAGGGGATGAATGAAGAGTCGGTGATGCCCCGAGGCAGGTTGCCCTCGTTGGCTGACAGCAGTAGCAAGTGGTCGAAGTCAAGGTTGCGTGTCTCGAGCACGCCCATAATCTGTAACCCTACAGCAGGTTCGCCATGGAAGGGGATAGAGGTTTGCTGAATGAGCTGTGCCACTAATCGTCCAAGGGTGATGTTGTCAACCGTCAGGTCACCTGCATCGATAAGTGTCTGCAAGCGGTTGAGCAAAGTATAGGTGCGGAACAGAGCTTCTGCCGTCAATGGATTAGCGGTTGTGTTGTCAGTTGCCTGTGCCTGTTCTTTGACATAGGAAATGACCTGGTTGAGGCTGTGGTCGCGGAGCATACGCTGGACAAGCGAGGCAATAGGTGTCTGAGCAAGGGGGTAGCCGGTGGTAATGTTGACATGCTCCACCTCATCAGGCAGACAATGGATGACCGTCTGGAGTAAACCTTCGTTGCAGAGTACGATGGCCGTGTGGCGTCCGGCATGGATGCGCTCGCCCTCTTGCAACCATTGGTTGACGTAACGTGCCTGGATATCCTCGGTAGGGGCGCTGACCAGATGGATGGTCTTGGGATGCTGGAAATTGCGGTAGATGGCATCAGCATCAGTAGGCAACTCGTTAGGGAACTGACTGAGGTATTGGCCGATGAAGTGACCCGCTTCGGAGTGCATATAGGCATGGTCGAAGTCCCAGTAGAAGAATGCCTTGCCGTCGGCCTTGAGCCGCTGGAAGAGCCGTTGTTCGACGACCTGCAGCAGATTGAAGCCGACGAAAAGATAACGATCGTACTGGAAAGTGAGGCTTTCGTCTTCAGCCACCTGTCGGTAGAGGGCGCCCTCATAGGCAAGTCCCTGGTTGGCCAGTCGCTGATTGAAGTCTTGATAGATGCTGCCCATGCGTGACCAAAGTCGCAGGAAACGCTCTTTGAGAAGCGTGTTCTGGTCGTCGCTGAAGTTAGCGAAGAACTTGCGGATGACAGCTTTTTGTTCGTCATTGAGGTAGCTGATGTCGTCGAACTCATGGATGTCGCGGAGATTGGCAAACACCTTTTCGGCTGGTGCCATGTTCTTGTCGATGTCGTCAAAGTCGGTAATCAGTAGCTGTCCCCAACCATAGAAATGGTCAAGCGTCATGTTTTCCTCGAAGCCGGTCACTTCGGAATAGGAACGGAAAAGGTCGCAGACGAGCTTGATGGGGTCGGCGACTTTCAGCTTGGAATGACGGCGGAAGAGCTCGCTGATGGTGATGTAGGTTGGCGACCATAGGGGACGTCCTGCTAAGCGAGCAAGTGCATCGTTCAGGAACAGCGAGGCGCGCTTGTTAGGAAATACAACTGCGGTATGGGCCAGTTGGGTGCCGTATTTGCTGATGATATCTTCTGCTACGTATTCAAGGAATGTCTTCATGCTTTTACTTCTTCAATGATGTTGCTATATACGTACCACAGGAAACCTTGAACGTTCTTGTGGCCCATGGCTTCTATGAGTTGCATGTATTGCCGCACTTGGTCATGATAATCGGGGTTGGGACGTCCGAACTTGAAGTCGACTACCACCCACTTCGTGCCGTCGGTCATGACACGGTCGGGACGCCGTTCAATTACCTCACCATCTTCTATGCTGAGGATGGTACACTCGTTGAAGAGGGTCCAGTGCCCGTCGAACCATTCCGCCACCTTGGGGTGCTCCAGGCGACGACGGAGCATGGTGGTGATGCGCTCAAGGGTAATGTCGTTGTCGTAGATAATGCCCTCGCTCTCCAGTTCATGCAGGGCATTGTCAATGTCGGCGGTGGTATGGATAGTGGAGAAAATACGGTGCAGAATACTTCCCATCTGAATATAGCTGTTACCATCGTTCTGCTCGTCATCGCCGTTGATAAAGTCGCGGCTTTGGTTACTTTGGCGGAATTCCGACTTGGTAGCATGGGTAATCATGCTAACGTGGAAAGGTTCCGACGGTTGCAGGAAAGGATTGTCGGTGTCGGCTTTCTTTGAATCGGGGATATAGCCTAAAGTGCCATATTCGAAGGTGATGGCGCTGTCTTTATCGTCAATCCCCGTAATAGTACCTATCGGCAGCGAAGGCAACGTCTGCTCGATAATTTCGGAACGAGAGTTCTTGGCACCTCGCTTTCCGATGACGAAAAGTCCGCTGCGGGCACGGGTGAAAGCGACATAAAGCAGATTCAGATTGTCAACGACGTTCTGCAGATGCTCGTGGTGATAGTCATCTTCGTAGATAGTGCCCTTCATTCCCTTTTGGCTATAGTCGATGGGTGCCAATGGCAAGTCGTTGAAAGGTTCTTCCGAGGGCTGGCACCATAACACATTTCCCATTTTCTCCAACTGCCAGTCGCAGAAGGGACAGATGACGTAATCGAACTCCAGCCCCTTGGATTTATGGATGCTGATGATGCGTATGCCGTTAGTGACATCGCTCTGAATGGTTTTTGCACAGAGCTCGCTGTCCCACAAGTGCAGGAAGTCACCGATGGTGGCTGGATTGTCTGTCGTATATTTCCGTAGTTGGTCAAAGAAGGCGCACACATAAGCTGTCTGACTGTCAAACTGGTCGAGATGGAAGTCGGCAAACAACCTCTCAACTAATTCATAGAGTGACAGCGAGGCGTCGTCTGGGAGACTGTAGTCAGGACAAGTCTTATGAAGGTATGCTCGGGCGATATGATCCGTGGGATTGTTGATGGCCCGTAATGCTTGTATGACAATGTTGACTGGTTGCGAGGCATCTAAGCGGAAGGCTTCATCACTGACAATACTGACCTCGGACTGATGTTCGGCAAAGAATTTGGCAATGAGCGGTATATAGCTGTTGGTCCGTACAAGTATGGCTATCTTACTCTGCGGAATGCCTTGTGCCCGGAGTTCGTCAATGGTGTCTGCCATGTGTAAGAGTGTCTGCTGCTGGTAGTCGTCATTAGGCAGTAGCTCCATGCGGACAAAGCCTGTTTGAGGTTTGTCGTCTGGTATTTCCTGACTGACTTGGTCATAGGCGCGCTGTAGTTGGTCGGATTCCGGCATCTCTTTCAGCTTTTCATATTCCAAACGGGCTGCTTCTGTGAAGAAAGCGTTGTTGAAATCAATGATATGACGATCCGAACGGCGGTTGATGGCCAAGGGCTCTGTATGGACCATCTCCTCGGAGAATTGCTGCTCGATATCGTTGAGCAGTCGCCAGTCGCCGCTGCGCCAGCGGTAGATGCTTTGTTTGACATCACCCACGATAAGGTTTTCGCTGCCCGTATGACTCATGGTTTCTAACAGGAGGACACGGAAATTCTGCCATTGCACAGTTGAGGTGTCCTGAAACTCGTCTATCATGACGTGCTCCAACTGTGTACCGATTTTCTCAAAGATAAAGGGTGAGTCGGCATCGCTGATAAGGTCATGAAGTAGTTTCTGCGTATCGCTGAGCAGAAAGCGGTTCGCTTCGTCGTTGAGTTCGCGTACCTTATTTTCTATACTGCTCAATAAACGTACCTGGTTCAGGTGGCGTAAGGTGAGTACTGCCGATTGATAAAGGAGCCATTGGCGTGGACGCTCCTCAACGGCATAGCGGAGAATATTGCCTAATTCGCCATCGGCCAGCATGTGAATGAGTTCCCGACGTTCGTGGGTCTTGGTGTACCATTTCGTGGGATCGTCCAAACAGTTGGCAACGGTTTGGTTGACAATGCTATCGTCAAACGTGCCGCTCTGTAGCTTATAGAAGAAACTGGCAATGCCCCGTTTCTTGTTGGCAAGGTCATCGGGGGTGAGGCCTTCTGCCTCTAAAGTCTCGAAGAAGGAATTGGCGATGAAGATCATCCGTTCCTTGGCAGCATCTCGTATTTCACGAAGTGTTTGGGTATAGCGGTTGAAGAAATCTTCTTGTTGCAGCTTTTGGTTGAGTTCCTTGCTGATCTCTTTATAGTAGTCACGGAAGATGGTCTTTCCGAAACCCTTGATTTGGCCGATGACGTTCCATGAACGATCGTCGCTGATGTTCTCCATGATATACTTCAAAATCCACTGAAGCATTACATCGGTGGTCTTTAAGTCTTCTATCAGCTTATCGACAGCCAACTCCTCCACCTGTGAGTCATTTAGCTCTATCCGGAGATTGGTGGTGAGGTCAAGCTCGCGTGCCAGGTTTCGCAGTACGCTTTGGAAAAACGTATCGATGGTCATCACCCGGAAGTGATTATAGTTATGTAGCAGCAGCGAGAGGGCTTTGCCGGCACGTTCACTTACAAACTCTGGTGAGGCATCGAGGGCACGGCATACCTCTTTGGTGTAGCTCTTTGAATCTGGTAGCTGCTTCCAGATGCCATAGAGTTGGCTTAGTATACGCGTTTTCATTTCCTCGGTGGCCTTATTGGTAAAGGTGACAGCGAGAATATGACGGTACGTTAGCGGATTCTGTACCAAAAGTTTGATGTAATGTACGGCCAGGGAAAAGGTCTTTCCACTGCCTGCCGATGCTTTGTATACGGTTAGTGGTTTTACCATCGTCGGAATAGTTCAAAGGTGAATTTACTGCCAAACCCTTGATAGTCGGCATTTAGGAAACTGGCAAAGAGTCCAATGGAGATGAGTCGGGTGGTGAATCCGTATCCTAATTCGGTATAGGGACGGGTGTTGTCAATGCTTAATACACTGAAATAGATGCGCTCTTTTTCAATATAATGTCCCAACAAGGGTAGCCATGAGGTAATCATCAATGGTGACTCGTAGCTGAGGTTGGCGCGGGCATAATAACGTGATTCATTATACCAATCACTATTGAGTAGTTGGAAATCGCCAGACCAGTCATCATCCCATCCCCCAGGCAACTTGTTCTCTCGGAAATGCTGGTAGTCAACAAAGTAGTTTTCTTTCTTGCGAGTGTAGAAACCACCGCCGACACGGGCATTGATAAGACGCATAGGCTTCATGCGATGCTTGATGGAGGCATCAAATTCCCAGCGTTCATAATCAATAAAAGAACTCAAAACTCCCTTGATGCCACGCTCGTAATCGACAGAAAGGACAGGCCCATTTCGCCAAGGTGTTAATTTGACGCAGAACATGGGCGCAAAACTATAGTAATTGCGTGGTTTCTTCCATTTTCTCATTTCATCAGTATTGTAGGCCACGCGGCGATGATAGGCGAATCCCGTGGTGAGTTCTATCCAGTCAAAGATCTTGATGTTGTTGCTAAGGGTCAGGTAGTTGTCGTCAAAGTATTCCAGATCCCTGTTGTCTAAGTTCAGTGTATCTCCATATTCTCTTTTTATCTCATCAATGACAACACCGCTACCTATACGGTTGCCGTTACCATAGGTGAGTGACAAGTATCCATTGCGCTTTGGATTGTAGTGGAAGTAGAAGGGCATGGTGAAATAGAACTTCTCGTACTTGAAGTTATAGCCACACCACGGATAGAATTCAAAATAGCGATGGTTGTTGAAACGGAACTGGGCACCGAATTTCAGCCTGTATGAGAATCCTCGGCTACTACTGTAGCTGATATACTGAGGGTCGAGAATAGGTGATAGTTTCATGTAGGTGTTCTCAGACTCATAGCGAATGCTGGATATCAGATTGTCGCCGATGGCATCTTGCAGCACATCCTTGACAAAGTTAAAGTGTTCTACAGTGTCAACAACGACAGTGGTATCAGGTTGATGCGCTTCAGTATATCCTTTATAGATTTCCTTCTCCCGCTCAGTGAGTGGGATGGGACGGAGAGAGTCCATCATCTGGAGGTCGAAGACGTTGTTGATGCTGTCGGGCAGGGTGATGGGACAGTCGTAGACGGCTTCGAAACTTGCATTGATTTTATTGCCCATGAACTTGAAGTTCATAAACGTCTTGCATTGCTGTGGTAGCAGTGAACGGTTGTCGCTGTCACCTTGGGTGGTTTCTGTGTGGAAGCGTATCATGTCAAATTCACCGTTGAAAATGGCAGAGACAACTCTTCCTGTGCCTATGCTGACGACAGCTGTTCCTGACACTAACTGAGTGTTCTTCAGCAGTCGTGGCCGGAAATTGACGATGGCAGTATCGCTTTCGTGTTGAATGATGCTGTAGTGATAAAAATGTCTGTTATGCTTGTTGAAGGGTGAAAGGATGTGATCGTTGTAGAGACAGATGTCGTAGATACTGGGCGTCATGAACTCCACTATGGTAGGCATGGCACGTCGGTTATGGCGGATGGTGCTGAAACAAACTTGTCTGTTTACGTCATATTGAGTGATGTCCTTAAAGGTAATCTTATTATAGGATTCTGCAATCAATTTGCGCTCACCATCGGCGATGGAATACATGGACGGAATGAGCCATAGTGTAGGGTTGCGGCGAACGACGTTGTAATCGGTCTTGACGTAGACATTGGTTGTATGACCATTGAGGTCGTTGGGTGTGAAATTGCGCCTATAACTGAATATGCGATTCAGAACGAGAGAGTCAGCAATACTCCTCGAAAAAACAATGTTGGGCATACTTGTGAGTATGCCCAACAATAGTATGGTTTTCAGTCTTTGGCATTTCACGACGACAAAATTACAACAAAATTTTGAAGCCGCAAAATATTTAACCCAAATACTTCATCAGAATCCTTGCATTTCCAGAATCGCGGAGCTTGGCGATGCTCTTTTCACGGATTTGGCGTACACGTTCACGTGTCAGACCTAACTGGTCACCAATCTCTTCGAGACCCTTTTCGTGGCAGCCAATGCCAAAGCATTCGCGGATAATGGTAATCTCACGGTCCTTAAGCACCTTGTTAAGAACGGTGTTCAGTTCCTGAGCCATTGACTCGTGGTCAACCTGACGGTCGGTACGTGAATCGTCACCCGAGGCCATCACGTCAAGCATACAGTTGTCCTCACCGTCCTGGAAAGGTGCGTCGATTGACACGTGGTGGCTGTCGGCTTGCATTGACTGGCTGATTTTCTCCTCATCCAGATGTGTTGCTTCACTCAGCTCCGATACGCTGGGATGGCGCTGATGCTCCTGCTCGAACTTGTTGATTTCGTGACCAATCTTATTTAAGGAACCAACCTGATTCAGGGGCAGGCGCACAATACGGCTCTGCTCGGCAATAGCCTGAAGAATTGACTGGCGAATCCACCAAACGGCGTAGGAGATGAATTTGAAACCGCGTGTCTCATCAAACTTCTGGGCAGCCTTAATCAGGCCGATGTTGCCCTCGTCGATAAGGTCGGTCAGCGTTAGGCCCTGATGCTGGTATTGCTTGGCCACCGATACCACAAAGCGAAGATTGGCAGTAACAAGCTTGTCCTTGGCACGCTCGCCCTCGGGGCCACCCTTACGGATTTTCTGTGCCAGTTCAATTTCCTCGTCAATGCTAATCAGCGGCGCACGGCCAATTTCTACCAGATACTTGTCCAGAGCCTCACTCGAACGATTGGTGATACTCTTCTGAATCTTTAGTTGTCTCATCTTAATTACCCTTAAATCTTCCTGTTTAACTGCTTGATTATCAAGCCTATATGCATATATTAACCTTTAAAGCGATGCAAAGTTACGAAAAATATCAATACGTTGTTATTGCTGTTAACAACTTTTAAAGTTTTTCTTTGAGATATTTTCCTGTTATGCTTTCCTTGCAGTGTACTATTTCTTCGGGCGTTCCAGCAAAAACCAGAGAGCCACCGCGATCTCCACCTTCAGGTCCAAGGTCAATCACATGGTCGGCACATTTGATAATTTCCATGTTGTGTTCAATGACGACGATGGTGTGGCCACGCTCAATTAGTGCGTCAAACGACTTCAGCAA
The DNA here is from genome assembly GCA_902794405.1 of uncultured Prevotellaceae bacterium. GTDB lineage: Bacteria > Bacteroidota > Bacteroidia > Bacteroidales > Bacteroidaceae > Prevotella. The sequence continues at coordinate 12,285 of CADBHI010000002.1, forward strand.
ACGGCTGATGTCGTGAAAGTGGAGACCAGTAGTTGGTTCATCGAAAATAAACATGGTGGAATCCTGACGTTCCAGTCCAATAAAGTAGGCCAGCTTCACTCTCTGATTCTCACCGCCTGACAGCGATGAAGAATTCTGACCTAACTTGATGTAGCCAAGACCGACGTCCTCTAATGGCTTCAGGCGTTTGACGATAGTCTTGCAGAGCGTAGCATTGGCTTTTGCGTATTCGCTGAAAAACTCAATGGCTTCCGAAATGGTCATGTTGAGCACATCGTCAATGTTCTTTCCGTTATAGCGTACGTCAAGGATGTCGTGCTTGAAACGGTGGCCGTGACAGGCTTCACATTCCAAAACAAGGTCAGCCATGAATTGCATTTCTACAGTGATAGTGCCAGCTCCCTTACATTCATCACAACGTCCACCGTCAGCATTGAACGAGAAATACTGGCTGGTAAAGCCCATCTGCTGGCTTAGTGGCTGCTCAGCAAAAAGGTCACGAATGGCATCGTAGGCTTTGACGTAAGTGGCTGGATTTGATCGGGTTGACTTGCCAATGGGGTTCTGGTCGACAAACTCCACACGCTTGATAGCATCGATGTCGCCCTCCATACTGAGGTGTTCGCCGGGAGCGTCGGATACATCACCGAGACGGCGTTTAAGGGCAGGGTAGAGGATGCCTTTGATCAGACTCGACTTGCCACTTCCCGAAACACCAGTCACCACAGTCATAACATTCAAAGGAATCTTTACGTCGATACCACGCAGGTTATTCATTCGGGCTCCTTTGATACTGATAAAACGGTTCCATGGACGACGTGAAGAGGGGATAGGAATCTGCTCCTGGCCAGAGAGGTAGCGTACGGTGTAGGAAGCTCCCCACTGTTGGGGGAGTTTAGAGGGGGCTCCTTCAAAAACGATTTCGCCGCCAAGCCTGCCGGCATCAGGACCTACATCAATCAGGTAGTCGGCGGCACGCATGATTTCCTCGTCGTGTTCAACCACTACCACCGTGTTGCCCAATGCTTGCAGCTCTTTGAGCACATGGATGAGCCTGTCTGTGTCTCGGGAATGGAGGCCAATGCTGGGTTCGTCGAGGATATAGAGTGAACCAACGAGTGATGATCCAAGGCTTGTGCAGAGGTTAATACGTTGGCTTTCTCCGCCCGAAAGACTATTCGAGAGACGGTTGAGAGTTAGATAGCCAAGTCCCACATCTAAAAGGAATTGCAGTCGCGATGTAATTTCCGTCAACAGACGTTTCCCGACTTCTGCATCATGTTCGCTGAGTTTGGTATGCATTCCTTCGGCATTAAGTGCTGTCAAGTGGTCGAACCATTCTTTCAATCTGACTATTGGCATCTGCACAAGGTCGGTAATACTGCGGCCATCAATCTTGACATGTTCTGCTTCGGGCTTCAGTCGGGTGCCGTGACATTTTGGACAGGTAGTCTTGCCGCGATAACGTGCCAACATCACTCGGTATTGAATCTTGTACTGGTTTTCCTTTACCATCTGAAAGAACTGGTCTATGCAGGGTTTTTCCTTTGCCTTGTGGTCGGAGGGTAGTCCGTGCCATAGCCAGTCCTTCTGTTCTCTTGTCAGGTTCATATAAGGCTCAAAGATGGGAAAGTCGTCCTTGGCGGCATGCTGAATGAACCACTGTTGCCATTCTTTCATTTTCTCACCATGCCAACATACCACGCAGCCGTCGTAGACTGATAGGGTGGTGTTGGGGATGACCAGCCGTTCGTCGATGCCAATTACCTGTCCGAACCCCTGACACTCTGGGCAAGCCCCAACAGGCGAATTGAATGAAAATAGTTGGTCGGTAGGCTCTTCAAAAGTCATGCCGTCAGCCTCGTAACGCATTGAGAAGTCGTAAGTGATGTTAGACGGCAGGAACATCAGACGGCACTCACCGCCACCCTCATAAAAGGCTGTCTCGGCAGAGTCAACGAGACGTGCAATGACATCCTTGGAGTTGTCGACTGAGAGTCGGTCGATGACGAGGTAGAGGGGATGGGGCTCATTGGTCTCATTGGCCAAATAGTCATCAATCCGCTGGAAGTCTCCGTCAACGAAAATTCGTGCATAGCCCTCCAGCATATACGCCTTTAATTGCTGTTCCAAAGTTCGTCCCTCGGCAATGCGTACGGGGGCCATAATTACGAACTTTGTCCCCTTCTGATACAGCAGCATCTGCTGCACTATGTCTTCAGTGGAGTGCTTCTTCACCTCCTGACCACTGATGGGAGAATAAGTATGGCCGATTCGAGCGTAGAGCAACCGCAGATATTCATAGATTTCCGTCGATGTGCCTACTGTACTTCTTGGGTTACGAGAGATGACCTTCTGCTCGATAGCGATAGCAGGTGGTATGCCGCGGATGAAATCGCACTCGGGTTTGTTCATTCGCCCCAAGAACTGTCGGGCATAGCTTGACAGACTCTCTACATAACGACGTTGTCCTTCGGCATAGAGCGTGTCGAAAGCCAAAGATGATTTACCGGAGCCACTGACCCCGGCAATCACCACAAATTTGTTTCTCGGAATACGAACGTCAACGTTTTTCAGGTTGTTGACTCGTGCTCCTTTTATTTCAATGTACTCGCTCAATTTCTCAATTTCTCATTATCAGAGAATAGTCTTCACTGCCTCAAGCATGCCCTTCTGCTGAATCAGGTCAAGGTAGTTCTTTACCTTCATATTCAGACCCTGAATCTTGTTAAGGTCTTCCTGCCAGATGAACTCAGCACCGAGAACTCCGTCGGTCACCTTCTGCGTATCGCCGGTAGCCCACAAATCTTTTAGCAAGTCCATGATCTTCTGGTCATCGTTGGGCACAATTTCAACACCGTCCTCGCGCGTACCTCCTTTATAATATGTAATGATGGCTGCCAGACCGAATACCAGTCCCTTAGGAAGTTCACCCTTGCGCTCGAGATAAATCTTTAGACCAGGAAGGTCACGGGTCTGGAACTTCGGGAAAGAGTTCAGCATGATGCTGGTCACCTGATGGTCAACAAAAGGATTGTCGAAACGCTCCAGTACATCACTGGCAAACTTCTCTAATTCTTCCATTGGGAGGTCGAGTGTCTGCATCAGTTCGTCGAACTGTACCTTGTGAATATACTTGCCAATCACCTCGTGGTTGCAGGCATCACGGACGATGTTCACACCACTAAGGAAGGCTACAGGTGAAAGAACGGTATGTGGGCCGTTCAATAGCGTCACCTTACGCTTGTGGTATGGCTCTTCGCTGGGCACAAATAGTACATGCAAACCGGCCTTGTCTGCGGGGAACTCTGCAGCGATCTCCTTTGGTGCCTCGATGACCCACAGGTGGAAGTTCTCTGCTTGTACGACGAGATTGTCGCGGTAGCAGATCTTCTCCTGAATTTGCTTGATTTCGTTGCGGGGAAAGCCAGGCACGATGCGGTCTACAAGCGTAGCATAGACACCGCACGACTCCTCGAACCACTTCTTGAAGTCTGTGGGCAGTTGCCACAGTTCAATGTACTTCTCTATGCAGTCCTTCAGCACATGGCCGTTCAGGAAAATCAGTTCGCAGGGGAATATAATGAGACCTTTCGTGGGATCACCGTTGAAGGTCTGCCAGCGGCGGTAAAGGAGTTGTACCAGTTTGCCAGGGTATGAGCTGGCAGGAGCATCGTCGAGCTTGCAGGTTGGGTCAAAGGCGATGCCAGCCTCAGTGGTATTCGAGATGACGAAGCGAATCTCTGGCTGGTCGGCCAAAGCCATAAAAGCGGCGTTTTGTGTATAGGGGTTCAGTGCACGGCTGATGACGTCGATGCGCTCCAGCGTGTTTACGGCTTTGCCGTTCTCTCGGCCCTGAAGGTTTACGTGGTATAGGCAGTCTTGGCCGTTGAGCCATTCTACCATACCCTTCTCAATAGGCTGTACAACGACGACTGAGCCGTTGAAGTCAGTCTTCTGGTCCATGTTCCAGATAATCCAGTCAACGAATGCGCGGAGGAAGTTGCCCTCACCAAACTGAATCACTTTCTCTGGCATCACGCTCTTCGGTGCAAATTGCTTGTTTAATGGTTTCATTGCTAATATGAATAAATTATATTTTAAGAAGTTTGTTATGAATTCTTAGGTTTAGAGTGCAAAGTTACGAATAATATTTGAACCACCAAACATCCCATTACATTATTTCTTAAAAAACTACGTAAAGGTTTTAGTAAGACACTCAATACCAAAGGCAATGTCTCATCTATAGGTTTCTCTGTAGACTGTTTCGTATAATTCGAGTAACTGTTCTGCCGTGTTTCTCCAGGAAAACAGTGTTGAACGTTGCAGTCCGATTTTTACTTGTTGCTCATAGAAGTCTTTGTCATTCTCTAAACGTAACAGCTGTTCACAAATTTCATCAGCGCTCTCTGGATTGACGAGGATGGCATCTTCTCCTGCAATCTCTGGCATGGAGGAAGTGTTGCTGGTGACGACAGGTGTACCGCAGGCCATCGCCTCGAGCAGGGGGATGCCGAAACTCTCACGTAGTGAGGTATAGAGGAAGGCGAAAGCCCCACTATAGACATACGGTAGGTCGGAGTTGACGATGTAACCTGGCATCTCGATCATCTGTCGGATATTCTCTATATGGTTGCGGCTGATGATATCGTCGAGGTACTGGCGGTCGAGGTCAGCCATCAGCAGTTTGCGTTTTACCGTAGAGCGCTCCAGATACTTGGAGTAGGCAACGAGGGTGCGCTCAGTATTCTTCTTTGGATCAGTGTTGCCAAGGAAGAACAGGTAACCTCGCTCTTCCATATACTTGGCAAACACGCAATCCTCGTCATCCATGGGACGGAACCAGTCGTTATAGCCATTATAAATCATGGCTATTTGTTTATCGGGTAACCCTAACTTCTGGATAATGTTGTTCTTTTCGAACTTGGAGACGGTGATAATACGCTTGCACTTCTTCAGGATGCGTGGCACCACCATGCGGCGGTAGAACCATCCCATGTTCTGGTAGAGTGAACGGTTACGCTTGTCGCGTGGTTCTAAGAAGATGATGTCGTGAAGCGTAAGAATGAGAGGAACTTTACAATGGATGGGGGCCGTATTGCTGGTACAGTGTAACAAATCGACATTGGTCTCACGTACAGCCTTGGGTAGTGAGATTTGCTCCCATGTGGGATAGAAGTTGCCTCCTACCTCAATGATGTGAACATTGTGTGAGTCCTCTATACAACGATCAGGACCAGGTGCAACAAAAACAAAGTACTCGTTGTGAAGGTCCATCTTCTGCAACTCAATGATTTCCTGCAGCACCACATAGTCCATGCCGTGCTTGTTCTTGCGGAAAATCCGCTGGGCTTCGATTCCTATTCTCATATCTGTTTAATGATTTTTGCAGGTACCCCAGCCACTAATGAATGGGGCGGAACATCCTTCGTAACAACTGCTCCTGCAGCAATGACACAATGATTTCCAATGGTGACGCCAGGCAAGACTACAGCGTTGGCACCAATCCAGATATCGTCACTAATGGTGACTTGCTGGGTTGACACGCCTTGTTCGTCGATGCGCCTTTCTGGTGCTTCGAAATTGTGGTTCAGCGCCGTCACAGTAATACCCTGTGCCAGATTGACGTGGCTACCGATGGTGACAGGTCCAATGATGGTGTTATGCAGTCCGATGCGGGTATGGTCACCAATGATGACATCGCCAACGGCATTGTTGATGCAACTGTATGACTCTATCACGCTCTTCTGTCCCAGAGAGAAGCGACGATAAGGCGGGGTGTCCATGCGGACGGAGCGGTATATCTTCGAATCGCGGCCCCGATGCTGGTACAGAGGTGCCAGCAGCCTGACGTACCATCTCGGACGAGCGTCACGCTGGTTCATGATCAGCCAGTCAAGGGTCTTTTTCAGCATGGGGCTTCCCTTCAGTTTCAAGCGTAGTTCCTCGATGTTCATGTTTGCACCTTATATATTATATATCAAGTAATGTCTTCCATTGGGTAATGATGTTGGCAACATCAAACTTGTGGGCTATCTGCAGGGCTTCCTGTGATTTTGCCGACCAGTCGATGTGGGTGGCATCTTCTAATCTTTGTGCAAGGTGGTTGACATCTTCACTCTTAAAATATAGACCAAAAGACCCCATAATTTCCTTGCTTGTAGGTAGATCTGACGACACGACGGGCAGACCGTGGGCCATCGCTTCGACGAGCACTAAGCCAAAACCCTCCCAGCGGGAGCTGAGAACATAGACCTGTGCCTGGGAGTAGTAGTCCTGTATGTTGTTGGTGAAAGGATGGATGAAAACCCTCTCCTCCAAATGGTATTTCGTGATGAGACTGCGGTAGAGCGTCTCTTCCTCACCTTCGCCGACAATGTCGAGCTTCCATTCCTGATTATGCTGGGCGAAGAGGTGGAAAGCCTCAATCAGAAGGTCGAAGCCCTTGTGTCCCCGTGAGAAGCGACCGACAGCTAAGAATCGCTTGGTGTTGCCTTCTGACGGCTTGCCAGGATGCAAGGTCAGCGGATTGTAAATGACTGTGGGCTTGAACTTCGGATCATAGTCATGATAGCTCTCGGCATCGTGCTGACAGAGCAACACCACATGGTCAAGTTTCCTGAACTGAAATACATAATGGCGCTTGCGGACGGCACCAATATAGTGGAAGACGTTGCCGAACAAAGCCTCGAACGAGTTGTGGACCCAGCCGATGACCTTGGCTCCTTGAAGACTCTCCTTCATGGTTGCCAGACGGCCTGACAGTGGGGCGTGGCCGCCGATGATGACGTCGTAGTGACCACTGCGTAATTCCTTGACAAGGGCCTTCCTTATGGTGTAGGGGAAGGAACTGTAGCCATAGAGTATGGAGGCCAACCGGCACTGGGGAGTCATCTTCTGATAGTAGCCGCTATAGGCGCGACAGAGTGTGCGTTCTATCTTGCCGATTGGGGGATAGGAGAAGAATCGGTAGCTGATGTTGGCCTCATTCAGCCTGTAGAGTGAAGTGTCCATCATCTCGGGCTTGTCAAATGTGACGATGGTGACGTCGGCAACCTTTGACAATTCCTTGGCGATGACGGCGGTGACCCGTTGCACTCCGCCAATGCTGAAGATGCTATCAACTATGAAACAGATTCTTTTCATTTCTGCTACACACTGTTTATCACATGTTTCATCTGGTTCTTCCAGGACAGGTCGGCGATGGATGACCTGATTTCCTGAGGGGTAAGGGAAAGCTGGCGGTAGAAGCTTACAATGTTGCCGATGTCAACTGGTGTTTCGTCAGCAGGTGCTTTCAAAACATAGAGACGATCGTCAAAGTCACTGTCAGTCTCGGAATAGATGAACGGAATTCCGCGGGCTGCGTATTCCCTGTTTTTTAGAGTCTTTATTTTTTTGATGCCCACACGGTGACGGCCCAAACTGCCGATGCCGAAATCACAGCAGTTGAAAATATCGTTGAGCTCCTGTCCGTGCTTCTTCCCATATAAAATAACGTATGGCTCCATCGCGTTGTCGGCAATGAGCTTGCGGAATTCCTGCTCGCCTTCTTCAGAATAGAAATAGCCGACGACGTGGAACCTAACGGTATAGTTCTGTGGACGGGAATAGTATTCGGCAAGTCCCTTGACTAGCCTGTCGAAGCCATGCCACTTGTGAATCTCAGCCACACCAATTAGGTTCAGTTCCTTTGAGGTGTCGTTGACTGTTTCCTTCATAGTGACATTGTCGAAGTCAATACCGTTGGAAATGCGGATGGTGCGTTGGCCAAAGATGCATTCGTAGTCTGAGAATGTCACGATGGCATCCAGCTGACGGGCCAGACATTTCCTGAAGATCCTGTCCTGGAAAATCTGTTTGGTCATTCCCTGTGCCTCATATTCCTGGTCGTAAGGGTAGGTGGGAATCTCCATGACGACCTTCATGCCAGCGGCTTTCATTCTCTTCACCATGCGAATGGTGAACGGGTTGGCATTGTGGTTGGAACGGATATAGACGAAGTCGATGCTTTTATCAATGGCAAATCTCACGATGGACGAGAACTCCGTCCGCTTTTTAATTTTGCTCATTGTCCCGTTTCCGTAATCGGCAATCACGGTATCGTCCACAATCCTGCGCTTGGTAGAGGTTTCGTCCATATAGCATAGATGCACCTCCAAGCCGCAGGCCTTCAATGCATCTACCTGATAGGAGATTTTCTTGCTGATACCATTGTTGGGGTCAAACCCGTGGAAAATCAGAAATAGAACTTTTACCATGAGACTCCTGGTTGTGAAATTTTCTGCTAAGGTATATATTTTTTTGTAATCTTCCAAATAATCAGTTGCTTTTTTCTGTTTTTCAAATAAAATTTGTACATTTGCAAGCGAAATCGTAGTACAGGCGTCAGATGCAAACGCGGAATTATAAGATTGTTTATTGTACACCAGCACTCTATTCGGCAGGTGGTGTTGAGCGTGTCGTCTCTGTGAAGGCCAGCTACTTTGCCGATGTCTATGGCTATGATGTGACCATCATCATTACGGAAGGTCAGGGTAGGGAGTCTTTCTTCCCTTTGTCTTCTAAAGTGGATATCATCAACTTGAACTTAGGGTTTGAGGAACTATGGAAAGCGTCATTTCTAAAAAAGATTTTCCTATACTTGAAAAAGCAGAGACAATTTAAGAAATTGTTAAAGCAAGAGTTGATACGTATTCGCCCAGACTTTACGATTAGTGTTTTGCGTCGCGAAATCAATTTCTTGAATGAGATAAGGGATGGAAGTCGGAAGATAGGCGAATTGCATGTGAACCGTTCGAATTATCGGAATTTCGATAAAAGAAACTCAAACATCATCAAGAGCCTCTTTGCTCGTTTTTGGATGCATAGTCTTATTGGCCATTTGCGGAAGTTGGACAAGATGGTCGTTCTGACAGAGGATGCCAAGGTTGATTGGCCGGAACTGAAGAATGTTATTCTGATACCAGACCCCTTACCATTCCGCGTCGAAACGGTTAGTGACCTTTCAGCAAAGCGTGTTATCAGTATTGGACGATATGCTTATGAAAAAGGTAATGACTTGTTATTACAGGCATGGACAATAGTTGAGAAAAAGTGTCGTGAATGGTGTCTTGACATCTATGGCATGGGGGATCAGGCTCCTTATCGCCAGCAGATGAAGGAGTTGGGCGTTGATGAAAGTCGCTGTCATCTTTATGGTAGTCTACTAAATGTTAAAGAGGAATATCTGAGAAGTTCCATTTTTGCTTTGCCATCCCGTTTTGAGGGCTTTGGCCTTGTGATTATCGAGGCCATGTCTTGTGGCCTTCCTGTGGTGGCATTTGATTGTGAGAACGGTCCCAGAAATATCATGACCGATGGCGAGAACGGATATCTTATTCCTCCTTTTGATGTTGATGCTTATGCAGAGAAACTGATAAGACTCATTTTAGACGAGACGCTTCGCCGAGAAATAGGTGCCAATGCCAGAAAGTCATCCCAACGATATGCAATTGATGACATTGCTAACCAATGGAAGCAGTTGTTTGAGGAATTAGATCAAGAGAAATGAAGTATGAGGTAACGATAGGTATTCCTGTGTATAAGTCGGCTCCCTATATCCGACGTGCGTTGATGTCGGCTTTGAATCAGACCTATCCCTCAATAGAGTTCTTGGTAGTTGATGATTGTGGTGAAGATGGTTCCGTAGCTATTATTCGTGAAATAGCTGATGCCCATCCTCGAGGAAAGGATATCCGCATCATCAGCAATGCCCAAAACATGGGTGTAGCTGCGTCACGTAATGTCATTATAGAGGAGGCCCAAGGTGTCTTTTTGTATTTTATGGATTCAGATGATACCATTGCTGACAATACAATTGAATTATTGATGGGAGGTATTCATCAATATGATGCCGAGATTGCTTTTGGCTCGTATGAGCGGATCGAATTGTCAGGGGAACGTCATTTGTGGCAATACCCATCACTACAACTGTTCGGAGAGGATCTGTTAGCGTGTTTCGCCTATCGGAAATATGGCGGCATTCAGGCATCTGCCTGTAACTTCTTGGTGAAGACCTCTATTTTGCGTGACCATGACTGTCGTTTTATTGATACGGATTACTGGGAGGACATGGCGTTTACCTTCAACCTTGTTACCTATATCTCAAAAGCAGTCCTGTTGCCAGATATTACTTATTCTTACTATTGTCGCGAGAATTCGTTGTCAAACTATCAGGAACGAACAGTCATTTCCAAAGATGAGATCATGAGGAATGTGAAGACAGTCGACTATCTGAAGCATACTTCTTCCTTATATATTAATAAGGTGTATTACCCAGACCGTTGCCATATCATTGCAATGACTGATTTTTATATTGTCAGCAACATACTGAAACGAGGAAAGAACATTCATCCGCAGTTCACCGCTCGTGAAATCAGAGCGATGATGTCTCATACGGCGTCTTTCTCTCAGATATGCCATTTCCGTAATGGTTTCATGAAGAATCTGGCTATGTATTTCATGTCAAAGCTTCCTGCTCAATTATGCGTTGGAACTATCTGGTGCCTTGCTAAAGCGAAAAAGTTGATTTAAAATTTGGTGGTTTGATGAAAAATGCCTATCTTCGCACACAGAATGTAAAATGATAGCTTTTTATGGCAAAATGGTATGATAAATATCTGTCAATTTACGGGAAGTCGTTCGACGAGATTCCTGCAGAAACGCTTGATACCATCAAAAGCCAGTTAGCAGTCCAGCAGAGTGCCGATCCTTTGATCTCCATAGTGGTGATTGCCTATAACGAAGAGAAACGTTTGGCTGCATGCCTTTGGTCATTAAGTGAGTTACGTTCAAAGTATCCGATTGAAATCTTAGGCGTGAACAATAATTCCAAAGACCGAACGGAACAAGTATATCAACGTTTAGGACTGCCCTATTTTAATGAAACGCAGCAAAGTCCAGGTTTTGCCCGTCAGTGTGGATTGGAACACGCCAAGGGCAAATACCATTTCTGCATAGATGCAGATACCTTCTATCCGCCTCGTTATATAAATTTGATGATGACTAAGCTGATAAAACCTAATGTATCCTGCGTCAGTTCTTTTTGGAGTTTTTTCCCTGACGAGCAACATTCTGCCTTGGGCCTGTTCCTTTTTGAACTGATTCGCGATACCTTCCTTTGGGTTCAGCACTTCAAACGTCCGGAACTCTGTGTCCGTGGGATGGTTTTTGCTTTCAAGATAGATTTGGCGCGTAAAGTTAAAATCCGTACGGACATTCGTCGTGGCGAAGATGGTTCCTTGGCATTGTCAATGAAACCGTATGGTAAGATTTCCTTCTTATATCATCGCCAAGCGCGTCCTGTAACAGGCTATGGAACTATTGGCTCCCAGTCACTATGGCAGAGCTTCTTGCAACATGTTAAGATTCAGGGGCGGGGCCTCTCTCGCATTTTCTTCAAGAAAGAGCATTATGAGGATAGTGACGATAATCTTGTAAAACCAAAGTTATGAAGATTGCCTACGTCTATCCTCAGTTTGCCCGTCTGGCTGGAACCGAGCGTGTCCTGATTGACAAGATGAACTATCTTGCTGATCAGAAAGGTGTGGAAGTGATGATGGTGACTTATGAACAGGGGACGCATCCTTTTGCCTATCCTTTGTCTCCGAAGGTTAAGCATGTTGACTTAGATCTCCGTTTTTATCAGTTATATCAATATAACTCCATCGTTAGGCTCTTTAAGTGGTGTCAGTATAGCAAATTGCTGAAGAGACGATTCAATCAGTTGATGGAGGAGTCTATGCCTGATATTGTCATCACGACGACCTATCATTGCAATATCATGAAGATGATTGATGACTGTCCGACGCGTTTTGTAAAGATATTGGAGTCACACATTGATAAACGGTTTATTCATAGCAATGATCCTGCGAATTACCGTAATTGGAGAACAAGACTGCGGAGTCTTTATGATATGAAGGTCTTGACTCGCAAGGCTTGTAAGTTTGATGTTCTTGTGGCACTGCATTCCAAAGATGCTGTCGACTGGCCTCATGGTCTGAATACAAGGGTAATTCCTAATATTGTCCATCTGAATGATACGGGACGCATTTGTAACTATAATTCAAAACGTGTTATCTTTGTGGGCCGCTATATTTATCAGAAAGGAATTCCTGATTTGTTACGGATATGGAGGATTGTACACAAACGTCATCCTGATTGGCATCTTGACATGTATGGAGATGGAGATGTGCAGGAGGTACCTTGTTCGGAGGAGGCACGATTACAGATGAATATTCATGTGCATCAGTCAGATGTCAATATCTTTGAGCGATATTTGGAAAGTTCCATTTTCGTATTGACATCTTTGTTTGAACCGTTTGGGCTGGTGATGCCTGAGGCCATGAGTTGTGGATTGCCAGTCGTTGCCTTCGATTGTCCTTCAGGTCCGGCCAGTATCATTACTGATGGCGTCGACGGCTTCTTAATTAAAGACCGTGATGTGAACCTTTTTGCTGACAAGCTGTGCTCGCTGATGGAATCTTCTGACTTGCGTCACTCCATGGGTAAGGCTGCTATTCTGTCCTCCCAGAGGTATTCTGCAGATCGGATTATGATTCAGTGGATGAATCTTTTTAATGAACTATTAGCCTCACGCTCGTCATGAAGATATTGTATATATTCAGATCCCTTGCAGTGTATGGGGGCATTGAACGAATCTTGGTTGATAAGATGAACTCGATGGCCGATAGCTATGGTATGGATGTATATTTATTGACGAGTGATCAGGGAGCTAATCTCGTTCCTTATCGCCTGTCAGAAGGCGTGCATCATGAGGATCTGGGTATATGTTTCTATCGTCAATATCGTTTTCGTGGCTTACACCGCCTGATGGTCGCCAGCAAGATGGTTCGACAATACCGTCAATTGTTGTCAGAGCGATTACGAGGAATACGCCCCGATTTGATAATCTGTACGACATCAGATCGGATAGACATCATAACGAAGTTGAAAGGTTCTGTTCCTTTGGTGGTTGAATCCCATTCCATCTGTATTCGTACGTTGAATCATGGCCGTAATTGGTTACATAGAAAAATTCATCGTTATCGTTTTTTGCACAGTCTATCCAAGGTTGATATGATTGTCACTTTGACGGAAGGTGATGCCTGCGAATGGCGTCAATACCATTCTCGAGTAGCGGTTATCCCGAATTTTGTGCATCAGCATGAGGAAACCGTCTCGTACCAAACATCGAAGAAAGTGATTTTTGTCGGACGCTTTGATTACCAGAAACGTGCACAAGATGCAATTCAAATATGGGAGTTGGTACGGGAAAGACATCAGGACTGGGTGTTGGAAGTTTATGGTGATGGAGAATTACTACAGGAAGTATGTTCGTTTTCTTTGACAGTTGGAGGCGTGGTTGTTCACCAACCGACGGAGAAAATTTTCGAGGCTTATAAGGACTGTTGTTTCCTGATATCGACCTCTTTGTTCGAACCCTTTGGATTGGTCATTCCCGAGGCGATGAGTTGTGGATTGCCAGTTGTTGCTTTTGATTGTCCTTATGGACCTGCAGACCTGATTACCGATGGGAAAGATGGCTATTTGGTAAAAGACAGGGATATGATGACTTTTGCTGAAAGGGCATGTGAGCTGATAGAAAATGAAGAGCTTAGACAGAAAATGGGACAGAAGGCCAGACTGTCCTCCAAACGATATGAGGCAGAGGTTATCATGCCTATGTGGATACAATTGCTTAGACAACTTGTTGTAAGTGAGCACCCAATTAGTCCAGAATCAGATGGCAGGTAAGGAAGGAAAAAAACTGAGTATAATTGTTCCGGTCTATAATGTGGAGCAATATATACGTTCTTGTGTGGAGGGCATCTTCAGACATGGATTAGAAGATTCTGACTTTGAACTGATTTTAGTGAATAATGGAATTCTGGATAATAGCAGTACCCGACTTGTGGTTCCGTCATTGTCTGAAGCTGCTCTTTGCATCTACAATGTTCAGGTATGTTCCTGGTTTGTATTTGAAAATACGTTCTATTTTAAGATTTAATAATGAAGAAACATAATTGCTTATGATACCAAAATTGATACATCTGTGTTGGCTGAGTGGAGATCCCTATCCTCCAAAGATTGCCAGATGCCTTGAAAGTTGGAAGAAATTCCTCCCTGATTATGAGGTTGTGTTATGGGATACAAACCGTTTTGATCTGAATTCATCCATTTGGGTTCGTCAGGCCTTTGAGAAGAAGAAGTATGCTTTTGCTGCTGACTATATCCGTTTCTATGCCTTGTATCACATGGGAGGCATCTATTTGGATTCCGACGTAGAGGTACTGAAGAGTTTTGACGATTTGCTTGACCTCCCTTATTTTATGGGTGCTGAAAAGGCACAGACCCCTGAAGCTGCAATCATTGGTTCAGAAAAAGGCTGTGACTGGATAAAGGCTTGCCTCGATTATTATACAGATAGACCGTTTGTCAACGAGGACGGTAGCTTGAATATCAAGACGGTTCCTGATATTATGATTAATCAGATAGAGTCACTTAAGCCTATCCGTGTCCTGTCTTTGAAGGATAGCTTGAATATCCGTCAATTGGATATGCAGAAAGAGGTGCTGGAGTTCAATGATGCTTTCTTCTCGCCAAAAGTCTTTGACTCTCGTGAGGTAGAAATCACACCATACACTTATGCCATTCATCACTACCAGAACTCGTGGTTCTCGCCTAAGGCAAAGGCATATTACCGCAGTCGTGCCTTCATGGTGAAAATCTTCGGTCAGAAGTTTGTACGTAAGGCAGAGGTGACATTGATGCCCTGGAAATTTAGGAAATGAACAAGTGAGATGAGAATACTGATTATACATCGGTCTTTTGCATTAGTTGGTGGCGCAGAACGAGTCATTACCGATAAGGCAAATTATCTGGCTGACGAAGGCCATCAGCTGATGCTTGTCAGTTACGAACAGGGTGATCATCCGCTTCCATATGAACTTCATCCGTCTGTACAGTATAGGGATTTGGATTGCCGTTTCTTTACTTTATCTAAGTATTCGGCTCCTAAACATCTCTATCTATATTTCCGTCTAAAAAAACAGTTCAAGAATAATCTACGTTCGGTTGTCCATGAATTTAAACCTGAGGTCGTTGTATTGGCTTCTGATTGGCAGACGCTGACGGGAACAGTGATAGAGTCTGTTAATCCAGTGCCTGTGATTGCTGAATTCCATAATACATACGACTATGTTATGCGGAAAGTGGGAACATCTGAGGGATGGCTAAAGGCGAAACTAACTCAATTGTATTATCGCCATACTATCAAAAATTTGGGTAAGTGCGCACAATTGGTTGTGCTTACTGATAGCGATGCCCGTGGATGGCAACAGCATTTTAACAATGTGACTGTTGTTCCTAATCCTGTTACATTATATCCAGATGTTATTGATGATATTCCCAAAGATCCAGGCAGGATTATCTATGTTGGACGTTTTAATCATGAGAAACGTATAGACCGGCTGATAACAGCCTTTTCAATGATTTCTGATAAATATCCAGATTGGCATGTGGATATCTTTGGTGATGGTAATGAAAAAGAAAATTTGTTGTATCAGATTTCAAAGATGAATTTGGAGGGACGTATTGTCATTCATGAGCCGACAAAGGCCATCTTTGATGAGTATAAGCGAAGCGAGATGTTGGTACTCTGTTCAGAACATGAAGCATCTCCACTTGTATTAGTAGAGGCAATGGCATGTGGAGTGCCATGTGTTTCAATGGATTGCCCGAACGGTCCACGTGAAATTATTAATGATGGTTATACGGGCTTGTTAGCAAAGGACGGAGATATAGACGATTTGTCTGCCAGGATTGAATGGATGATTCTTCATGAAGCTGAGAGACAGAAAATGGGCAATAAGGCCAGAGAATTTGCAGCGACTCGTAGACTGTCATCGATAATGAATAAATGGAATGAATTGTATACAAGTTTTCATAGTTTAAAATGTTAATCAATAGAAGTGTGGATAAAAAGCTAAGTATAATTGTACCTATTTACAAGGTTGAAGCATATATCAGAGAAAGTCTTAAATCAATTTTCAGACAAGGATTATTTGATTCTGATTTTGAGGTCCTTCTTGTTAATGATGGTACGCCGGACAATAGTATTGGCGTAGTTTCCGATATTATCAGTCAACATGATAACATTATTGTTATCAATCAAGAAAATAGTGGCGTCTCGATGGCTCGTAACGCTGGTCTGGCTGCGGCACAGGGTAGATATGTCTATTTTATGGACCCTGATGATTTACTGGTAGAGAATGCGCTTTCTGTTCTTTTACCAAAACTCTTATATAATTCGCCAGACATCCTAATGGCAGGTTATTGCCGTTTTAGCGACGGAGAGGATTACTCATCTCATATTCGTGTAGACCAGCACTATTCAGAGCACATAAAAACGGGAGAGCAAGCATTCCTTGAAGATCTAAGTCCATACGAGTGCTATATTTGGATGATGTTAATAAGGCGTGACTTTTTGTTGAGCAATAATATTTTCTTTAAGCCTTTCTGGTATGAAGATACTCTCTTCTGCCAGGAGTGCTTCATAAAGGCAAAGTCGGTTGTAAGAACAAAATTTCAGCTCTATGTATATAGATTGAGGGAAGGCTCCTTTACGTCCTCAATGAATCTTAACAAGATGGTCGACTTGAATAGTTGCCTGTCCGCATTAATTGATTTAAAAGATACAGTCCCTATGCCGAAGACCGTGAAAAGGAAACTGATGGACAATGTATTCTCATCATTTTCGTATGGTATTTGGTGCATTTCTCATAATGCGACGATCTATGAGGAAAGAAAGAAAATAGTATCAGATTTGAAAGCAAAGATACCCCCATCTCAGTTCATGTTTTATGGTAATGTGAAACACCTGTTTGTTTCTTTCATGTTTCGTTATTTGCCATATATTTATTTGGCATTGCGTAAAAGATGCTGAAGGTTTCCATCATCATACCTGTGTATAATGTGGCACAGTATATTCAACGGTGCATACATTCTATATTAGTTCAAGAAAGAACTTGTTGCGATATTGAGTGTATCATTGTCAATGATTGTACACAAGACGATAGCATGCAGATTATACATGATATGTTGAATGATTATCATGGCAATATCCAGTTTGTTATTTGCCATCATAAGGTCAACAAAGGACTATCCGCAGCGCGTAATACAGGTATCCGAAGAGCGACAGGTGATTATATTTTGTTCGTAGATTCTGATGATTATATCAGTGATGATTGTCTTAAACAGATGCAGAAAGGAGTGGATGACTATCCTGGGATAGATGTCATATTGGGAAATGCCTACAGTTGTAAATACGGGCAACCATTCTTTCCGTCAGTTTCAGAACCAATGCTCTTATCTAATGCCAACGAGATCTTATTGAAGATTTATTTTGCAGAGTTACATTTCCATGCATGGAATAGGTTGATTCGTCGCAACTTGTTGTTGGATAATGATCTTTTTTTTGTTGAAGGTTTGTTATATGAGGATATGCCGTGGACTTATCGGTTGATTTCAGTAATGTCTTCTATGTTGGTATTACCTTATAATACCTATATTTATGAAGATAATGTAAATTCAATTACGAATACTCCAAAGAATAGGATGAATCAGCTCGTATTTAGTTTTTGTTATATAATTAATTTTATCCTAGATAATATCCGAAAGGAAATCCGAAGCGATAGTCGTATCTATTGTTTTGCTATATTGCTGAGGACAATTGATATGAATTGTCAATTCTCATGTTCAAAAGATATGATAGTTAAGTTGGATTTGGTAAAGTATCGTTTAATTAGAGAAGCCCTTTTATCAGGCAGATTATTATTATCTTTATTTTTTATGACAAGCTTAAAGCCTTTTGTCTCTATGTATCAGTATCCATTCATTAGGCGTAATTACCATAAGGTTACAGTGTTATTGGCAAGAACCGAACGGTTTATAGATCGCGTATTCTAAGTTAGTTTTTTTTCTATTAGACAGCAATTCGTAACTACTCTGCATCCTCTTGCAAGTAACTTCTCAGCACCCTCTTGCAAGAAATCACGTTAATAATTCCTATACTTGATTTTCCGCTTTTCCAGCTGCATTGCGGATTCTCCCACACATGGAGCGTTGTACTCAGCAATCTAATCAGGTGAGTATGGTGTCACTCATTGCACCATCGAGTTCTCTTCGTCAATTATCAATCTCAAATTCATTATCGCCAGCGAGAAGCGATTTTACATTTTTGCAGAATGATGAGTTTGTGTTAAAGGTTGTTTCCTGCGATTTTGCCGTTTCGTGAAAGATGCTTATCTTTGTACCTGAAATGGTAAGACCGTGCACTGACATAGACGATGTTTTGCGTGAGACAAACCAGCGTCTGCGCAAACTTGAGAAGTCCGATTCCGAGAAGAATGAGGAGATTGGACGTCTCAATCGTATCAATGGTCAGAAAGATGTCGAGATACACAATCTAAAGCAGGAGTTTGCCTTGGCAAAGTCCGAACTGTCAGATGCCAAGGACCGTATTCATGAGCTGGAAAAGGAACTGGACAAGAATGATGATGAAGGTGACGACACCTCCGGTGCTTTAGGGAAACCGGAGAAGAATAGCAGTAACAGCAGCATTCCCCCGTCACAGGAAAGTATAGTGGCCCGTGAACTCCGCAGGACGAAGTTGCTTCGCAAGCCAAGCGGAAAGCCTAGTGGCGGACAACCGGGACATGAAGGCCACACCTTAAAGACCGTCGCCGAACCGGACAGAATTATAAGACACGAGCCTGCCTACTGCAAGTGCTGTGGCCGTCCTCTGGAAGGCATACCATACAGGAAAATCCGCAAAAAGCAAACCATCAACATCAAGCTGGTCGTCGAGACGACCGAGGAGCAATACTGCGAGAAGGTCTGTGAGTGCGGCAGTGTGAACAACTGCGGCACCCCCAACTGTCGCATCAAGTTTGGCGACAACCTCCGCGCACTCGTGACATACCTCAACGTCGTCCAGTGCGTCCCGTTCAAGAGAATCTCTAAATTCATCTCCGACCTGTCAGGCCAGAAGATCAGCGAGGGAACCGTACAGAACATACTCTAGGAAAACAGCAGCAAGGCGGACGAGGCATACGAGGAAATTAGTAAGAGATTAGAGAACGCTCCTGCTTCGTAGGGGCCGACGAGACAGGCGCTGCTTTGGGAAAGCATCTGCACTGGAACTGGATATTCCAGAACGACTCGCTTACATACGTATATCAGGAGAAGTCGAGAGGACAGCAGGCCATAGATGCCAAATTCCCCAACGGGCTTCCCAATGCCACACTCGTCACGGACAGGCACCAGAACTATTTCAAGATGAATGTCAAGAACCATCAGGTTTGCCTGGCTCACCTCCTGCGGAATGCAGAGTACCTCAACGAACTGGACACAGGCCAGGACTGGTCACAAAGATTCACCCACCTGATATCGCATGCCATGGAACTAAGGCGGGATGGCTGTATCACTTCAAGGAAGATAAAGGTGCTCAAGACAAAGATGAAGAACCTACTGAGTGAAAGCCTTACACATCTTAGTGAAGAGTTTGAGTCATTTAAGAAAGGCATACTCAAAGTCAAGGACTATCTGTTTACTTTCCTGTCAGACTTATATGTACCCTATGACAATAATGCCAGTGAACGAGGCGTGAGGAAAAACAAGATAAAACAGAAAGTCTGTGGGTGTTTCCGCACTGACAGCGGTGCCGACGATTTTGCCAAGCTACACTCCATTGTGGGAATGGCGACTAAGAACGGAAACTCCAAATACAACGCTATACTTGCTGTTGTACAACAGTAGGACGACTATTCATGCCGAGGGGTACTGAGTAGTTACAGAAATTCTTGATATATATAGATTCATATATTCATAGTGTACAGGAACTTATTTTTCTGCAGGTTCATGAAAATCTGTCCTGTTATATCTTGTTTGTTGGTATTCAATATAGTCACGTACAATCATCACCTGTCTTCCTTCAAATTCAATAGTAATGTAATGCTCAAAAATGGAAGACTTGTAGGACAGTGTATTGTAATATGGATATGCCCCGAATAATTCACGATAGGTATAATGTGAAGAAGTCTTTCCAAGGATTTCTACAACAAACTGGAAAGTTTTTAAAAACTTTCTTCGGTCTGATAGAATTGTACTTTAAAAGAAATTTCTATATTAATTTTTTATTCCTTTTCCAGCCACTTTTCCAGTATTAATAGTCAGGATACGCATGCATAGAAATAGATCAATATGTCATAATAATCCATTAGGAACTTTGTCGTATAGAGTGATATCTAAAGAAACACCTAAAACATCTCCGTTGGTTTGGACTATGGTAGTTCTGTTGTCAATAATCTTGCAGAAAGGTATTTTAAGTTGTGTCGATAAATCACTATTTTGATAGTTTACAAGCGAATAGCCTTTTGGAAGATGTCAATCTGCTATTTTGAAGAATCTATTGAAATTCTCTCTTGTCATCATCAAATCACCATCATCATCCCAAAGGATGAATCCTTTATATAAGTGGGCGCCAACAATAGATCCGCCACAAAGTGAATATTGTGTGTGGTGTTCTCTGCGGATCTTCTCTGCAATGTCGAATATCTCTAAACATTTTATGTGATAGTCTATGTTTTGAGTCCATTTGTTTTCGTTTTTTATTCTGTAAAAGTACAAAAAAATTGGATTAATCAAACAATCTTTTTTGTTTTTGCAATTTTTTCTTTTATTGAATACAATAATTGAATAATTTTGATTAATTTTGCAGCAAAAATGAATTTGTATTAAGTATGAACATTGTCTTTATATATCGTAATTTTGCTTGTACAGGGGGCGTGGAAAGGACTCTGGTAGATAAGGCTAATTATTTGTCAGCAAATGGGCACCATATAACGATAGTTACTTTTGATCAGGGGGCGCATGAATTTGTTTATCCCTTACACCCGTCAGTCGAGCATTATGAATTAGATTGTCGACGATTTACATTATATCAATTTCCGATATACAAACGTATTTTTAAATTATGGCAGATGAATCGAAGGTTTGTTCATAGGTGGAATGCTTTTGTTCAGCGGACAAAACCAGATGTTGTCGTTACAACTACTAATTCTGGCGACTTTCTGAGAGAAATATTAACAGCAAGAGATAAAACGAATATGATAGTGGAGTCTCATACTGCTTTTATCTATGATATGGGGTCAAAATCCATAATTCGTAAACTTTGGTTGATGAGATACATGCGTATTGTAAAAAGAGGCAATATGATAATCTCTTTAACTCAAGGTGATGCTCAATTTTGGAAAGAGCATGGAGTGAGTCGTATAATGGTTTTGCCTAATCCTTTGACCGTGTATCCTGAGACGATTGATGATGTAGAAAAAGATCCTTATCGTATCATATTTGTGGGAAGGTTTGATAAAGTTAAACGTATTGATTTGCTGATTTCTGCATTTGCACTTATTGCCGAGAAATATCCTCAGTGGTATATTGATATATATGGAGGTGGTGATAAAGGATTTATTGAACAGTATGTTGACGATAAATTGGTTGGTCGTGTAAAAGTTCATAAACCGACTCAAGATATTTTTACAGAATATAAAAAAAGTCAGATGTTAGTTCTCTGCTCCAGCTATGAAGGATTCGGCCTTGTTCTCATAGAGGCGATGTCTTGTGGTATCCCATGTGTATCATTCGATTGTCCTTATGGCCCCCAAGAGATTATTCAAAACTATTATAATGGACTATTAGCAAAGAATGGCGATGTGAAGGATTTAGCAGGAAAGATGGAATGGCTTATAACTCATCCAGAAGAGCGTCATATAATGGGACTTAATGCTCATCACTATTCTGCTAAATTTAAGAAAGAAATAGTTATGAAAGATTGGGAGAAAGCATATTGCGCTTTAAACGATGATAATATGGCATAAGGAGATCTTCAAATATTTTTCCATATAGGTAATGTATGTGGATATAGGAATGAGGCATCTGTTTGAATATGTAGTTTATTACCTTTTGTTTTTTTCCGTTTCTAAAATTAATATCTTTCGTTTTGTGCCACAAATAATCCACAATGCTGATTCTTTCCTTCGAATTTTTTGTGCAATGGGAAATGGTGCTAATGAGGACGGAAAAGGAGATGAATACATCATTTTCTACTTTCTTTTGAACTAGGGGCTCCAATCTGTTTAGTGTGGTTAATTCCCACGTTTTAGCTATAGAAATGCAAAAGTCTTTTCCTTTTTTCTCACTAAATGAATAAGTCGTGGATTCGTGTCCTTTTCGATAAATATAGAATGCCCAATTTAAAACTTGGCACTTTTTTGCCTTAATGTAG
This sequence comes from uncultured Prevotellaceae bacterium, assembly GCA_902794405.1. Classification (GTDB taxonomy): domain Bacteria; phylum Bacteroidota; class Bacteroidia; order Bacteroidales; family Bacteroidaceae; genus Prevotella. The sequence continues at coordinate 34,672 of CADBHI010000002.1, forward strand.
CATTCATGAATAAAAGGGACATCTTCATAGGTAATGCCTGGAGTAAACTTGATGTTATTCTTTGTCAGAAACTCTCTCTTATATATTATTCTCCATATATAACAATGGTGAGGATTCAACTCAAGAAGTAATTCATTCCCGGTTTTTCTTTCAGTGCTAATTAGGGGAGGGTTTATAAAAAACAAATTTAAAATTTCTTCGTCATGTAACTCTAAGAAGTTTCCTATAGTAAGATCAGCATCATATGATATTGCTTTATCTAATAATGGACTTAGTGTATTCTTTATAAGAAGATCATCGGAATCAATCATGATAACATAATCTCCATGTGCATATGAGAATCCTTTATTCCGTGCTATTGCCTGACCTTGATTATCTTGCTCCAATACTATGACATTAGAATGTTGGTTAATTAGATCCCCAATCATCCCCATACTATTATCGGTCGTTCCGTCATTCACAAGAATGATCTCATAATCATTTTCATCGAGTCCTTGTTGGTAAATACTCTCAATACATGGGAGAATATACTTTTCGACATTATATATAGGTATGATAATGCTTAATTTCATATGTTTTAGTTTGATTTGTTCTTTAAATATATTAGTTCTCTTCAATAGTTTTCACATCGGAAATGTTTATACTCTTATGAAGGAAGCTCACTACGTGTTTGACCGAGGATTGGGTACGACGGATACTGCTGTAAGAATCTTGATATAATCTGTCTGTACTGCTCACAGCATGGTGACTATCGTGGAGCATGGCTTGAAAATGCATGAAAATACCTACGAAATGTTGAGGATTTTGAACGTTTCGTTGTTGGATAAGCCTCCTACTAAGGAACACTTTACCAAAGAATCTGTACAATCTGCTGATTATGGCCAATTGACTCTTAATATAGGACATTAATGATGAATCTCTTTTGGGATGCAAAATTACATTTTTTTCATCAAATAGCCAAATTTTATAGTGTTTTTCTTCCTAATAGGATGGGGAAGTGTTGTTTTGCCCATGGGATAATAGGGTAGAGGAGTATGCATATGACGAGGGATGTGGGGATGGCGGTGTGCCTGTTCTTTCTGAAATTTCTTCCCAGATGAGGGCCATTCTGCCTTTTCAAGAGAAGTGAAAAGTGAGATCTTCACAAAGCTATCAGGCAGACCGTATCATGCCTGCTTGGCTCGAACTATTTGGTCTGCTTGGTGCCCAATAACTATTTTGCTAATAACGGACTTACTCTGAATATGTTGCTGTTCAACAGAATGATGATAACCACCCTGAGGGCGAGGATAAGTGCCATGGGAACAAAGAGGGTATTATCGTGATAATGTAGCCATATGTTAGGTCGCACAAAGTCATACTGCAACACAAAATAGTGTATCATATAGATGTTGAGTGTTCGTCTGCCAATCAGTTGTAACCCACGGCCATACCAGGTCTCTTGAGAGAAATGTCGTGCGTGGATTCTGAAAAAAGTAAAACAAATGGTGGTTCCCGAAACGCCGGCATTGTAAAAGGCTCCGACGGAGAGAAACAGCATGAAGGCTAAGACATGCATCTCCCCTTTGGTGGAATCCTTTTTGTAAAGTAGGGCCTCAGCCAATATGTAAATGACAAAATAATCGAATAAGACAATCGTAAACCAATAACCCCTTTTTGTCACTTCCGAACGAACTGATATCCAGATAGCAATAAAATCGACTCTATTTGGTTTTGGTTGTTCCATAATTGAAAGATTTGTTTTTGCCTAACAGTATCGGAGAATGCTTTTTTGAATAGAATATGATGGGCAATAAAAGTAGTTCGATGCCGATGGCAATAAGTGCAGCCTCGGACCATGTGTAGGTGGCATCAGCGATTCCCGTCAGTTTCTCTGTACCAAAGTCAATGATGCCAATCAGCATGCGATGGAGACCGAAGATGACCATGGTGCCGATAGAAATGTAGGTGACGATGCGGCTCTTGATGCCGTTCAACGTACGGAATAGGTGGATGATGGCAAAGACAGACAGAATGTTGACAATGAAGTATAGTAGAATGTGGAGCACAAAGCAGTCTTCGTGGATGTGCCAATAGAAGAGTAGCAAACTCAGCAACAATGTACCTACCCCTATGTGTAGGTCTTTCTTAAAGTCAGTTCCCTTAAAATGGCCTATCTGCCTAAAGATATTGCCCATAAAGAAGAAGCAGATGCAACGTACTAATCCGTGGAAGGGTAAATAGGGGGCGAAAAGGAAGTACTTGTTGGCACCATAGAGCAATATGGCTGTGACTGATATAACGGTCATCCATATTCGCCTGTGCTTCTGACGGTTACAGACGTCCGTTATACAATGCATAAGGAAGAGCGAAAGCAGAAACCATGTGACGCTGTTCAGCTCGCAAGAGATGCTTGAGTTCAGCTGGCCTAACATTGTGCCAATGACGGGGCGAAGGCAATCTCCAAAGGAGTTGATGCCTCCATGCTCAATATGGAATTTCACCAGCCAATAGGGATAGAATACCGCATTATATAATAAATAAGGTATAAGTAGGCAATAGGCGTACTTCTTCAGTGCTTCCTTCTGTGACGAGACAGGCTTTTTCAAGTAGCCGGAAATGAAAAAGAACGAAGCGAGATTGGTTCCAGCTAAGAATTGCAGGAGGAAGGGGGTGCCGTCGTGGGGCGTATGGTCGAAAACCACTACCGTCATGCACCACGCCTTTACCCAGTCAATCCAGTTGATACGCTCTTTCATATTGCAAAAGTAAATATTTTGTGGAGATTAATGTAATGCTAAGTTATTCGTCGATAAAGATAGTAGATGATAACGAAAATCGTGACTTTCAGAAGTGGACACAGGAGGAAATGGGCGCAGAGGCTCCAAGTGGATGTGCCGAAAAGGCTGAAGAAGGCCGTGTCGATGATGGAAAGGAAGAACACATAGTGAGCCAGGAAAATGAAATAGGATGAATCGCAGGCTACCTGGGGGATTCTTATGGAGGTTGCTGTGAGAATCCTGTTGGCAAGACAGAAGACGGCTGCGATGCTGACGAGTCGGAAACAGAGCATGAGAACAGGGAAAATAGGAGTGGGGTAGGTGAGTACCATCGATAGCCCTAATGCCGCGGAAAGCAGATACCAGAGGGTTTCTCCTTTTGCGAAAGTCTCAATGATATTCATTTTCCTTATGCCCATGAATGCCCCAAATGTAAAGAAGCAAACGGCGTAAGGTGTAGGCCCAGGTTGGATGGCCCAGATGCCCGTTGCATAGACAGGCAGAAGCAGCATCAGAAGCCACCAGCCGAGTTTCCTCACCCCTATATATATAATAGGTGTAAGCAGCGACACCACTATCAGGTCTCTGAGAAACCAAAGCGGCATATTGGCCGGCTCCCAGAATATGCTTGGGCTGAATACCCTCAGCTTGACGGCCATCAGCAGGTTCCAGATGATGTAGGGAATCAGCAGCGTCTTGACCCTCCGCTTTATCTTCTGCTGATAGGTTTGCCAGTTCCATTTCTCCACATTTACAAAGAACAGATAGCCACTGATAAAGAAGAACATCGGCATAGCTGCTTTCACCAATGTCTGGCTCACCACCAGTTTCAGTACTTGATACGTGTCCCAGCCGCTCCCCAGCAAACTATACCCTTCAGCCACCTCATTATAGCTGTGGGCATAAGTCACCAGTATAATCAGCGGCAATCGCAGCTGATTGATGACCTGAAATTGACTGACTGTGCCCATAATAAGTGATGCGATGGTTCTTTTCATGACAAAAATAGTAATTATAATCGTAATAGAATGTGTAATCCAATGACATTTAGAATAATTTCACAGTCTATGAATTATACTAAGATTTTTGAGAAAAAGGGTGTCAGGGTGACAGAACGCCGATGTACAGGGCGTTTGCACCCTTTTTTGAGGGTGACAAGGGTGACAGGAGGGTGACAGGTTGTCAGCCTTTTAAGCAGGCTAAAGTCAGGTAAAAAAGTAAGGAATATGGATGGAAATGGCTTGGAAGTGCTTAAATTCTCTAGAGAATTCAGCAGTTTAAAGGCACTAAACGGGTCGTTTACCGGCACTAAACGCCGAAATTCTCGAGAGAATTTAATGGTTTGTGGCACACTTTTTGCTGTTATAAAGGTATAAACAACTAACTTTAAAGGGATGAAAAACATAAGTAAAGTACAGATGCGTTATATCTACCGCCGTGAGTGGAAGAGTAAGTACGTGACACTCAGTCAGATAGTTGAATGGACGAGGAGTGGAAAATACGAAGCAGGCGTCAACGCCGCAAGAGGGCTGACGGCTGTGGCAATGGATGGTGGAATGGTTTGTGGCCCGATGGCTGCTGAAAGACTGCCGATAATTAGGCCTGCCCTTAACGATCAGGGACATTATACTGGTTTGGTGCTGCTGTCATTCCATGTGGATGAGGGCTTTGAGACGTTGGAGCGATTGCGAAAGACGGTGAACATGTGGGAGCAGACGCTCCTTTCGTTCGTGAGTGCAACAGGGCGGGCGTTAGAAGTGTTGGTTTCCTATAAGCTTACGGGTGGAGGCTTGCCTCAGGAGGAATCGCAAGTCGCTCTGTTTCAGCAGTATGCGTATAAGCGGGCGGCAGAGTTCGCCTATGCCTCGACGGGCTTCAAACCTGAAGAGGTGAAGCACGACGGTACGGAGTTTTTCCGCATTTCATACGACGAGGACGTCTATTACCGCCCTGAAGCCATCTCCATCGAGATGGCACAACCTACTGAGCCGTTGACTGACGAGTCGGCTCAGATGGTGGGCAAGCCTGATGAGGTGAAGCTTGACATGGAGGTGCTGCCAGGCTATACACGACGCGAAATGGATGCCACGAAGTTCAACTTCATTTGTCGTGATTTGGCCTATGGGAAGGAGCTGGATAAGGAGACGTTTTTGATGAAGCTTGCTACAGCCTGCTGCAAGGCGGGTATTGACAAGGAGTTGGCCATCAAGGAAACCATTAGCATGGGGATGTTCTTTGAGAAGGATATCCTGGTGCGGTCTACCTTCAATACGGCCTATGAAAAACATCCGTTAGGGCGTAATAATCCAATTGATAAGTCGCTGATGCATCAGCAGTTGCTGAAGGAGTTCCTGCGTCGCCGTTATATGTTCCGTCGTAACAGCGTGACAGGCGATATAGAGTATCAGGAGAAATACCGCTATGCACTTTGGTGGAAGCCGTTGACGGATGAGGTCCGCAACGATATCAACAATGAAGCTATTGAGGAAGGAATCAAAGTGTGGCCGAAGGACTTGGAGCGCATCATTGTCTCGGAACGTACAGATACGTATGATCCTGTACGAGAATGGCTCGACGCGCTGCCCCTTTGGGATGGCCGCGATCGTTTGGGGGAACTGGCCGATCGTGTCAGCACGCAGACGCCTGGATGGCGCGAGAACTTCAAAATCTGGATGCGCTCGATGGTGAGCCAATGGCGTGCAGGTCGCGACACAATGTACGGTGCGCAGATGGTGTTGATGCTCGTTGGCGGACAAGGCACTCGCAAGTCGACCTTCATGCGAATGCTGCTGCCAAAGGAGCTGTCGCCATTCTACATCGACCGCATCGACTTTGCCAACAAGAAAGAGGCATTGCGTGCCCTCTCCCGTTTCCTGCTCATCAACATCGATGAGTATGACCAGATATCGAAGTCGCAGACTGCTTTCCTGAAGCATCTCATCCAGCGTACTGACGTGAAGGAGCGCAAGCTCTATTCCACCACCTTCGAACAGAGTCAGCGCTTTGCCGCCTTCTGTGCCACCACCAATTCGCTCGCCCCGCTGAAGGATGAGAGCGGTAGTCGCCGTTACTTGGTGATTGAGGTCAACGGCATGATTGATACTGATACTCAGGGAGATAAGCAGATTGACTATCGACAGCTCTATGCTCAGATTGTTGAGGAAATTGAGAACGGCGAAGAATATGCCTTCACGGGTGAGCGCGAACAGCGTATTATCGACCAGAACGCCGATTATTATGAAACGCCCAACGTGGTTAGCCTCTTCGAAGACCTGTTCCGTATGCCCTTAGCAGGCGATGAACCCTTACTGCTTAGCCCGACAGAAATACTCAGTCGTATCAAGGAGGAGCGGAAAACGAATGTGGTAACTCAGTCAAATGCCACATTATTAGGCAGTTACCTCCATCGAAAGGGCTATAGAAAGGGCGTTGGAGAGAAGCGTCGCTGCTATTTCGTAGCTAAGAAAAGCTGACACCCTCCTGTCACCCTTGTCACCCTCAAAAAAGGGTGCAAACGCCCTGTACATCGGCGTTCTGTCACCCTGACACCCTAAAACTAAAAAATCATAGTATATGAGATACAAAATCGTAAAAGAAACCAAGCCGACGCTCAAGACCTTCGGTAAGTATAAAGCTAAGACCATACACAATGGTGAAGTGAGTAGCCACCAGATCATGAAAGAGGTGGCCAAACATCTGGGAACCTCTGAGGGTAATGTCCTCGGCGTGATGATGGGACTCTCGACCGTCATCAGCCGCCACTTACGTCGTGGCGACAAAGTTCGCCTCAATACCTGGGGCCTGATGAAGCTCGAGATTGAAAGCGACAAGGTCGATGACCCCAGCGACTTCAAACCCAAGAAGCACATCCGCGGTGTCCGTCTCCACTTCCTGCCAGAAAGTGAGAAGGGCAAGCCCGAGCTTTATCAGGACATCGAGTTTCAGAGGGAGAAGCGGTTCACGGTATAATAGCCCTTTTATCACTAATAAAGGATAAAAAAAGAGCATGAGCCTTGGAGGTTTATGATAAAAGTTGTATTTTTGCAGAAAAATGAAGGAAGATGGAAAGATTCTTTAATACGGCGGGGCCGAACAGAGCTGAATTTGAATATACGCTTGATCCTTTGACTCGCTTCGACTTGGACGATATCCTTAGTTATATTGCACAAGGAAAGTATTTTGTGCTTCATGCTCCACGGCAGACTGGCAAAACCTCTTGTATGCTGGCACTTCGCGATTATCTGAACGCATCAGGAGACTATGTGGCTGTTTATGCTAACATTGAAGGAGGCCAGGCATCAAGAAATGACGTACAGAGTGTTGTAAAGTCTACTGTGGATACTTTAGCACAAGAGGTAGATACTATTATGTGCAGTTCGCTTGCAGAAGATCTGCGTGATACTCTACAATCTATTGGCAAGGACTCGCTTCTGTCTATTTTTCTCTCCAAGTTGTCTGCATCATTGCCCAAACCGTTAGTCTTGATTCTTGATGAGATTGACGCTATAGTGGGCGATAGTCTGGTCAGTATTCTCCGTCAGATTCGCGCAGGATATGCCAATCGTCCTAAGAACTTTCCTCAAACCATCATTCTTTGTGGAGTACGTGATGTCCGTGATTATCGTATTGTTCTTTCTAATCAGGACATTGTCACGGGTGGTTCTGCTTTTAATATCAAGGCAGAGTCGTTGCGTCTTGGCAATTTCTCTAAAGAAGAGATACATGAACTCTATATGCAACATACCAATGAGACTGGACAGAAGTTCGATGAAGCTTGCTTCTCGATGGTATGGAATGCCACGGAAGGCCAACCTTGGTTAGTGAATGCCTTGGCTCGTGAGGCCACATGGAGCATGAAGGAGAATCGTGACCGTAGCGTCGTAATCACTCCTGAAATCATATATAAAGCTCAGGAGAATCTCATTTATCGACGTGATACTCACATTGACATACTGATTGACAAGTTGAGGGAGCCGAGGGTGAAGCGAGTGATAGAGCCAATCCTTGCCAATAGTGACGAGGCTGATGATGGCCTGATTCCTAATGATGATGTGATTTATGTACAGGACATGGGCCTCATCAAAGTTGAGAAAGGTAAGCCGCGAAGGATTGCAAATGGAATCTATCGTGAGATTATCCCACGCGAACTGACATGGAGCACACAAGACGCTTTAGTTCAAGATCCACAATGGTATCAGAATGCTAATGGAAGTATCAATATGGAGAAACTTCTTCTTGACTTCCAGCAGTTCTTCCGTGAGAATTCTGACTCCTGGATAGGCAAGTTTGACTATGCAGAGGCAGGCCCTCAGCTGTTATTGCAATGTTTCCTGCAGAGGATTATAAATGGTGGAGGCTACATTGACCGAGAGTATGGCCTTGGTCGTGGACGCACAGACTTGCTTGTCCGCAAACCATTATCAGATACGTATGGTGGTCCTGTCCAGCGGGTTGTCTTGGAGTTGAAGATTCGAAAATACAGCCTTGAACGAACCATCGAGGATGGTCTACAACAAACAGCTGAATATATGGACCGTGTTGGAAGTACCGATGAAGGTCACCTCATCATCTTCGATCGTTCCAAAACGAAGACATGGGAAGAGCGTATTTGGCATAAGCCCTATGATTATCATGGGCATACTATCATGGTTTGGGGGATGTAATATGATTGGCTATTACGCTGTCCAGCTTTATATATCCTTCCTGGTTCAAATGCATGCCGTCTGCTACGTAATAGGTTCGTAGATCGTTCTGATAGTTGTTGTTCCATTCTATGAATTGAATGACATCGACCTTATCTTGGTAAATCTTTTCTTTGATAAGTTCTTGTAGCGCTTTCCGAAAATCCCGTTTGCAATCCATCTTAGTGCCTGTAATTAACATGGATCCTCGTCTAAGTAGTTTTCGATTTGTTCGTTGCAAATCGTAAGCCTTCACGATATCATAGTCTGGGATTTCGAGAATGATGGGGCGTATATCATTGGCAAGCAGGAACAGGATGATGGCATCCATGCTATGCTGATAATAGGATGTGCTCATCTTCTTGTAAGTATCGTTGATGCCTGCAGAAATAAAGCAATACTTATAATTCCGTTTCAGCATAAAGCGCTTCATGTCTGCGTTATCAAACATGTTTTCATAAATCTCCTTGCTGGTTAATCCGCAGATACCATAAGAATGGACCTTTACAGGACGGTGAAGGGAGTCTGTAAGAATCTGGGCAATCTGGCAATCGTGATTCCTATGCATGAATGCCCAGCTGTCGCCGATGTAGGCGATGTGAAGTGTATCGTCTTTATGGATGGGGAGATGGTAAGGTTGCCGTACAGTAGGCGGAGCATAATAGCCATACAGTTCATTGCCTATAACTGTGCAGCATAAAATGGTGGAAATCAGTAAATAGACGTGCCAACGTTTCATCTGTTGCCTGATAAGATGTTCTTGAGTTTTGGAAAATATTTCGCTAATACCAGATAAAAGAGTAAACTTGCTGCTGTGGCAATGATTATACAGACGATGTAGAGCATAATGTGTGTCGTGTCAGAAGCCGTTGCAAACTTTGTTGCGCAGATCTTTCGGAGAACGACCACGATAGGGTAGTGGACGGCGAACACGATGAAGGCGGTGTTAGGTAGTAGGCTATTGGAATAGCCTCTGCTGGCACAGGTATCGGCCAATAACAGAAGGATAGGAATATTGAAGATGAGGGCCAGCCGATGAGCCTGCAGATTCATTGATGTTCCATATATGGTATGCATGCCAATATCAGCAATGGCGAACAGAACGAAACAGACGATGAACCATTTCTTGTTCTCGGAAACGAGCTTTAATGGGTTTACGTCATGAATGGAGAAGTAGGCACCAAGGCTGAAAAAGAGAATGGTCTGGGGAATAAACGCATTGTGGTAGGCCAGCATCCACCAGATGGCCACGATGAACAGGAAGAGCTCTCTCGCGTACATTATTATATAATAGAAGATAGGGGAAAAGAGGCATATTATGAGCAGGTTGCGGATATACCAAAACGGACATAGGAGCGGAACGAAGTTGCCGTCGTCGTAGGATCCTCTGTCCCAGAACAAACGCAGATAATCCATCAGACCGTAGTCGGCGATGCTTTTGTAGTTGATGTCCTGCGGGTAGCCTGCGGCAAAGGCAACGAGGTAGAATGACAATAAGATGGCGTTCCAAAGAAGATAAGGTATCAACAGCGTATGGAATCGTGTCTCCAACTTCTGTTTGTAGCTTTTCTTGCTTAGGAAGAAAAGGTAGCCAGAAATAAAGAAAAAACCAGGAACACCTGTCTCTCCAATCCATAATGAGAAAGGGTAAATAACTTTAAAATAGCTATTATGATCCCCTTCCAATCTCACCACAGAATAGCAATGTAGCAAGATAATAAAAAATATCAGTGGAAAGCGCAGCCAGGTGATGGCGGCAGATAACTTTTGTTTGTATAGTTTATTGTATTCCATCTTCCAGAGCTTTAAAGAAGTTCTTAGCGTACGTTTCCTTATCGAACAGCTTGGAACGCTCCAATGATGCCTCCGCCATCTGTTTCCGCTTTTCCGGATGTTGGTAGAGGTCAAGGATAGCTGAGGCAAGGTTATCGACGATATTGTTCCTTTCCACAATTGTTGCAACTCCTTCGCAGATTTCAGGAATACCGCCGCTACGGGTGGTAATGAGTGGTAATCCTGCTGCCATAGCCTCGACGACGGTAAGTCCAAAAGGCTCTTCCCACATGGATGAAACAACTGCAATGTCAGCCATTTTCAAATAGGATGGGATTTCTTTGTAGTCCACAAAGCCAGTGAATACAATTTTGTCCTTAATTGACTCTGTGGCCTTTATCAGTTCTTCAATAAATGGGGTGGGGTGTTTGTCCTTCCCATAAGCACTGGCGCCGACAATGAGCAATTTCCAGTTAGGGATGTCTCTGAGAATTGAAATGGCATGAATTAGTTCCATGATGCCTTTCTCCTTGGTAAGTCGTCCGCTAAATACAATAACAAAATCTTTATCATTTAGTCCAACTTTGTTTCTGGATACGGGTTGAGCATTATAGAAACAATTAGTATCAATGCCATTAAGTACAGTCTGGCTCTTTCCATCTTTAGGGTTAATAGTCTTAACTTGTTCAGAAATGTATTCAGAGGTGTTAATGATGCATGATAGAGAATCGTATATTTCCTGATAATGACTTGTTTTGTTGTTTAAGTAGTCGTTCTCTTGATGGACGACAAATTTTGCCTGTACTTTATCTTTTAGTTTGAGAGCGTATCCAGGTCGATTTTCGATGATAATTGCGTCATATGATTGTTGGCGCAGATGTTTCATCGCTTGTTCAAAGAAGTATTCTACAGTATAGTGATAATATTCATCACCACCTCTTTTTCGCAAATAGAGATTTTTACATAGTTTGGCCCAGAGACTGGTCGTGTCAATATACCGATAGTGATTGACGTCTGACTTCAGAGCAGGATGCCCTTTCACCTTTGGATGTTTAACACTGTAAATTGTGATGTCGTGCAAATGATGAACGTCATTGTACTCCAAACAAAAGTCAATCAGATTTTCTACTGCTCCACCTTGAACAGCAGGAACAGGCAGAATGCCGGATGTAAGTATGGCTATTTTCATAAAAGGATAATAGTTAAAATAGTGCCATGGAGAAATACTAATCAGTCAACTTCTGTGTCCAAAACTCTTCTGTGCTTTCGCCGCTTTTGAAATGGAAGAAATCGGTTACAATGGAAAAACACTTATCAGTGAAGGATTGGTCTTTACTCTTGATAAAGGAAAGAGGAACTTCACCGATAAATGATGCCCATCGACTATAGGTACTCCATGGTCCGATAATTCTATCGCATAGTGAAAGCGTGTATAAGTCAAGAATATCTCCAGATGGCTCTTTTCCGAAACGGTAGCATTTGCAGCCGTCAAAGATGTCAACAGGGAAAGCCTCATTACTACTGATGAAGAAAGCGACCTGTTTATTGGCATAGAGAGCTTGAATCTTTAGCATGAACTGATGGAACTCTTCCAATGTATAGTAATATCGACCGTCAAAGAATGTTTTATAGTCGCCGTGTCGGATGTGAACACCTATAACCAAATCTGCATCTTTTCGTATGTTGCTTACCATTAGTTCAGCCTTGTCTGTTATTTCTTTTCTTGGTTGGAAAATATGCTGTAGTTCTTTTTTCGTCTGTTTAAGATAACGTGTGTCATCCATTGTAAGCCAGCCTTTTTTGAAACCGAGGAATTTAAATGCCTTATCCCATGTTTTGTTATGGGTCACCTTCCATGTTAGACCTTTATAATTATTCCATCCGTTATCACGCTCTAGATACCACTTATGGTAGAGTGGGAAATAGATGAAGGGACAGTGCAGCAGATTCGGAAAGTCCTCGATTGTCCAGTCGTAAAAAAGAATGGCCATTTTCTTCCGTTCTGCGACACATTGGGCTACAGATGCTACATAGGTCCACAACCTATTGCATGTTTGTCCGGGGGCATCACAAATAATCCTCATAAAGTGTATTGTTTATTGTGCAAAGATACATAGTTTTTTAATGAAATGCAAGTATTATATCTTATATTTTATCATTATTCCTTTTTTTTTCAAAAAAGTTGTATCTTTGCAGTGACAAATATTGAAACATTGTGAAACGAAGTTCATATCTGGATGTTGTGAAAGGTTTGGCCATTATTATGGTAGTGTTTACTCACTCAATTCAATGGGGGAGTGGAAGCTCCTTTTATAATGAGTGTCTCTATTTTGATGATCAGCTGTTTAAGTTTGTTTATGGATTCCACATGCCATTGTTTATGATAGTTAGTGGCTACCTGTTTTGGGGCACAATATGTCGTCATAAGCCTATGGAGGTCGCGATGTCAAGACTCAGGGCTTTGTTGCTGCCTATTGTTACGTGCCAGACTATATATCTTATCATTCTATCAGTACTGGGAATGACGGTTCTTTCAATGGGATGGCTATATTCTTATGGTAGTGCCTTGTGGTTTTTGCGGAGTGTCTTGGGGTGTAGCTTCATGTTGCTTGTTGGTCATGTCTTGTTAAAAGATTCGCTATTATTCCATGTCGTGGTATGGGCGTTGTTGCTGTTAATCCCTGCTGAGCGGCTCAGTGGGTTACATGTATTTATGTATCCCTATTTTGTTTTTGGGTATTATTGGAATAAGTTGAATGGTAAGGAGCGGTACCGTAGCTTTTCTGGTTTAAAGAAAATCTCTGTTTTAATGGCATCGTTTGGACTCTACATGGTTTTGCTGTGTGGGACTTTTGACAGTCCGGAACGGTCGGTATATATTATGGGAATGAGTTTGCAAGGACGTTCTTCCGTTTGGATTCAATTAATCATAGATTTATTGCGCTATATCTATGGTGGCTTAGGAATTATCATGACAATGATAACGGTGGACTTGTGTTTTGCGGGGCGACAGTTCTCGTCAGACCGTAATCTTCAACATTGGATAGTTTTGTTAGGACGGAATACACTAGGTATTTATATTTTTAATTTTTTTACAACCCAACTATTGCTGTTGCTGCCTTTTAATGGCCATTACTTCTATATGGCATCCATTGCTGAAACGATTGTAATGCTCATTGGGGCAATGGCCGTGATATGGCTAGTACGTAGAACTTTTATTACGAGATTGTTGTTTTTAGGAGAAAAATGATATAGAGATTGATTATATTGCCTGTAAATGTCCCTTTATATTTCAAATAAGATTCAATATTGTAGAATCTTGTTAGCAATCCTATATAGGACAGGCTTTCGAGCAATAAAGTATTTCATGCCATTGGTTGCGATAAACAATGAGATGCAATACAAAAAGAGTATAGGTGTATAGGTGATAATGACATAACCAATAAGAGTTATGAAGGTATTGACGTGAGTATCAATGATAGTTATTTTTGTGATAAGGGCTATAAAAGTGAAGATGAAAAAGGTGAGATAGAAAGGGAGCATACCGCGCCAATAGACAGATACCTTCTGATGTAGTCCTTGACTAAATAGGAAGTAAGGCTTCCAGAACATGGCGATGAAGAATACACTTATTATCTTTCCGAGCAGAATGCCGATAATGCCGAAGAACGGTGCCAAGCAAAGCGTTACCGTGAGATTCAATGCTAATTCCGTCCATGCTGCCCATACGTCCTGATAAAGGCCACAGGCAGATATGTACATCTCTACCACACCGCGAGATAAGAATATGAATAGATTGAAGATTAATAAGTACAGGATTATGTCATCCAAAAGATAATCGGCTCCAAGCCAGCACACAATAAACGATTGTGTGAACATGAGCAGGGCAAATATGATGATACCGACAATCAAGAAGCGGATGGCCGTCAGTTCCCAAAACACTTTCATCGTATTCTTGTCATTTCCTTCAGCAATGAGGTTACCGATACCGGCATTCATGCCGTCGCTGAGAATGTTGACCAAGAAATTAAGTTTGTTGGTGATAATAGTATAATTGCCGTAATATGCCACTTGCACAATTGAAACTAACCAACCAACCATAATTTCATCGCTACGGTAGAGAATGAAATCCTTGATTCTTTGAACGAATATCTGTCGGGTCTTGTGCAGTACTTCGGGATATTTCTTGAGGTTCTTTTTTCCGTCCTTAAGATTGATGCGCAACCAAGGATAGAGCTGGCGGATGCGGATGTTGAAGACGATGATGCCAAAAATGGTGAATACCAATCCGACGACGACCCATAGCCACAGGTTTCGGTAGTAGTAGGCTAGGAGAATCTGGGTGCTGCTTTGCACGATGCTGATGGTCTGGAAGTAGGCATTGACCAAATACTGCTTTTGATTAGCACCGACTAACAACTGTTTGTAGTTGAACACATAGCCTGCCACCGAGGATGCCAGAAAAGAGAAAAAAGCGAAGTATACCAAAGGAAGACCCGTTGTCAGGCCGTTAAACCACCAGGGGAAGAATAGGCTGGCAATGAGGCCGGCAACACCAATGACAAAACCGATGCAGCGGTATAAGTAGGCCAGCATTGACATGATTACGTTGATTTCCTCATGGTTGTCCTCTTGAAGCGGTTTATAGAGAAAATAGACGATGCTGGTGCCGATGCCTAACTCAGCTACACTTAAAAAGCTCATGATATTCATGAGCATACCTGTTAAGCCGATGAATTCTGCTCCAAGGCAGTCAAGAAAAACTTTACGGGAGAAAAATGCCAAGAATAAACCGAGGACGTAGAACAGCATCCCCACTTTGATATTCATGACACTTCTATGTACTCGTTCTCCCATACCAAGTAGTAAATGTTACTAACAATAAAATACAATCAATACATCGTTGCTAACCATTCTGAAAAGAAAAAGTTGTAGATTTGATACTCATTGTTTGTCTGTGTGACAATGTCGTTCTTTAGTAACATCTTAACAGCAGACTGAACAGAACTGGCTGAGTTGAGGTTGTATTTCTTGATGAACTTGGCTGATGTGATATTTTGGGCAATGCCTTCTCTCGCGATGGCTTGTAATACAATCTTTTGTTTTGGAGGAAGGTTGGCCATCAGGTCCTTGTAGCTCTGCTCTTGTGACATGATAACATTACGTCGCGCCTCGTCAATCATCATGGCTGTGCAGGTCTTTCCAGACGGTGTCAGGGCATATAGCTCGTTCATCATCATTTGCACAAACCAGGTGTAACCATCGTATTGAGTCCAAACAGCCTCAATGACTTCCTTGTCAATATGCTTGTCTCTTTCCTCAAACAGTCTGGTGGCGAACGATGTGTATGTCAAGACAGGTATGGGTTCCAATCCCATGCTGATGGGGCTTTGATAGAAGGGCTTGGACGGAGTATTGAACATGTTGCTCATCACATGACGCTTGCTGCCAGAGAAGATGAACTGGGCATGATGACACATCTGGATTTTTGTCCGTAACAATGCTTCAACATTTTTCTCTGCATATTCGCTGATTTGCTGAAATTCGTCAATGGCGATAATACATGGTTTGTCAGCTTCTTCAATATAGGCGAATATCTCATCAAGGGATGTCTGGGGGGCTTGTATGTCACCTAACCCTAAGTCAAAAGATGGCTCACCAGTCATAGAATCAAGCTTGAAACCAATACGGAACGAGCTGATGATCTGAAAGAACTTCTCTTTCCACAAGGTGGATTGTGGCTTTAGCTGAGCATAGATTTCTTTCCCTAAGGTATAGACAAACTCGGCTAATGAGGTGGTGGCATAGATGTCAATGAAGAATACATAATACTGCTCTTTGATATCTGACTGATTGAAGAAATGTTGAATCAGACCGGACTTGCCAATACGTCGGGGGGAAATGAGTGCAACGTCTCTGCCATTCTGTATTTGCTTCCTGAGGAATGTGGTCTCTTCAGACCTGTCACAGAAATACTTGTCTGATACGTATTTGCCAACAATAAAAGGATTAAATAATTCTAACTCTCTCATGCCTCCGACTTTTTATTGCAAATATAATAATTATTGTTGTAATAAACAAAGAGATTCGTTATTCTTAGTTTTGTTTAACAGTTGAAAATCAATGAATGCTATTTGCTGTTATGGGTGGTATGTAAGAAGTCGGTATTCTTACGGTCCATGTGGAGGAGGTTCTTGAGCATACGGAGCACAAGGCCAGGAATGGCAAGTACCTTGCCAAAGAGAGAACGGGAACGGAGCTGAGCTGGAATGGCAATAATCAATGCAATAGCAAGGGCAAATAAAAGCCACCACCACTTGGCACACCAATCGGGAACGAGAACCGTCATCAATATAGCAAAGAAGGTCAGTACCACTATCAAAATTGAGCGGGGGATGAGTGCTTGCTGGATTGTTTTATCAATGAAATTAAGATTGCCATGAATAAATGCATTGGGAATCTGGGGTAACTGGCGAAGCAGACTCTGAATCTGAGCTGTCATCCAGCGCATGCGCTGACGTTGGAAATTGTCTTTGTTGCTGACTTTCTCGTCAAAGACGTGAATCTCTGCTGCATATTTAATGAAAATTCCTTGTCTTAGCAATAAGGCTTCCATTTCACGGTCTTCGCCAGCCGTGCTAAGCTGGAAGACATTCTTCTTGAACAACTCGTAGTCGAAACACATACCAGAACCGATGAGTGCCGAGGAGAGGCCGAGGCGATTGTGGGCTTTGCGGAAAATGGTGTTGTTGATTTCCTCACTGGCTCCGTCGAGCATGGCCACATCGTTATTGGAATTCTTGGCACAGCGGTGACATTGGATGGCATCATAACCGGCATTACAAAGGATGTTGAGATTGTGCAGAAAATCTTCCTGTACGACATTGTCTGCATCAAGAACCACTATATTATCAAAATCCCCTTCAATTGTTTTCCCTCCGTCTTCCACCGTCTGAATGGCATGTTGCATAGCCTTGGCTTTTGAACTTTTTTCAAAGACTGGGGTTAAAACAGTAATGGAGTAAGTACGCAATTGCTCGTTCGTCTCGTCTTTCATGTGGTCAGAGATAACAACCAACTGGTATTTGTCTTTTGGATATTTTTGATATAGGAACTTATCAATAGAATTAAGAATGACTGCGTCTTCATTATAAGCTGGGTAGAGTATCAGAAATCTACGTTCCTTATAAAGGCTTAGTGACTTTGCATGGGTTGATGCAAAGTCGTCCTTCTCGTAAAATAGAGAAATGATAGCGAAAAAGACAACATAGGAGACCGATGCTGCCATGATGCACCATATCGTAATCTCAATTATATGTAAGAAAGTCCAAAACATAGGCGAAATACTATTTCCTTCTGAATAATCCGATGACTTTTCTATAGATGTTTGAAGCTGTTGCCATTGGAAGGCTTATAAAGTCCTTATCCCAGTTCTTGTCTACGAGTTCATTAGGGGTAGCTATGGCAAGGGCTAATCCCCAAATAACTGTGACAATCCACCATTTGATTGCCATGGTAAGATAGATGAAAGGCAGCGTGATGTCCATCACCAAGACTATGGCAAACATGATGGAACGCGGGATAAGCATCCACTGAATAATTTTGTCCATCCAGTCATATTGTTGATTGATGATAGCTGATGGGAGATAATGGATATTCTTGAACAATGCCCGATACTGATCTATAATCCATTGGCCGCGTTGACGATTGAATTCTGCAGCTTCGCGTTTTCGTTCGTTGTATATATGGATATAGTCAAAATAGTCGATAAAACATTGTTGGTGAACCAACATACCTTCCAGTTCTCTGTCTTCATAATTGGTTCGAACTTTCATGATATTCTTCTTGAACCACTCAAACTCGTATGCCACACCAGCACTTGAAAGTGAGGAGGATAATCCTATCGTGATATGACCGCGTCGGAAAATGGAGTTATTGATTTCTTCGAAAATGGTACTCAGGCGAGCTGGTGCTGTATCTCGATTGCGCGGCATCAGGTGGCAGGTAATGGCTTTTGTGCCTGCAGCCTCGTATGCATCATTGAGCTGTTCCAGGAATTCTGCTTCTACAATGTTGTCGGCATTCAATATTACTGCAACGTCGTAGATCTTAAATGCCGGCAAATTGAGAACGGCGAATTGGAGTGATTTAACTTTTGTACTTTTTTCAAAATTGGGCGTCAAAAGGGTGATGGTGTATTGGGCCAATTTCATGTTGGTGATTTCTGACTGATGATCAGAAACAACAACAACGTCAAACAATCGCTGTGGGTAGCCTTGGCTGAGAATGGAGGCAACAGTGTGGACGATATTTTTATCGTCTTTATATGATGGAATGATGACGATAAAGCGATTCTGGTGTTTAGCTTTGGGAGCAAAACGTGTTTTGCTAAATATCGAAACAATAGAAAAAAACACAATATAGATAACTGTCAGCGTCACTCCCACGAACAGTAAAACGTCAATGATATATATTGTTAGCCAATAATAGTCCATAATTATGTAGTCTTAGTTTTTAAATATCGTCCATGCAAAAAATCTTTCACACCTTTTGTCATGGCCTTTATCAGGTCAAATCGTCCCTTCATAGTATATCGGCAGATATCACGCAGACCTACCATCATGGTCAGATAGCAGTAGGTGGCGTATCTTTGAGGCCTTTTGACGTTACGCTTTGCAAAAAGGAATCTGTTTCGGGTGATATAATAGGTCTTGAGCGGGCTGTTGGAACCTGTGGACTGGCTTTCCTTATGAAAAATGGTACAGGCAGGCTCGTACCAGATGTCAAATCCAGAATGATTAAACATCATGGACCAGTCAAACTCTTCGTAGTAGAGAAAAAAGCATTCAGGCATCACCCCCACTTTCTCTAAAGCCTCACGTTTTATCATCATCGCAGCTCCATGAGCGTATGGAGTAGGGTGGGCTTCATCATACTGACCATGATCTTCTTCGCCGAAACCAATAGCACGGTTGCGTAAGGTGAAAGATGACAGGGGGGTATAACCCGCAAACTGAATGGGGTGATTGCCCCAAGCAAATCGTATCTTGGGACAGACCATTCCAATCTTATCTGAGGAATTCAGACGGTCAATAAGTGGCTGGAATGAGGTCTGAGGTCTAACGTTTAAAGTCTGAAGAGATAATAGCGTGTCGTTGTTGATGAAGTATAAGAAACGGCCATTGGCAGCCTTGATGCCCAGATTATTGCCACCAGCAAAACCGAGGTTTTGGTTACTGCGGATGGCCTTAACTTGAGGATAACGTTGTTGAATAAGTGAGGCTTCGTTAACTATTGAGCCATTATCAACCACAATCACCTCCATGTTGTCATTGAAGGTGATAGTATCAATTAATGCGCAGGTATCTTCCAACCCATTGTAATTGACAGTGATGATAGATAACTCAATGTTCAATGTTCAATCTTCAATATTTTACACTCTTGATGCAAGCTTTTTTTCCAATTTAAGACGTTTCTTCTCTTCTATCTGAGCTATACGTTTCTTCTCATATTCCTCCCATTCTGGTTCTAAATAGGGTAGAATAAAGACGATGGCCATGCCACCAAAGAATGTGAGACCGTTTGGGTATTGGTACAACACTTGGTTTGCGTAACCTCCTAAGTTAATTGCAACAAAAGCGCAACAGAAGCCCGAGCCAATTCCTATAAGTGTTTTGTTTTTTAGTCTAAATAGTACCACCATACAGCCACCTATAAATATAAGAACCATGCAACAGGCAAAGATAGTTACACCTATGGGACCAGTATGTACCCAAATGAAGACATACTCGGAATCTGGAGGTATCGTTGATAACTTCCTGAACTTGTTGTTGGCAGGAACGTTGTCTGGACTCATTCCAAGACCAATCCCCCATGGGGCATCTTTAATATATTTTCTGATGGCTTCTTTATTGATATCGCGAACATTCGAAGAGGCATCATTTTTATCAAAAGCAGAACGCATTCTGTGAATTTGCTGGTTTCCATCTCCTATTTTTGTGAAAACTAATAAAAATGCAAAGATTGCAAATACAATAGAGAACGGAACTGCAATCTTAACGGATTTTGAAAGGAAAATGTAAACAACAAGACCAGCACCTAAACAGAAAATGGCAGTTCGTGTTCCTGATTGGAACATTCCCCAAATAACTGCTACTGCTACTAACAGATAGAATACTTTAGCTCTTTTTAATTTATTTGTAACTCCAAAAATGATAAATGCAACTGCAGCAGCGGCAGCATGGCATCCGTAATTGGCAGCATCACTAAAAGTTGAAAAATATCTGATTAGTGTACCTGCATTCAGAATATGTGTGTTTCTTCCTCGGGTTTCCATCCATATTCTTTCAGCATCAGTCATTCCTATATAAATTTGTCTGTATGTCCAATAGGCTGAAAACAATGAGAATAGAGCCCATAGTTTTAAATAGGTCATTAGATGTTGAGGTGTTGATATATATAAACTAAAAACCAAAAGTATCCATACGAGTTGAATGGCCATTAGGCGGAACCCAGAAAACCATGCTCCAACATTCATACCTAAATTACATGAATCATTAAAGACTTCAATACAGCAAAACCCCGTCCATATCATAATTGCAAATCCCATGAAATTACTTGCTCTATGGAATTGCGGCTCAAATCTGGTATCTATTATTGCAATTGCCAGTAACACCAATTCAAGCATTTCATTTGGTAAGGACATCGGTACTGGCAGGCTATTTGTAATATCTTTCATTTGGATAAAATAGTTGAGCACTATTAAAGTCCAAAAGGTAAACATCCTCCATCTGAAAATAATATAGATATATAGAATTATAAATGGAAGCAAACAAATGATGGCAAACGAATTGAATCCAGCTGTTACAAGTTCATAAATAGCCAACAAAAACAGAAGAAAGAGTAGTAAAACTCTTCCTCTGTTTTCGGTAGTATAGTTAAATATGCTGTTTGGCATTATTTGGCGTGACTATTTTCAACGGCAGTCAGACCCATCTGTGATAAGCGATATACAAAGTTGTTGAAGCGGGTATAGGGCGGTAATTGTCCGACGAATTCCTCGACAGCATAACGTTGACATTCAGTGAGGTACATATAGAGTGAATCCTTGTTCTCAAGTTGGGACTCCAGCTCTTTTAAGGCTTTCTGGTCGACATCCTTCCAAGTGCGGTTAGCACGTGTTATCAAAAGGTTGACAGTACCCATGTTCAGCAACGCAGGCGAGATGGAATTGTCGTCCAGGTTAGGATATTCAACAATGGCAATCTCATTAGGCAGGAGATCGGGACATAAGTCCTTAATGTCCTTCGCCATGATATATTTGCTATCTTCAGCCAAGAAGTCTTCATCGTAAGTGAGCAGGCGAACCTGCAAACCGATGGACACCCAATAGTTCTGCAACTCTTGTGCCAAATAGCTCTTGCCGTTCTGTGCATCAGTCGACAACAGATTCAATACATTCTGCTGCCCCTCCCTGAAGTGGGGTAAGAGTGACTTTGAAAGCTGGCGAAGAGCCATGTCGCTGATAGTTTTATTGTAGCGACGATAGCGCAGGTTGCTTTCCTTCGGGAAACAGCCCATGACAGGAATCTTGGTAATACGTTCTGAACGCATGCGGTCACGGAGTGTACGGTCAAGCAATTCAATGATAAAGAAGTACATGGCCGTGAAGAGGAAGGCCAACATGAATGCCCCTAACAGAATCATCATACGATTGGTAGGTTGGGCATTCATTGGGAACATGGGTGGATTCAGCACATGCAAGGAAGCTGTAGACATCTGAAGGTTGCGCTGACGAAGACGAGCTGCATTTAAAGCTCTCAGCATTTCCATATAGTTGCCCTCGATAAAGCCAATGTGGCGGTCCTTACGGGCTATGGTGGCTCCAATAGGGGCATAATAGAGTAAGTCGCGATCAATCTGCTGACGCATAATATCGTTAGCCGACATCTCGGCTTTTGTCTTTTCAAGAAGAAGTACTTGCTCAAGCCATCTACTAATCATTTCATTTGCCTTTACACCTGTTTCTGTACTATATGACCCACCTTCGATGTCTCTAGTTAAATCTTTGACATTTTTAGTGGCATCCTGAAGCATCTTCTCTGCTTTTGCCAACTCAAGTTGAGCTTCATTTGATTCTCCTCCTTCACTGTTCATCAGCTTCAGATTAGAGATGCGAGATTGAATGCGAGAAATATCGGTAACTTGTTTGGTAAAGTCCTTGTTGGCACGAATAATCTTAGCCCGGTCTCCTAACTGACGCTCCAAATAGTCCATCATAGCCTTACTAGTCGTGTAATTCATCATCTGATCATTAGTAGAAGTCTTGTGAGAAGCATCCATACCTGCAACTACTTTTGTCTGTTCACCATAGTTGATAATCCGTTTGTCAATATTATATCGAATCAAATCGTCTTCCGCACCAGTCAAAATTCGATATAATCTGGCAACCTCGCGTTCAAAGAACTTAATCACATTATTGGTCTCACCAAAACGTAAGTTCTGATATTGGCGGGCAAACACATCGTTCAAGATATCCAATGTATTATAGGCGATACCAGCATCATTGGCAGAATAGCCAATGTCAATAATATCACTTTTGTTGAGCTGCATCACCTTTAAACGACTGGTGATGCTGTTGATGCCAAACCAAGGATGATAATTCAGAATACCGAACAAATAGTTGTCCTGCATCGGCTTCTCGTACGCTTTCAAATTAGCGTAAGTTGTGTTCTCATTATTTCGGTTAATTAACGCTTTGACCTCAGCAGGGACAGTAGCATTTAACTGACGGAAATGCTCTGCTGATATATAGTTGTTGTCCTTATTAGCATTGCCATACATCATACAACGGGCAAATAGTCGGAGAGATACTTCGTGGATGGTTTTGTCAGTTGTAATAATCAACATTAAGTTAGTGATGTTTGTCTGCGAATTACCACCTACAGCACCTGTTCCTTCTATATTATAACCAGTTATCATACCTGTATAGATGGTTGTGTTGGTGTCATAAACACGTTCCATATTACGGGTCATAAACCACGCAACTACCAATGCAATTAATGGCAGAATAATAAGATACCAGCGAATCTTATATAAAAACCTGACGATATATCTGAATAAATCCATAATGCGATGTTTTTTTGTGTATTATTATTTATTGGATTTCTTAACCTCCTTAGCCTCGGCCTTAGCAGCTTTTTTCTCTTCTTTCTTTAGCTGCTCTTCTTTTTTCTCCTCTTCTTTAACAGCCTTCTTAATCCGTTTCTCAACCGCTTTGTTTTCTTTAGCTAATTGCTTCTCCGTTTTATGGACGTTGCTGTCTAAAGTGATTTCTGTAGTCGAGTTGGTAATGATAGGAGTATGTGTCAGAATCTCCAAAGTCAAGATATCGGTTATAATTGATGTCTGAAGACTTTGATATGCTGAAACTGCTTGATTCTCTCTGGCTTTAGTTTCTGCAAAATCCTCAATGCTCATGTTGCCGTTATGAAAGTCTTCCAGATTTAATGAACCGGCACCTTGGTAAATTGCAGCATTTTCACTAGCTGTTTTTAGCAGAATTAAATCATTATTAATTTTGACGAACAATGTCGCAATCTGTAATTTCAGCTGATCGTAGGCTATGTCTTTCTGCAATTGAGCTTGCTCGGCCTCTAAGCGTTTACGCTTAATAGCAGGAGCCAAATCCAGAATGTCTTCTACAGGAACTGCTAAGTTGACACCTACGTTCCAGTATTTCTGTTCAGATCCCTGGAACTGCATAATACGCATGTTATAGGATGAGGAGCTGTTTCCCCACATATCGGAAACACCATAACTATAGCTGGCATGGCCTGTCACGTATGAGAAAATATGACGTTTCTGCTTGGCAACTTCCGCCTCTGCCAATTGCTGTGCCTTAGCGAGACTCATAATCTGAGGCGTTGATTTTGCGTTTTCAAACAAAACAGACAACGGCGGGAGGTGAAACTCAGAGAAGTTAATGTCCTTTTCTTCACTGGAGTCAAAGAATCCTGCACTGATACCACTCTCGTTAAACTGGGCATAGCTGGTGCTAACGAAAGTGCTTAGTAGTAGTGGAATTAGAATATACTTATATTTTTTCATAATTAATGGTGTTGTCAGGTCTATACATTCTCTTTTTGAACAAATGCCGTTAAGGTACGGAATATGATTTTCATATCGAGTATGAAATTATAGGTCTGTCCATAAGTGATATCAAGTTGCTTGCGCTCTTCAGCAGACATAGCGCCTCCCTTTCCTCGCTCTTCTACCTGCCATAGACCTGTTAAGCCTGCAGGAGCCATGAAACGGTCGATACTTGAATCGGCGGTAAGTTTCTCTGCTTCATAAAGGGGTAGGGGACGATTGCCAACAATGGACATGTCACCTCTCAGGATGTTGAATAGCTGCGGAAGTTCGTCGATACTGTATTTGCGAATGAAACGTCCCACCTTTGTTACTCTTGGGTCATTTTCTATCTTCACAAAAGCATTGTTGATTTCTTCTTCTTTCTGCTTGCTGAAATCACTTTCTGCCACCACAAAATCGTCGCCGACAAGCATAACTTCCTCGTCACCAATCATCATGTCGGATTCTGCGCCCATAGCCAACATCGCCAATTCTGCTTCGTCGCCTAATGGCGCTGTAATAGTGGCATGCGTCTCGGCCTTATCTTCTTCTCCTTCTTCTTTCTTTTCTGCGTATTGATTTCCTGCAGTTTTACTCACTTCTTTCAGCCTTTTTTCCGCGTCACTGTACATGGACCGGAACTTAAGGAAATCAAAAATGGTATAGTTAGTACCTACACGCTTGGATTTAAACAAGACCGGACCAGGACTCTCTAACTTGATGGCTATTGCCGTAAGAATATAAACTGGAGAAAGGATGATGATGGCCAGTCCTGAAAAAACTATATCAAAGAGACGTTTCCAAAGTGGAATCTTGAAACGCAGAATATGCTTCTTTGACACTTGGTCATCAAACATGATTCCTTCCCGGTCGCTGATAAACTGAATCTTTTTGTTCAATTCTGTTACCGACGCAGAAAGGCTAAGCGTATCGTTAATTCCACATTTCTTATATATATCCCGCTCTTCGTCATTCAGTGGCTCAGTCAGCAGAATAATATAAATATTGGAACATTTCTTGCGAAGATAGGTAATGGCTGTGATGTCTTCTGTACGAACGTTTTTTTCAAAGAAGACAATAAAATGCTCGTTACGTACATGAGGACTACATGCTGACGCAGCATCTTTATAGTTCTTCGTCAGCTGAACGAGTCGCCCAGGTATGTACTTTAAACGTTCTTCTGTCTGTGGGTTGTTACCTAAATATACTATACCTATCATATAATATATTGAAACATTAGTTTGGCAGAATCTTCTTTACTCGAATTTTCAACTCCATCGGGTTGAACGGTTTGACGATGTAGTCTTCAGCTCCAATCTCAAGGAGGCGAATGCGCTCACTGGTGGAATCTTCGCTTGAGAGCATGATAACCGGTATGTGACGGAACAACTCATTCTGTTTTATCCATTCCAGAAAATCGTCTCCACGCATACCAGGCATACGAATGTCTGAAATGATAAGATCGGGAGTGTTTCCGGCTTGAAGCCACTTTACTCCTTGCAAACCATCAGGCAGCCATTGTACATCGTAGTCGCTCATTAAATAGATGGAAAGAACCTTTGCAATGGTCTCTTTGTCATCAAGTATTAAGATCTTCTTTTTCATATATGAATTTGTTTTTTCTTCTTTACGAATACTATTCCAAAGTGCAAAGGTAAGAAAAATATTTTAATTGAACTCAAAATATTGTAAAAAAATGCTCTTTTAACACAAAAAAGTTGTTTATGTTGTTTTTTTTAAGGAAATTTGCATCAGAAACGTATTACTATAAACTTATTATTGTAAAATGGCAAACAGATATTTGTTGGGTTTTGATGTCGGCAGTTCTTCTGTCAAGGCATCGTTAGTTAACGCCGATAGTGGCAAGTGTGTGGCTTCAGCTTTCTACCCTGAGAAGGAAGCTCCTATTATGGCGGTCAAGGCCGGATGGGCCGAGCAAGACCCCAATTCATGGTGGGAGTATGCTAAGCTGTCGCTTAAAAAGATTATGAGTGATGCCGGGGCAACAGCAGAAGACATCAAGGCCGTGGGTATTTCCTACCAGATGCATGGCCTGGTATGTGTAGATAAGAATCTGAAGGCGCTACGTCCTTCGATTATCTGGTGTGACTCGCGTGCCGTTCCTTATGGTGAGAAGGCTTTCAAGGATCTTGGTGCTGACCAGTGCCTAAGCCACTTGTTGAACTCACCGGGTAACTTTACGGCGGCTAAGCTGGCATGGGTGAAGGAGAACGAGCCCGACCTATATAATAAAATATATAAGGTGATGCTGCCGGGTGACTATCTGGCTATGCGTCTGAGCGGAGTGGCTAATACAACGGTCAGTGGACTTTCTGAGGGTATGTTCTGGGACTTCAAGGAGAACCAGCCTGCTAAGTTCCTGCTTGACTACTATGGCTTTGACAGCTCTCTGATAGCTGACATTGTGCCCACCTTTGCCGTTCAGAGCGAAGTTTGTGCCGAGGCTGCCGCTGAGTTGGGCCTGAAGGCTGGTACACCGATTACCTATCGTGGTGGCGACCAGCCCAATAATGCCTTGTCGTTAAACGTGCTGAATCCAGGTGAGATAGCTGCTACCGCTGGTACGTCGGGCGTTGTCTACGGCGTGCTGGGCGAGGTGAACTACGACAAGCAGAGCCGTGTTAATACCTTTGCTCATGTGAATCATACTGCTGAGCAGACGCGTTTGGGTGTCCTGCTGTGCATCAACGGTACGGGTATTCTCAATGCTTGGGTACACCGCAATATCACGCCGGACATCTCCTACGCCGAGATGAACGACCTGGCTGCTCAGGCTCCTATCGGCAGTGAGGGTGTGACCATTATTCCATTTGGCAACGGTGCTGAGCGTGTGTTGGAGAATCAGGAAATCGGTTGCTCCATCAACGGTCTGAACTTCAACAAACATTCGAAGGCACACATTGTCCGTGCTGCTCAGGAGGGTATTGTCTTCTCGTTCTGCTATGGAATGGAGATTATGCAGCAGATGGGTATGGATATCAAGAAGATACATGCCGGCAAGGCTAACATGTTCCTTTCGCCCCTGTTCCGTAATACGCTGGCTGGCGTCAGCGGTGCAACCATCGAGCTGTATGATACCGATGGTTCTGTTGGTGCTGCCAAGGGTGCCGGTATGGGTGCAGGCATCTATAAGGACAACAACGAGGCCTTTGCAACACTTGACAAGTTAGAGGTGATTGAGCCGGATGCCAAGAACCGCGATGCTTACAAGAATGCCTATGAGGCTTGGAAGGAAACTTTGAATAACCGTTTATAAACATTTAATAACTAAATAATTATGGCTAAAGAGTATTTTCCGTTTACCGGTAAGATTCCTTTCGAGGGAAAGGACAGTAAGAACGTAATGGCTTTCCACTATTACGAGCCTGAGAAGGTCGTGATGGGAAAGAAAATGAAGGATTGGCTGAAGTTTGCTATGGCTTGGTGGCATACACTTGGCGGTGCCAGCGCAGACCAGTTTGGCGGTCAGACGCGTAGCTACGAGTGGGACAAGGCTGCTGATGCCGTTCAGCGCGCTAAAGATAAGATGGATGCTGGTTTCGAAATAATGGATAAGCTCGGCATCGAATATTTCTGCTTCCACGATGTTGACCTCGTTGAAGAGGCTGATACCATTGCTGAGTACGAGGAGCGCATGAAGGCTATCACCGATTACGCTCAGGAGAAGATGAAGCAGTTCCCCAACATCAAGCTGCTTTGGGGGACGGCTAACGTGTTTGGTAACAAGCGCTATGCCAACGGTGCCAGCACCAATCCCGACTTCGACGTTGTAGCTCGTGCTATCGTTCAGATTAAGAATGCTATCGACGCCACTATCAAGCTTGGTGGTACCAACTACGTGTTCTGGGGTGGTCGTGAGGGCTATATGAGCCTGCTGAATACCGACCAGAAGCGCGAGAAGGAGCACATGGCCACCATGCTGACGATGGCTCGTGACTATGCTCGTAGCAAGGGCTTCAAGGGAACGTTCCTCATCGAACCGAAGCCGATGGAGCCTTCCAAGCATCAGTATGATGTTGACACAGAGACCGTTATCGGCTTCCTTAAGGCTCATGGTTTGGACAAGGACTTCAAGGTGAACATCGAGGTGAACCATGCTACACTCGCCGGCCACACCTTCGAGCATGAGCTGGCTTGCGCCGTAGACGCAGGCATGCTGGGCTCTATCGACGCCAACCGCGGTGACGCTCAGAACGGTTGGGATACTGACCAGTTCCCCATCGACAACTTCGAGCTAACACAGGCCATGATGGAAATCATCCGCAATGGAGGTCTCGGCAATGGCGGTACCAACTTCGATGCTAAGATTCGTCGTAACAGTACCGATCTCGAGGATCTGTTCATCGCTCATATCAGCGGTATGGACGCAATGGCTCGCGCCCTGATGAACGCTGCCGACATCCTTGAGAACTCTGAGCTGCCCGCCATGAAGAAGGCTCGTTACGCAAGCTTCGATCAGGGTATTGGTAAGGACTTCGAGGATGGTAAGCTCACCCTCGAGCAGGTCTACGAGTATGGTAAGAAGGTAGAGGAACCGAAACAAACCTCTGGCAAGCAGGAGAAGTACGAGACCATCGTCGCTCTCTATGCAAAATAAACCGTCTGCATCCAAAAAAAGAAATCCCCGGAAGCGTTTGCCTCTGGGGATTTTTTTAATATTTGCTAATGTGATAGTTTACATGTTCATGCCACCATCAACCTGGATTACCTGGCCGCTGACGTAGCTCGACATGTCGGAAGCGAGGAAGGTGGCTACATTGGCGATATCCTCTACCTGACCACCGCGACGAAGAGGAATCTTCTGCTTCCACTGTTCACGAATCTCGTCTGACAGCTGGGCAGTCATGGCCGTTTCAATGAAGCCTGGAGCAATAGCATTGGCACGAATACCCTTGGGACCCATCTCCTGACCGATAGACTTGGCCAATGCAATCAGACCAGCTTTCGATGCTGCGTAGTTAGCCTGTCCGGCATTGCCGTGAACACCTACGACAGAGGCCATATTGATGATGCTACCGCCACGCTGGCGCATCATGACGGGAACGCAAGCATGGATGAAGTTGAAGGCCGACTTCAGGTTGACGGCAATCACAGCATCCCACTGTTGCTCTGTCATGCGCAGCATCAGACCGTCCTTGGTGATACCAGCATTGTTAACCAGAATGTCAATAGCTCCGAACTCTTCCTTCACAGTCTTCACCACTTCTTCCGTCTGAGCGAAGTCAGCTGCGTTCGAAGCATAGCTCTTGGCCTTTACGCCTTTAGCGGCAATTTCCTTTTCTGTCTCTTCGTTTACTTCGAGGTCAGTGAATGCAATGTTAGCACCTTCCTCAGCAAATTTCAGCGCGATAGCTTTTCCGATACCGCGTGCAGCACCAGTAATCAGCGCTGTCTTACCTTCTAATAATCCCATTTTTCTGTTATTATAAAAATTAGTTGTTATTTCCTGTTCAGTTTTCCCAAGGCACCGTACACCACTTTTGCCACTTGCGGCTTGGTGGCTTCTTCGGTCATGCCGTGAGCTATGCGACCATAGATATATGGTACTTCAAGACCTTTGATACAATAGTGCGTGATGTCTGCCACAAGGTCGACGTTGTCAATGTCGAACTCACCATCTTCTTTACCTTCGGCATAAACCTTGCGGAAGAGTTTGATTTCCTCATCGTCAAAGTTCTTGCGCACTTTCTCCACCATCCAGATATTGCGGAAAAATTCTGCACGCAGGTTCCCGTTGCGCACAACCGTCTCACGAATCATGTTAAGGTGGGTGTAAATGAGCTCAATCACTTTGTCTTGTGGCCTGATTTTCTTGGCTGCTACCTCGTCGAGTTTGTCGCTTAGCCGTTCCAGTTCACTTTCAATCACGGCGTAGTAGATTTCCTCTTTCGACTTGAAATAGGTATAAAGCGTACGGCGCCCCTTTCCAGATGAAACGGCAATATCGTTCATCGTCGTGTTTTCAAGCCCTTTTTTGGCGAACAGCTGACGGGCTACATCAACCAATAGTTGTCTCGTCTTTGATATTGACATATTATTGCACATTGACTATATCGTGTGCAAAATTACGTCTTTTATTTGAATTGACCAAAAAAATATGAGGAAAATTTGCAAGATTCAGAAAAAAGTAGTACCTTTGCACCCGCAAATGGGAGAGTGCCCTCTGATTAACATCGCGGAGTGGAGCAGTTGGTAGCTCGCCAGGCTCATAACCTGGAGGTCGCACGTTCGAATCCTGCCTCCGCAACTCTTGAAGCTCAAGTCGTTGACTTGGGCTTCTTTCGTTATATGGAAGCAGAATCCTTCACGTGCTCCCGGTCGACGTTTATTATGCGCGATAGCGTAGTTCCCAAAACGCGACAGCTGACGCTGCAGCAACGTTTAGCGAATCAACATGGTGCTTCATGGGTATTTTTACCACATAATTACATGAACTGATGGTACTTTGGGCTAATCCGTCACCCTCGGTTCCCATAACGATGGCCATTCGTTCTATGGTTTTCAGTATGGGATTGTCAAGAGAGATAGCATTATCAGACAAGGCCATAGCTACGGTTTGGAATCCCAAGTCGTTGAGACTGCTGACGGGAGCGTCTAACCAAGTCCAGGGAACCAAGAATACGGAACCCATGGAAACACGTACGGCTCGACGGTTGAGTGGGTCGCATGAACTGCGTGTCAATAGTACGGCGTCAATACCCAAGGCTGCGGCCGAGCGGAAGATGGCTCCGATGTTGGTGGTGTCTACCACACCGTCGATGACCACCACACGGCTGGCATCGCTACATACCTTTTCAAGAGGGAGTGGGGCAGGGCGACGCATGGCGCAGAGTACTCCGCGAGTTAGCGTGTATCCCGTCAGCTGTTCGAGTAGTGGTCTGTCACCCGTATAAACAGGAATGTCGCCGCAACGCGTAATCAGCACTTGGGCATCGCCCTCAATGTGACGCCGTTCACAGAGCAGGGCCGTAGGCTCGTAGCCAGCGTCGAGTGCCACGTTGATGACTTTCGGACTTTCGGC
The DNA here is from genome assembly GCA_902794405.1 of uncultured Prevotellaceae bacterium. Lineage (GTDB taxonomy): Bacteria > Bacteroidota > Bacteroidia > Bacteroidales > Bacteroidaceae > Prevotella. Next base: position 66,060 of record CADBHI010000002.1, read on the forward strand.
AATGAAAATGCCTTTTTCCGGTTCCACTCGATTGCGAAGTTGAGCCTCAGTTAGCGTGCTGAATACCTCAACTCCTGGTGCTGTTAGTGATGATATCTCGATGATTGCCATTCTTTTTTCGTGCAAAGTTACGCATTATTTCCATAAAACAGATATAAAAAGCTTGTAAAATTCATGGAAATACTACAATAACCTCCTGTTTTTCCCTATTTGCAAACTATTGCAAACTGAAAAAACGATTGCAAACAATTGCGAACGAAAAAGCTTGGCAGATATTTTTTTTCTTTGTATCTTTGCACTATGATTTACGAGATTATCATAGGAATCCTGATTTATGCCGTTCTGTTTGTTGTGACGGTGCAGAGCAGTCGCCGAAAGGTACTGGCCTTGCAGGAGCGTATTGACAAAGTACATGCCCTGCAAGAGTTACAGCAGGCACAGAGCCAACAAAGCATCAGCCGCAACGAGGCCAGAATACGTGAGCTGGAGACCCTGCTTCAGAAACTCGGCGACGAGAACTCGTTGCTACGCTTGGAACTGGAGGAGAAGAAGGAGACGCTCTATTATAATAATAAGGTGGCGATGATTGAGAACGAGAAACGCCAGCAGGCCGAGACAGTCATCTTCTCGTCGGCCGTCTATTGTCAGATACAGGAAAGCCTGAATGCCGGACGCAGTCTGCCGCATCATGTATGGGCAGAGTTGGCCGAGGTTGTCAACAGCGTCTATTCCGGATTCACCGAGAAGCTGTACAGTCTGTATCGGATGACAGAACAGGACTATCACGTCAGCCTGCTGATCAAGGTGAGATTCCAGCCCAAAGACATTGCGCTGCTAACGGCTCACTCAAAAGAGAGCGTGGCTTCTACCCGTAGCCGGCTGTATCAGAAGGTGTTTGGACGTAAGGGATCTTCGAAAGATTGGGATGATTTTGTTTTATCACTTTAAAATATAATAAGGTATGATGGATTACTTAGCACAGAATTTATGGCAGCTGTGGGCCGTTGTGGCCGTGATTTGCCTGATTATGGAGTTGACGGCAGGTGACTTCTTCATTATCTGCTTCTCCATTGGAGCTTTCTTTGCAGCCATTGTGGCGGCGTTAGGCGGTGGCATCTATCTGCAATTGGTGGCTTTTGCCGTGTTTACGCTCATCAGCCTTTTCTGGGTGAGGCCTTTTGCCAAACGCTACCTCCACAAGGGCGAGGACACTCGCGTCAGCAATGCTGATGCCCTCATGGGACGCCAGGGCAGGGTAGTGGAAACTGTCAAGGCCGACGGCTTTGGCCGTGTTCAGATCGACGGCGACATCTGGAAGGCAGTGACCAACGAGGCTCAGGACATTACCTCGGGTACGAACGTTCGTGTAGTAGGGCGTGAGAGCACTATTATTACTGTAGAAACCATTATCAATTAATAAACAATTAACAATTAAATCATGTACATTATGACTTACATTCTGATTACCATTATCGTGTGTGTGGTGATATTCGCCAAGATGGCACTGGTGATTATCCCTCAGTCGGAAACCAAAATTGTGGAGCGTTTAGGTCGCTATTATGCCACGCTCCAGCCGGGTATTAACATCATTATTCCTTTCATCGACAGGGCCAAGTCTATCGTGGTGCTCAACCATGGACGCTACCAGTATTCGACCACTATTGATCTGCGCGAACAGGTCTATGACTTCCCGAAGCAGAACGTGATTACAAAGGATAACGTGCAGACCGAGATCAATGCGCTGCTCTACTTCCAGATTGTCGACCCCTTCAAGGCTACCTACGAAATCAACAATCTGCCCAACGCCATCGAGAAGCTGACGCAGACCACCCTGCGTAACATCATCGGTGAACTGGAGCTCGACGAGACACTGACCTCGCGCGATACCATTAATAAGAAACTCTCGGCCGTGCTCGACGATGCCACCGACAAGTGGGGTGTCAAGGTGAACCGTGTAGAGCTGCAGGATATCACGCCTCCCGACTCTGTACTGACGGCTATGGAGAAGCAGATGCAGGCCGAGCGTAACAAGCGTGCCCAGATTCTGACCTCTGAGGGACAGAAGGCTGCCGAGATTCTGGCTTCCGAGGGTGAGCGCACGGCTATTGTCAACAAGGCTGAGGCTGCTAAGGAACAGGCCATTCTTCAGGCTGAGGGTGAAGCTCAGGCTCGTATCCGCAAGGCCGAGGCCGAGGCAAAGGCTATCGAGTTGATTACCGAGGCTGTAGGCAAATCGACCAACCCTGCTAACTATCTGCTGGCTCAGAAGTATATTCAGATGATGCAGGAACTGGCTGAGGGTGACAAGACCAAGACTGTCTACCTGCCTTATGAGGCCACCAACCTCCTAGGGTCTATCGGTGGCATCAAGGAATTGTTCAAGGCTGAATAATCTGTTGAGATAGAATAAAAAACTCCCGCCGGACAGGTTTCGGCGGGAGTATTTTGTTTGGCGGCTAATGATTACTTGTTGTCCACAGCGGCCTGCTCAATGGGCAGACACTTCTTGTAGTTCTCAATGTACTTCTCGAAACCAGCCACATCCTCGGCGGTGGGAGCAATCGAGACTCCCGTGTTGCCTGCAAATACCACTTCCTCCAAGTAGTCGGCCAGGCTCTTGCCATTTTTATTAATAAGGTATCCGGCCAGCAGGGCAATACCCCATGCACCACCTTCGCCAGCAGTCTCCATTACCGAAATCGGTGAGTTGAGGGCGGCAGCCAGCATGCGCTGACCTACGCCGGCAGTTTTAAAGTAGCCGCCGTGACCAGTGATGCGGTCTACGCGAATCATCTCGTCCTTGAACAGGATGTCGTTACCAATCTTCAGCACGCCGATGGCACCGTAGAGGTTGGCACGCATGAAGTTGGCCAGATTAAACTTGTCATTGGCCGAGCGGACAAAGAGGGGACGGCCATCGGCCAAACCCGTTACAGGCTCACCGCTGACGTAGTTGTAGGCCATCAGACCACCACAGTCGGTGTCACCCTCCAGAGCCTTGTTGAACAGCTTGCCGTAGAGCTCGTTCATGTCGACGGGAACACCGAGCAGTTGCTGGTACTCCTTGAACAGACCGACCCAGGCGTTGATGTCAGAGGTACAGTTGTTGCAGTGAACCATAGCCACCAGGCTTCCGTCGGGCGTGGTCACCATGTCAATCATCTCGTAGGGCTTAGACAGCGGCTTCTCCAGCACAATCATCGAGAACGACGAGGTGCCGGCGCTTACGTTACCTGTGCGCTGCTTCACGGCGTTTGTGGCCACCATGCCTGTGCCGGCATCGCCCTCAGGGGGACAAACGGGACTGCCGGGCTTCAAGTGACCGCTTACGTCGAGCTTCTTCGCACCCTCGGGAGTCAGGAAACCGGCGCTGTCGCCAGCATTCAGGCTCTTGGGCAGGATGTCGAGCAATCTAAAGGGTAAACCTTTAGAGGCGAGAATCTGGTCAAACTTCTCAACCATCGTGGCGTCGTAAGTCTTCGTGGCGGGGTCAACGGGAATCATACCGGAGGCATCGCCAACGCCGAGCACGAACTCGCCCGTCACCTGCCAGTGTACATATCCTGCCAGCGTAGTCAGATACTTGATGTCTGTTACATGCTCGTTGTTATCGAGGATGCACTGATACAGGTGGCTGATGCTCCAGCGCAGTGGAATGTTGTAGTTGAACAGCTCCGAAAGCTCAGCGGCGGCCTTGCCCGTATTGGTGTTGCGCCATGTGCGGAAGGGCACTAAGATCTCCTGTTTCTCATTGAAGGCCATGTAGCCGTGCATCATGGCTGAGAAGCCAATGGCGGCCAGCGACTCAATCTCGCAGTCATACTGCTTCAGCACGTCCTTGCGCAGCTCGGCGTAGCAGTCCTGCAGTCCATACCAGATAGCTTCGATGCTATAGGTCCACAGTCCGTCCACGAGCTGGTTCTCCCACTCGTGTGAGCCCTGAGCAATGGGTTTGTTGTCTTGGTCGATGAGCACGGCCTTGATGCGTGTGGAACCGAATTCGATTCCCAAGATGGCTTTTCCAGCCTCGATAGTTTGTTTTGCGGTCATTGTTATTCAGTTTTAAGGGTTTCTGAACTGCAAAAGTAGCTTATTTTCTTCAAATAACCAAACTTTTCCTTATTTTTTATGCCTTTTTTAATAAGGTATGTATGGCATTCCCTCTTCGTTCCCGCAGTTCATTCTGTATTCTGCATAAAAATTCCCGCTTGGGGCGAAAAGCCTTACGCGGGAACCAATGAAAGGAGGAGTGGTACCTCCAGGAATCGAACCGGGGACACACGGATTTTCAGTCCGATGCTCTACCAACTGAGCTAAGGCATCTTTCGTTTGCGGGTGCAAAGGTACGACTTTTTTTTGTATTCTGCAAACTTTTTGGGAATTATTTTCCGAAAAAAGTGTATTTTACCCCTTTTCCTTCAGGAAAGGCAACCGTCGGGCTTGTTCCATCATAATTTCTGCCATGATTTCGTTGTTGGGCGAAGGGCCGTCAATGGTTTCGAACATATTGCGCAGGCCTACCAAACCGCCTCCGGTCTTTAGAATCTGTACGATGCAGATATTCTGTATGCCGATGGTCTCGGCCAGAATGTCGATGTCTGTGGAGCCAATCTGGAAAAGCGCCAACTTGTAGGCGTTGTCGTGGTGTTCGCTTATGAGCCGTTCCACATCGGCCAACGTCTTCATACCCACTTGCCGGAGTACAGACAGATAGGGCAGGTAGGAAGCTGGGTGCAGCTCTGCCTGGTTGATGGCCGCTATCTTACGGTTGAGTTCCTGGAACGGTTGACGACTCAGATAGGAACGGAAGGTATCGCCGTCAAGAGGAACTTCTTCAAGTTTGCCCTTTTTCAGCAGGCTCTGTACGCGGCGGCGATAGTCGTTGATGGAGTTACGGATGCGACTGAATTCGTTGTCAGCGAGTTCGAGCATGCCTGCCAGTCGGCTTAGATTACGGTGATACTCCATAGGAGTCTCAATTTCAGATTTGTAGCCAATGTCGTGCTGGATGGCTGACCAAACGTGCTGCAGAGCTGTTCGAATCTGGAACTCAAAGGGAATCTGATTGAGGTTGGGGTATTCTGGGTCGTAATAGATTTCCTTCGGAATACGGCAGATGTAGTGCAGGGAGTTATAACCGAAACTGTCGAACTGGTGCATTTTCCGCTTGTCGACGGAATTGTCCCAGTCCACCTCAAACAGTGTCTCGGTAATGGCGGCAATGCGGTCGACGTCTTCGTTGTAGAAGGCGATGATTCGAGCGCCAAAGATGTCGGTGATGTCAGTAATACAATTATATTTATGCCCCTTGCGCTGGAGTTTTCCGACCAGACTTTTCTCTGTCTTGATTCGCGACTCCATGCTGTTGAGCTCGATATCGCTGTTGTTGACAATTTCCGAGAGTTTCTGCATGGCTACTTCACGCAGTTTCAGGAATTCCGGGTATCTCTCCCGGTATTCCTGAAGCAGCATACTTGCATGAAGGTCAAGACCGTAGTCTTCCATAGTCTTGATGTCGTTATACAATCTCGAACAGATTGAAGAAGCCCGTCATCATGAACACCTTCTTGATTTCGTCGTTGATGTTCTTAATGATAACCTTGCCACCTTTCAATGAGGTTTCCTTGCGCAGGGCGAGGAACAGGCGTAAGCCGGAGCTGCTGATATACTCCAGGTTTGTGCAGTCGAGCGTAATCTCCTTGTCGGCATTTTCCATCAGGGGAGTCATGTTCTGCTGTGCTGAGATAGCAGCAGGAGTGTCAAGACGACCGTTGAATTCGGCTACATAGCCGCCATTCTCTTCATTAATCTTAATTTCCATAATGATTTCTTTTTTAATTATACCTATTTATTATATATGCTTTTTAAGGGTAAGAATGTTCTTACCATCACGATATTCATATACGACGTCATCCATGATCTGACGTATCAAATGAATGCCAAGTCCACCTATCGGACGCTCTTCGGCAGAGAGCGTCGTATCGACCTCGCCCTTGTCGGTAGGGTCAAACGGTTGTCCACTATCACTGATAATGAAATCAATATGGCCGTTGCCGGAAACAACATCAATATCAACCAAGCCTTCCGTTCCTTGAGGGTAGGCGTAACTCATCACATTGACGACGGCCTCCTCTAAAGCAAGGTTCAGGCTCATGGTAGTGGCCATATCGATCCCAGCCTCCTCGCACACACCGTCGATAAACTCGTTGAGCTGTGGCACTGTGTTGATATCGTTGGGAAGCGTCAGGTGGCGTTGTTGTATAGCATCCATAGGCGTGAGATATTTATGACAGGAATCCGAGTAGAGCACCTGCGGCAACGGCAGAGCCGATGACACCGGCCACGTTGGGACCCATAGCGTGCATGAGCAGGAAGTTGTGGCGGTCGTATTCTAAGCCGAGGTTATTTGAGATGCGGGCTGCCATCGGAACGGCCGATACACCGGCATTACCAATCAGCGGATTCAGCTTCTTCTCCTTCGGTAAGAACAGGTTCATCACCTTCACGAAGCATACGCCTGAAGCCGTAGCAATGGCGAAGGCGAAGGCACCGATGATGAAGATGAAAACGGTGTTCAGCGTCAGGAACTCGGAGGCCTGAGTAGAGCAACCTACGGTGAGACCGAGCAGCATGACGACGATGTCGTTCAGCGCAGCACCGGCAGTCTTAGCCAGACGGGTTGTCTTACCACTCTCCTTCAGCAGGTTACCGAAGAACAGCATACCCAGCAGGGGAAGTCCCGAGGGCACGATGAACGTGGTGAGCAGCAGTCCGATGATGGGGAACAGGATGCGTTCTGTCTGAGATACATTGCGGGCAGGCTTCATCTTGATGGTACGCTCCTTCTCGGTGGTGAGCAGTCGCATGAGGGGGGGCTGAATCAGCGGCACAAGTGCCATGTATGAGTAGGCACAGACGGCGATAGCACCCATCAGGTTCGGGGCAAGCTTCGATGAGAGGAAGATGGCTGTGGGACCGTCAGCACCACCGATGATAGCGATACCTGCGGCCTGCGAAGGCTCGAAGCCTAAGGCCAATGCCACCATGTAGGCACCGAAAATGCCAAACTGGGCAGCAGCACCGATAAGCATCAACTTCGGATTGGCCAGCAGGGCCGTGAAGTCGGTCATGGCGCCAATGCCGAGGAAGATGAGCGGTGGGTACCAGCCCTGTCGTACACCTTGGTAGAAGATATTGAGCACGGAGTTGTCCTCATAGAGGCCAATCTCCAGTCCTGCGTCAGCGCGGAAGGGGATGTTTCCTAAGATGATGCCCAGTCCGATGGGAACGAGCAGCAGCGGTTCGAAGTCCTTCTTGATGGCGAGCCAGATGAAGAAGGCACCGACGGCAATCATAATGAGGTTGCCCACTGTGGCGTTGGCAAACGCCGTGTAGGTCAGAAACTCATTGAAATTCTGTATGATAAACTGTCCTAAATCCATAATAGTGAATTGTGCATTGTGAATTGTGCATTATCCGATGGTTAGGAGTACGGAGCCTTCCATAACGGTATCGCCCTGCTTGACGGTAATCGATGTGACAGTGCCGGCATACTCAGCCTCGATGTTGTTCTGCATCTTCATGGCTTCGAGCACGAGCACGACATCTCCAACGTTGACCTGCTGGCCTACCTGTACCTTCACCTCGGTGATGGTGCCAGGCAGCGGAGCCTTAATGGGAGAGCCAGCTCCGATAGGAACTCCGGACTGTGCTGGAGCAGCGGGAGCTGCTGGCGGCGGGGTAGGGGCAGCGGCCTTTGGAGCCTCTACCTTTGGACGGGTCATAGTAGGATGCTTAGCTGCATTGATGGGTTTCTGCAGCTCTACCTCAAACGGTATTCCGTTCACATTTACCTTTGCGATGTTGCCTTCTACTTCTTCAATTTCTACTTCGTAGTCGACACCCTGTACTTTATATTGATACTTGTTCATCTCGTTTATTTTCGATTAATTAATTTTCGATTTATTGGTGGAACTGCGTCATTTGGTGGAACTCGTCGTTCCAGGGCGATGAGGTTTTCTGCTTGATGGTGATGATACCCGATTCCACATCGTGGACATCGTCCTCATACTGTTTCAGGGCCATACCGATGACAGCTATATAGACTTCCTTGTCGATACCCTTGGTCTTCAGGCCCTCCTGCAGAATGACACCAGTCTTATGGCCAATCTCGGCTGTCTTTTCAACAGTCTTGGTGATGGGCTTGATAGGTTGAGTGTTGGCCACCTTCTTTGCCGTCTCCATGTGGCGCATCAGCAGTCCGAAGAGCGAGAAGAAGATGAACAATACGGCCAGACAGGTAAAGACGATACCCATGGCCAGCAGGGTGATGCCGAAGCCGTAGGGGTCTTCGCGCTTCAGCTTGGCATCTTTGGTTTCATCGGTCTTGATGAAGTTCTCGGTACCTGGTGTTACGTTCTGGGCTGACTTCACCTTCCAATACTGGCCTTGGCGAGCATACGACTGGTCGGCAGAAAGAGCCGGAATGGTAACAGAGTCAATCAGTTCCACAGCATTGCCGTTGTAGAGAGCAATCCACACTGGCTCCGACATGGGAATCTTCAGTGAGAGGTGCAACTTACCCTGGGCAGGGTTGGAGTTGCCGTAGAAGACGATGTGCTGACGACCGCCTAAGTTAGTACGAGTATCACCGGAAGGGATGACGCTCATTCGCTTGATGCGTTCGGGCACGCTCATCTTGGAGTCGAGCACGCTACGGTCGGTAGTGAGATACATTCCGCGGATGTTGTAGGTCGTGAATGAGGTGTTTTCCAACTCAATCCATGCCTCACGTGCTCCAAATTCGTCCTGAATGCTGGCTGTGTTATTGGTCAGCACTTCGTTGATAACGATGTTCTTGGCTCCTTGGCCGAACATCACGGAAGTGCCTGTCAGCAATAATGCGCCGCAAAGTAATCCGAATTTATTCATTTCTTTTTGTCGTGTATTATATTAAGTTGTTTTTAGCCACAAAAGAATAGTACCACCATCTGGGCCGTCAGGATTCGCAGGAACATAGCGAGCGGATAGACCGTCGAGTAGCCCAGTGCGGGAGCATCCTTCGAGCAGATACTGTTGGCGTAGGCCAGTGCTGGTGGGTCGGTGTATGTACCTGCCAGCATACCGGCGATGGTGAAGTAGTTGAACTTGAACCGCAGGCGCGCTATTGTACCTACGATCAGTATCGGGATGATGGTGATGATGAAACCTGTCAATACGTAGTAGAGACCATTACCCTCGAACACTGTCACGAAGAATGAGGCACCCGCCTTGATGCCTACCGACGCTAAGAACAGCACCAGTCCAATCTCGCGTAGCATCATGTTGGCCGACGTCGAGGTGTAAGTGACGAGTTTGATCTTATAGCCGTAACGTCCTATCAGGATAGCGATGATAAGCGGACCACCGGCCAGACCGAGTTTCAAGGGAACAGGCATGCCGGGAATGGCCAGCGGGTAAGAACCGAAAATAAGTCCGAGGAAGATGCCCACGAAGATGGTGGCGATGTTGGGCGCATTCAGTCGGCGCACGCTATTGCCCATCTTGTTGGCCACACGGTCGACAGCATCTTCAGGACCTACCACCATAATCCTGTCGCCCACCTGTAAGGGCAACGATGCAGATGCAAAAAGGTCCATTCCGTGTCGGGTCAGTCGGGTGACGTTCACACCGTGGACGCTGGAGAAGTGCAGCGATGCCAGTGTCTTGCCATTAATGGCGGGGTTGGTGACGAGAATTCGCTTCGACACCAGTGGCTGATCCTGTTGCTCAAAGTCGATGTCGAGCTTCGGGCCGATGAAGGCGGTGATGGCCTCCTGGTCGGCTTCAGCACAGACTATCAACATTTGGTCGCCTAAATGGAATATCGTGTCGCGGTTAGGAATCGACAGTTCACCGTTGTGTACGATGCGCGACACCACGAAGTCGCGGTTCAAGAAATCGTGAACCTGCAACAGCGTCTTGCCTTCCAGGTACTGGTTCGTCACCTCTAAGTGCATCTTGTATGGCTTCTTATTGGCATTGGTCTCGTCCAGGGCTGCAAGGGCTTCTTCCTCATTCTCCAGTTTCACCTTACATATATATCTGACAAGGATGGTGGCTCCGATGATGCCCAATACACCCAATGGATAGGCGCAGGCATAGGCCGAAGCGATGGGGGGAGCCGTGTTGCCGAATACAGTGCTTAATGCTTCGTTGGCGGCACCAAGACCAGGCGTGTTGGTGACGGCTCCGTACAGGGTACCTACCATCATTGGCAATGCCATCTTGTCTGTGGTGTCAAAGAAGATGTAATAGCAGGCAAACATCACTACAATGTTCAGAAGAATAGCTGTCATTGCCAGACCATTCAACTTGATACCCGTAGTGCCAAAACTTTCGAAGAAACCAGGACCTACCTGCAAACCAATCATGAAAACAAACAGAATGAGTCCGAAATCTTGGACAAAAGTCAGAATGTCATTGGGAGCTGTGAAACCAATATGACCAGCTACGATGCCAGCGAAGAGTACGAAAGTGACACCGAGTGAAATTCCGAAGATCTTGATTTTACCCAAGTAGACACCAATAGCGATAACCACAGCATATAACAGTGCAATGTGAGCTACCGAATCGGTCGCCGTGAACAAGTTTGTCAGCCATTGAAATGATGCCATATCATGTAAATCTTAAAATTTTGCGCAAAGTTAGTAAGAAATTGCGCAAAATCACCATTCTTGTGCAAGTATTTTTGGTCTTTTAACTTCTTTAACGTTCAAAGTGCTGATAGTCTTTGCTGCTGGACCACGAACCGCCCCACTTGAAGCCGTGTTTGATAAACAGCTGGTAGCACAGGTCGCCTTTCTCAATTTTGTAGGGCCACCTCTTCGCACGGTTGGCATATTTTCGGGCGTTGGCGGGTTGGACAATAAGGGTTCCGTCCTTCCCACGTTTTACATACGGATTATACAAAGGATTGATGTCAATAGCCATCCCTAATGAATGTTTCGATAACTTTTGGGAGCCGGCAATAGTGCGGTAGTTGAAACAGCTGGTGTTATTGGCCTGCATCGAGCGTTCGTCATCGGCCTCATACTCGTCTATCAGTCGCATTCGCTCAATAGGATATTTCTGCTTATAAAGTTCTTGAAAGATTTCTTTTAAATCATTGGAAATCTTCTTATTACAAACTATCTCACCTATGTACTCTTCGCCATTTTCATCGTAGTGTGAAAGTCTTAAGTAGCGCAGCTCTGAACGGTCGACTGTACAATTATTCTTATACGACTTCCCTTGCATCCGCAGGAACACTGCGTCGCTGATGGTATCGATGGTGAATGTCTGGCCGTTTACATTAAGAGAGACAACCCAAAGGATAAAACAGGCTATTTTTTTCATTTCAGCTGCAAAGATACGAATAATCTTTGTATAAAACTATAATATTTACTAAAATATTCTTTTGTTCGGAAAAAGTTTGTAACTTTGCACGTCAATTCAAGACAATCTCACAACTTATATAATAATTAAAAACACAATTATGTCAAACATCAAAGAGAAACTCTTCACCGAGTTCCAAGCGCCAACTACCCAAGAATGGTTGGACAAGATTGAAGTAGACCTGAAAGGGGCTGACTTCCAGAAGCGACTTGTGTGGAGAACCAATGAGGGGTTCAATGTGCAGCCCTTCTATCGTCGTGAGGACCTGAAAGACCTCAAAACACCTGACGCACTACCGGGTGAGTTCCCATTCGTGCGTGGTAACAAGAAGGACTCTAATGAGTGGTATGTCCGTCAGAACATCAAGGTGGACGACCCCAAGGAGGCCAACAAAAAGGCACTCGACATCCTGAACAAGGGTATCAACTCGCTGGGATTCCAATTCTCTGGTGACTTGGTAAGCAAGGAAACAGTCGAGACACTGCTTGATGGTATCTATTGCGACATCGTCGAGGTGAACTTCGCCACTTGTCCTAAGCACTCTGTTGAACTCGCTGAGATTCTGGTCGGGTTCTTCCAGAACAAAGGCTACGATAAGGAGAAGGTGGTAGGTTCTATTGAATTCGACCCGATGGCAAAGATAGTGATGAAGGGTAAAGACGTAACACCAGTTCTTGAAATTGCTCCGAAACTCGTCGAGACCCTGAAGGACTATCCCAACTTCCGTTGTATCGCTGTGAGTAGTGACGCCTTGAACAATGCTGGTGCCTATATCGTACAGGAACTGGGCTATGCTCTGGCATGGGGTAATGAGTATCTGCAGCAGTTGGTGGATGCCGGCGTTGATGTAGACCTCGCTGCTAAGAGCATCAAGTTCAACATGGGCGTCAGCGAGAACTATTTCATGGAGATTGCCAAGTTCCGTGCCGCACGTCTGTTGTGGGCTCAGATTGTAAAGCAGTATGAGCCGAAGTGCGACTGTGCCTGCAAGATGGTTGTTAATGCTACCACCTCTTTTTATAATCAGACGTTGTTCGACAGTTATGTGAACCTGCTCCGTTCACAGACTGAGGCCATGAGTGCTGCCCTGGGTAGTGTTCATTCGATGGTGGTGACACCGTTCGATGCACCTTACGAGGAGGCTACAGATTTCTCAGAGCGTATTGCCCGCAACCAGCAGTTGCTGATTAAGGAGGAGAGCCATTTCGACCGTATCGTTGATCCGTCAGCCGGTTCCTATTATATTGAACACCTGACGGATGCTCTGGCTCAGGAAGCTTGGAAGATTTTCCTGAAGGTAGAAGAGGAAGGAGGCTTCCTTGCTGCTGTAAAGGCTGGCACCATTCAAGACGATATTAATGCTACCAACGTGAAGCGTCATGGTGATGCTGCCAAGCGTAAGGAGTTCCTGCTGGGTACCAACCAGTTCCCCAATTTCACTGAGAAGAGCGAAGGGAAGAAAGCACTTGGTTCTGCTTGTTGCTGTGGTGCAACAGCCGAGGCCGCTCCTTTCAAGGCTATTTCTTCAACCCGCCTCGCTGCTGATTTCGAGAATCTGCGTATCCACACAGAGGAGACGAAGGTTCCTACAGCCTTCATGCTGACGATTGGCAATCTGGCTATGCGTCAGGCTCGTGCCCAGTTCTCCTGCAACTTCTTAGCTTGTGCCGGTTATAAGGTGATTGACAACCTCGGCTTCAAGACCGTTGAGGAAGGTATTGATGCTGCACTTGAGGCCAAGGCCGACATTGTGGTCATCTGCTCTTCTGACGACGAGTATGCTGAGTATGCCATCCCTGCCTTCAAGTATTTGAATGGTCGTGCTATGTTCGTGGTGGCTGGTGCTCCTGCCTGCATGGAAGACCTGAAGGCTGCCGGTATTGAGAACTATATCCATGTGAAGTGCAACGTGCTGGAGACTTTGAAAGAATATAATCAGAAACTTGGTATCTAAAGAATAGGAGACTTGAATTATGCGTAAACAGTTTAAAGATATTGATATCTATGCAGGCATGTAGAAAACTGGAAGACACCCGAGCACATCGAGGTTCGTCCTGTTTATACGAAAGAAGACCTTGAGGGCATGGAGCACCTTGACTTTACGGCAGGTATCCCGCCCTATCTTCGTGGTCCGTATTCAATGATGTATCCGTTCCGCCCGTGGACTATCCGTCAGTATGCTGGATTCTCTACTGCTGAGGAGTCAAATGCTTTCTATCGCCGTAACCTGGCTGCAGGTCAGAAGGGTCTTTCCGTAGCCTTCGACCTTCCCACACACCGTGGCTATGATCCCGACAACGCTCGTGTTGTGGGCGATGTAGGTAAGGCTGGTGTAAGTATCTGTAACGAGGAGAACATGAAGGTGCTGTTCTCGGGTATTCCCTTGAACAAGATGTCTGTGTCTATGACGATGAACGGTGCCGTGCTGCCTATCCTGGCGTTCTACATCGTGGCAGGTTTGGAGCAGGGTGCTCAGTTGGAGGAAATGGCCGGAACTATCCAGAACGATATCCTGAAGGAGTTCATGGTGCGTAATACCTATATATATCCGCCCGCATTCTCAATGAAGATCATTGCCGACATCTTTGAGTACACCTCACAAAAGATGCCGAAGTTCAACTCGATTTCTATCTCAGGTTATCACATGCAGGAGGCTGGCGCTACTGCTGACATCGAGTTGGCTTACACCCTGGCCGATGGTATGGACTACCTCCGCACTGGTGTCAATGCCGGTATCGACGTCGATGCCTTCGCACCTCGTCTCAGCTTCTTCTGGGCTATAGGTATGAACCACTTCATGGAAATCGCCAAGATGCGTGCTGGTCGTCTGTTGTGGGCAAAGATTGTGAAGAGCTTCGGAGCTAAGAATCCGAAGTCACTCGCCCTGCGTACCCACTCACAGACCTCTGGTTGGTCACTCACCGAGCAGGATCCTTTCAATAATGTAGGTCGTACCTGTATCGAGGCTATGGCTGCCGTTTTGGGACACACCCAGAGTCTGCACACTAACGCTCTCGACGAGGCTATCGCCCTGCCTACCGACTTCTCGGCTCGTATTGCCCGCAACACGCAGATTTATATCCAGAACGAGACGAAGGTCTGCAAGCAGATTGACCCCTGGGCTGGTTCCTACTATGTGGAGACCCTTACCAACGAGCTCGTTCACAAGGCTTGGGAGCATATTCAGGAGATTGAGAAGCTGGGTGGTATGGCCAAG
>CADBHI010000003.1 GCA_902794405.1 uncultured Prevotellaceae bacterium
TAATTGACGGTTCGTTCAATTACCCAAGTACTAAAAAAGTACTCGCTTCTTGTACTACTTGTCTGTTTATGGAAATCTTTCAAAGAACTCTCTCTTTTAAGCCTCGCGCCCATGTTTTTGAGCGAAAGCGGATGCAAAGGTACTACTATTTCACCATACTGCCAAATTTTTCAGCAACTATTTTTCAAAAAACATGAAAGTTTTCGGGATTATTTACAAAAGCAATTGCCTACACCTTATTATATATATAAAAGGCATAGGCAATTGTAGAGAAATTATTCTGATTTAGTCTCTTCTCGAACCAAAAATGCGGAGCAGATACAAGAAGAGGTTAATAAAGTCGAGATAGAGAGAAAGAGCACCTAAGAGTGCCACCTTCTGAGCTGCCTCACCTGTATCTGGAGCCATCATGAGCATCTGCTTGATTTTCTGTGAGTCATAAGCAGTCAGTCCCACAAAAACCAAAACTCCCAGATAATTGAGAATCATGGCCAAGCCCTCGCTTTTGGTAAAGATATTAACTATTGTAGCAATGATAATACCGATAAGTGCCATCATCAGAATCTTCCCCAACGACGAGAGATCGGTTTTCGTAAAATATCCGAAGAACGCCATTACAGCAAAAGTACCAGCCGTAATAAAGAACACGCTCGTAATACTCGAAGCTGTGTAAACCAAGAAGATGAACGACAAGGTAAGACCATTAATAACGGCATAGATCACAAACATCAGCGTAGCTGTTGTCAGTGACAGTTTGTTGATAGCCGCACTCAGCCCAAATACCAACGCCAATTCTCCAATAACCAATCCCCAGAAAAGGATCTGGTTGGTAATAATAGCACCAATCAAAGCAGGAGTTGTAGCTACATAATAAGCTGTGAAACCTGTGATTACCAATGCCAATGACATCCATAGATAAACCTTCCGCATCAATACGGGAAAGGCTGCAGACATTTCAAGCTCGCGTTCGCGAGTAACAACATTTGTAATTTCTTCGTAATCCATATTGTATTTCTACTAAACTATTAAATTAAAAACGGAAATCAAGTTCTACGTCAACGAAATTGTAATTGTGCTTATCGGGATTGGCTATCGAACGATCGTTGACTCGAGCATACTCAGCATTCAACTGCAGATTCTTTGTGAAGAAATAGTTTAAACCTACTTCATACATGGTCTTCGATGAGTTCCACTCCTTTGTAGGACGATAGCACTGGTAACGAGCCTTGGCATGCAGCTTCGACTTCACAACAGGCACGATGCCAAAGGCATACCAACCGTCAGCCTTATTACCTTTCGAGTAATCAATCTCGCGAACATTGTTGCCAGCAGAACTGGCACCCCAGCCCTCACTGTGAATATACTCGGCACGGAAGGTGTATTCATTAAGGTCGTACTCGGCAGAGAGAGCATAGCGGTTCTTCTCCATGCTGATTTTCTGGCCCTTATCATCTTTCATGTCACCACGGCTACCAGTCCATCCGAAAGCACCAACACGCAGTCCCTTAATGGGCATTACCCAAAGACCTCCAATGATATCCTTGCGGTTGTCCTTATCCTTCTCATTAACACCTTCACCATTGTAGACACCCACCTGATAGTGTAACAGACGACGGCCATTGGCATTAGGGATAAGGTCACCTTGAACCTGCAAACCGATATCACGTCCACCAGAAGACTTTTCACCCGTACGGTCGCCGAAAGCAGAAAGGTTGTTAACAACCATCGCATAGGAATACCAACCCTGAGTAATGGGATGAGTTGGGTTTTCATAAGTGAAGGCACGCTTGAACTGTCCTGCACGTATCTTAAACTCAGGAAATCTACGCCACTCTGTATAGAGGTCGACTAACTGTACTGTTGGTTGTCCAGGACCAGTTGCATTGGTGCCCTGAATCTGAGCTCGCCAGTCAAAATCACCAATCTTACCATCCAAGATGAAACGAGCCAGACGTAGGTTAAATGTATTCGTCTTGGCATTCTCCTGATCGGTACCTTGATACTGCAGCATGCCATATCCGCTAAATTTGATGTTCTTCACCCACTGGGGCACTTCAATAGTAGCCTTTTCCTGGGCGCAGACATTCATCGTGAATGCCATTAAGACCATTGTCAATAATGTTTTTTTCATAATCATTTATTATTTGTTATTACTATTCTTAGAAGTCGTACATTCGTTAACCAGATAGACGATGCTCATATAGGGGATGCCCGTATTCGACTCAAGCCCAATCTCACAGGTTCGGCTATTGCTATAGCCAACCTCTATGTGGTTTTTCTCAATTTGCGGACGCAACTTTCTTAGAGCATAACGATTCATTTCCGGGAAGGTGAAGCCACGGTCGCCAGCAAAGCCACAACAGCCGACTCCCTCAGGTAAATAGACGTTGGTGGAGCAGAGTTTAGCAAGGGCTATCATATCCTTATCAACACCCATTTCGCGTGTAGAGCACGTCAGATGCAGGGCAATAGGACGGTCTATCGGATGGAAGTCGAGACGATCTACGAGATAAGTCATGATAAACTCTGCAGGCTCGTATAGTTTCATCTTCTTCATCACCTTCTTCATACGATGCAGACAGGGGCTTTGCGCACATAACACAGGATACTTCCCCTGTTCCGAGGCTTTCCAAAGCGCTTCCTCCAACTCGGCACTCTTACGATCGGCAATGTCAAGCATACCCTTCGACTCCCAAATCTGTCCACAACACATTTTCTCCATTCCATCAGGGAAGATTACCTCGTAGCCAGCCTTTGCCATGAGCTGGATGATTTCATCGACCAGTGCATGCTTTACCTTTGCCTCCTTCGACAGTCCCATTGTCTGATTAATACAGCTGGGGAAATAGACCACCTTGGAAATTCCTCCCTCAGTCTCTCCCTGTGATGAATGGGGAGCATGACCAATATTAAGTGATTTTTCGATGATAAACTGCGTCAAATCCGACTTCTTGGGCTGGCGTTTCTTCTTAGGCATGGCCGTCGTCCAAAGGGGCATGCCCATCTTGTTCATTGTACGACAGACATGCGTCATCAGCGTGGGACCGAGGGTGACATGGCCAAGATGCGCCACGTCGAGGACAAAACGCAGTCCGGACTTGATGCCTGCCATGTGGTTGGCGGCAAATTCGCCTACCTGATAGCCCAACTTTGAATTGTTCATATCCAGCTGGCGGATGAGGTGGGTCAATTCGCCCGTATTAATCTTCATGGGACACGAGGTAGCACAAAGTCCGTCTGTGGCACAGGTTTGGTCACCGTAGTACTTATATTGCTTTTTCAGTATAGCGGCGCGCTCGGCAGCGGCTGTTCCTGTATTAGAACCGTTAGACGCTCTGGCGATTGCCTCCAACTCGCGAATCTCACGCTGGACGGCAATACGCATTCTCGAAGACAATGTCAGGCCGCAGGACATGCAATTCACTTCGCAGAATCCGCACTCGATGCACTTGTTGGCACGTTTTACTTGCTCTATGGTTTCCTTGGCCGTCGACAATGCAGGATCCATCAGATAATGACCACCATCGGGTACGCTGTCAAAGTCGTAGTTTAATACTGGCAGTGGCTTGAGGCACTTGATGAAGCACTCTGGGTCATCATTGAAAATCACGCCCTGATTCAACAAACCATCGGGATCGAATATCGCCTTCAATTCCTTCATCGCCTCGTATGCCTTCTCGCCCCACTCGTATTTCACGAAAGGAGCCATGTTGCGACCCGTACCATGCTCAGCCTTCAAAGAACCATCGTACTCCTCGACCACAAGTTTGGCCACATCGCGCATCATCTCTGCATAGCGGTCAACCTCAGACTTCTCGGCAAAGCTCTGGTTCAGGATAAAGTGGTAGTTGCCCTCGAAAGCATGACCATAGATACAGGCATCGCCATAGCCGTGGTCAGCAATCAGTTTCTGCAGCTTTACCGTAGCCTCAGGCAGCGACTCGATAGGGAAGGCCACATCCTCAATGAGGCAGGATGTGCCAACGGGACGCGTTCCTCCCACACTGGGGAAGATTCCAGAGCGGATTGCCCAGTACTTTCCATAAACCTTAGGATCTTCCGTAAACTCAGCAGGGATATACAAGCTGAACTGCGAGAGACAAGTCTTGATATTGTCTATCTTCTGCAGAAGCTGTTCGTGGGTGATACCTTTGGTCTCAATGAGTATCGCCGTCAGGTTGTGATAGTCTCCTGACTCCACGCCCTCTATCTTACCGGCATCCACATCTTTCTTATATTGCAAGAATACGGGGTCATCGACCGAACTCAGCGACATGTAGTCGAGCATCTCGGCACTCTTCACCATCAGCTGCTCAGCACTCATCGCCAAATCTTCATCACCTGCCTTCAGTTTCTTCATGGCCACCACGGCTTCACAGCTTTCCTTCATTGTCAGGAAGTATACCATTGCCGAAGCCTTGAACAGGTAGTCCTTCAACGTTTTCATCGTCACTTCCGAGAGGAAAGCCAACGTACCCTCCGAGCCGACAATTGAATGGGCAATAATGTCGAAAGGATCATCGTAGGCAATGAGCGGACGGAGGTTGAGACCTGTTACATTCTTAATATTATACTTGGTACGTATGCGCGTGGACAGTTCCTCGTCAGCGCGCACCCGATTCCGCAGTGCCTCAATTTTTGCCAAAAACTCCGGATGCGTTTTCCGGAAACTCTGGCGGCTCTCCTCCGAGCCAGTATCAAGGACAGTACCATCGGTAAGAATAATACGAGCCGATACCACCATACGGTCGCTGTTGGCATGAACACCACAGTTCATACCTGATGCATTGTTGACAACAATACCACCCACCATTGCTGAACCAATCGAAGCAGGGTCAGGCGGGAATACACGTCCATAGGGTTTCAGAATCTCATTAACTTTTCCACCTACGATACCAGGCTGCAGACGAATGGTATCCACATTCTCGCCCAGCTCATACTTCTCCCAATGCTTACCAGCGACTATGAGGACGGAGTCGGAACAACTCTGTCCAGAAAGCGAGGTTCCAGCCGCACGGAAAGTAAATGGCAGTTGATGCTTTGAGCAAAGCTTTACAATCTGGCATACCTCATCTTCGTTATCACTACGAATAACGACTTTCGGAATCTGACGATAGAAACTGGCGTCCGTCCCCCACCCTAACGTTCGCAGTTCATCAGTATAGATTCGGTCAGGAGCCACCACATTTTTTAGCTCACTCATGAAAATGTCATAAGTCGGGGTTGAAAACTTAGATATAGCCATAGTCTCGTATATTTTCCGCAAAGATACACTTTTTTTCTGATATATTGCTTTTTTTCTGGAAAAAATGTTGTCGTTCTCACTTTTTTTCGTATATTTGCAAACGAATATTAACAACAACCTAATACAAAACTACTAATCCTATGGCAGCAATTATTTCCGTCATTCCCATTATCCTACTCTTCGTTTTAATGATGGGGTTCAAAGTTTCAGGCTGGAAAAGCGCTTTAACCACTCTCATTGTCACAGTGTTGTTGGCGCTGTTCGCAGCACCTTCCTTGGGTATTGTACCTGGGAAATACACTGGTGTCAGCATTTACGGTATTACCCTATGGTCAGTCGTTGAGGGATTCTTAAAAGCTTGCTTTCCGATAATCCTGATTATCATCTGCGCTATCTTCAGCTACAACATCCTATGCGAGACGAAGGAAATAGAGACCATCAAGACGCAGTTTATCCAGCTAACCTCCGACAAGGGTCTGCTGGTACTCCTGCTTACTTGGGGATTCGGTGGTGTGCTTGAAGGCATGGCAGGCTTCGGAACCGCTGTGGCCATTCCTGCTGCCATTCTTATAGGCTTGGGGTTCAAGCCAATGTTCTCGGCTGTCATCTGTCTGGTAGCCAATACGGTAGCCGTAGGCTTTGGTGCCGTAGGACTGCCAGCAACAACACTGGCTAACGAGGTGGCTGGTGAACTGACGGGAGGCATGGCCAGCCACGAGATGCTCTGCGAGATTTCCACCTATATCATCATTCAGCTGTCTCTGATGTTCTACATCACGCCGTTCCTCATCCTAATGATGACTGACAAGACCAAGCTGATGAAGAACCTGACACTCGCATTGTTTGTGGGCACATTTTCGATTTTAATCCAGTTCGGCTGTGCTTTCTTCCTTGGTCCTGAGACGCCTGCCATTCTCGGCAGTGTGGGCAGCATCATTGCCATGCTCATCTACAATAAGCTCTTCCTGCGTCACGAGGCCGAGAAGGACATGGTACACGTGGAGAAGAAGAAGTTTGGTGCCGCCAAGACTTTCCGAGCATGGAGTGTCTATGGTTTCATCATATTCTTCATACTTCTTTCCAGCAAGATTTGCCCAGACATCAACGCCCTGCTAAAGTCGACCCTGGTGACGAAGTTTGACATGCCTGTCTTCGGCAACACCTTTAGCTTCGGCTGGCTCAGTAATGCTGGACTCATGGTGTTTCTTGGCGCACTCATTGGCGGGCTGATTCAAGGATTGTCGTTTGGTAGACTGATGAAGGACGGGAGTCGCCTATCCGTTCTTCGCACCGCTCATCGGCTCAATAGGCACATTCGTCACAGGCTCAGCCACATCAGCCAATATACTCTTCGGCAAGCTGCAAGCTGCTGCTGCGGGACAGCTCGGATTGGTCAACGACGCTCAATTCTTTGGTGTCAATGGCAACGAGACCAACTGGTTGGCCGCAGCTAACTGTGCTGGCTCCGAGGGTGGTAAACTGCTGTCTCCACAGTCGATAGCCATTGCCACTGCTGCCTGCGACATGGAGGGACAGGACGGTGACATCATGCGCAAGACACTGCCCTTCGCCATCTTCTGGATTCTGATGAACGGACTGATGGTGTTCCTCGGCTTGCACGTCATATAAAAAGAATAAAATAGTAAAAGACATGAAGATAGGACTATTCATTCCCTGCTACGTCGATGCCGTCTATCCTGAGGTAGGCGTAGCAACCTATAAGTTGCTCAGGCATCTGGGACTTGACGTGGATTATCCTGAGAACCAGACGTGCTGCGGCCAGCCGATGGCCAATGCAGGCTTTGAGCGTCAGGCTATTCCCCTGGCACAGAAGTTTGAGGAGAAGTTCAAGGGCTACGACTACATCGTAGCACCCAGCGTCAGCTGTACGGCTTTCGTAAAAATCAACTATCCGAGGCTTTTAGATCATGAGTGTCTGACGCCGAAGAAAGCGATGGACGTCGTGGAGTTTTTACACGATGTCGTGAAGGTAAAACAGCGTCTTGGCACCTTCCCCCACAAAGTCAGCCTGCACAACTCCTGTCACGGAGTGCGCGAACTGGGTCTATCATCGCCCAGCGAGATGCATGTAGATAAGTTCAACAAAATCAAGGACTTGCTGCAGCTGGTTGATGGAATCAACGTTGTCGAACCTGAACGCCCTGACGAGTGCTGCGGTTTCGGCGGCATGTTCTCCATTGAAGAGACAGCTATCTCGGCTCAGATGGGACGTGACAAGGTTGAACGACACATCGCTACTGGTGCTGAATACATCACAGGCCCTGACTGTTCTTGCCTGATGCACATGGCTGGTGTAGCCCACAAGCAAGGGTTGAAGATTGAATTCAAACATGTTGTCGAGATTCTGGCCACAGGCCTCTAATCGTAATAACGTTATAACGAATCATATGAGTACATCACATTCAAAAGCAGCGAAGGAGTTTCTGAAAAACCAGAAATATGCCAAATGGCATGACGCTACATTCTGGGCCGTTCGCTCAAAGCGCGACAACATGGCACAGGGACTCAACGAGTGGGAACAGCTCCGCGAAAAGGCATCGGCCATCAAGCGCCATACCATCACCCATCTCGACGAATATCTCGATCAGTTTTCGACCGCCGCCGAGAAGAACGGGTGCATCGTCCACTGGGCAAAAGATGCACAGGAGTTCAACGAGATTGTCTACGGCATCCTAAAGAACCACGACGTGAAAAAGATGGTGAAGTCGAAGTCTATGCTCACCGAGGAGTGCGAGATGAACCCATATTTGGAGTCGAAAGGCATTGAGGTGGTTGAAACTGACCTTGGCGAGCGCATTATCCAGCTGAAAGGACAAAAGCCCTCGCACATCGTGATGCCAGCTATCCACCTGAACCATGACGATGTGGGCGAACTGTTCGAGGAGAAAGGTATCTCAAAGGAAAAGGGTAACCACGACCCCACCTATCTTACCTACATGGCCCGCCTGTCGCTACGCAACGAGTTCCTGACGGCCGATGCTGGCATGACGGGGGCAAACTTCGGCATTGCCGAGACGGGCGACATCGTGGTATGTACCAACGAGGGCAACGCCGATATGTCAACCTCATGTCCCAAGCTGCACATCGCCGCCATCGGATTGGAGAAGGTCATCCCCAACTACGAGTGCCTGGCCGTCTTCCAGCGCATGCTCTGCCGAGCCGGCACGGGTCAACCCACAACCACCTACACTAGCCACTTCCGTAAAGCTCGTCCGACAGCCTACGAGATGCACATCATCCTCGTCGACAACGGCCGCTCCGAGTGGATTAGCAATCCTGAGCACTGGGAGGTTCTTAAGTGTATCCGTTGTGGTTCGTGCATGAACACCTGCCCCGTCTACCGACGTTCTGGAGGCTACTCCTACAGTTACTTCATCCCTGGTCCTGTAGGCATCAACCTCGGCATGCTGCGCGATACTCAGGAACATTCAGGCAACGTCTCGGCCTGCACACTCTGCCTGAGCTGTCAGACAGTATGTCCTGTCAAAATCGACCTTGGCGACCAAATCTACAAGTGGCGTCAGCAGTTGGATGAGTTCGGCACCGCCAATCCCGAGAAGAAGCTGATGTGCAACGGCATGAGCATGCTCTACGGCAGCCCTGCTCTCTACAAGATGGCTACAGCCGTATCGCCATTGGCCAACATCATTCCGCCATTCATCATCAACAGCGGCCTCAATCCCTGGGCAGAAGGTCACGACATGATGAAGTTCCCTAAGAAACCATTCCACACGCTTTTTAAAGAATTGAAGGATTGAAGATATGTCAAACAAAGAAGAAATACTGAAAAAATACAGGGCAAACGTCCGCGAACGTTTCGACATGCCCGACCTGAGCGACATTAAAGCCATCACCTACCCTGAGCCGTTAGTACAGTTTGTAAAGATGAGCGAGATGGTAGGTGGACAGGTCATCGAGGTTGACCCTGGTCGTGATATCAACACGCTGATTCAGGGCCTTTATCCAGAAGCCAAGGAGATTGCATCGAATCTGCCTGAGGTGACCATCGCCACCCGCAATCCCGATACCGTTGGACGTGCTCGCGACCTCAATGGCACCGATGTTGGCATTATCCGCGGCATGTTCGGCGTGGCTGAGAATGGCTGCATCTGGATTCCACAGCAAATGAAGGAGAAGGCCGTCTGCTTTATTTCCGAGAACTTGGTCATCCTGCTGCCCAAGTCACAGATTGTCAACAACATGCACGAGGCTTATCAGCGCATCGAGTTCAACGACTACGGCTACGGCACCTTCATCAGCGGTCCCTCCAAGACGGCCGACATTGCACAGGTATTGGTAATGGGTGCTCAGGCAGCACGCAGCGTCACCATCCTTCTTCTGCCTGAGTAGGTTATAATGAAAAAGGGGCTTATCATTATAAGCATATTGTTGCTGACCGTTTCCCCTATGGCTGCCAGCCAGCAGTTTGAGGCCACTGTTGTCGATATACAGACCAACGAGCCCCTACCCTTTGCCAGCATATTTATAAATAAGGTGTCGTCGACTATTACCAACGCCGAGGGCACCTTTTCCATTAAGTGCGATTCTACAGACGTTCTTCGTATTAGTTACGTGGGCTACAAACCGCTGACTATCCAGGCCAGCAAAATAAGCAGCCACATAGGTCTGCAACCCTTGGAAAACCTGCTAAATGAGGTAACAGTCCTACCCATTGACTTGAAGAAACTTATTCGCAAGACAACCAGAGAAACCCGCCGTCAACTACAGAAATACGAGAAGCGGAAGTCCAACTTCTTCTACCGCCAAATATCGTTTGCAGACAGCACCTGCTTTGAACTGATGGAAGCCTTTCTGCAGGCCAGACCTGCTGTCTACCTGCGCGACCTGTCTCTGTTGAAAGGACGCTTTGCAGGCATACAGCCCGATAGCTTGCACCAATACTCTTTCTGGACTAACTTCTTTACAGTCTCTGAGTTGCCTATGTTGACACGCTCTGACTATCAGTACAACACAGACGCCAAGCCCCTTACACGCAACTATAAGGATTTTTACGACCTTGACTACGACCTTCTGGGTGACAGCACAGGCCGTCTTGTAGCCGTCCATTTCATTCCAAAAGAAACAGTAAAAACCCCTGTACTTGCTGTGACGCTATACATTGATGAGAAAACTTTTCGTCTGCGAAAGATGGAGGGAGAGATACGCAACGTCGTTGTCTACCACAGAGACTTTTGGATAGATAAGGAGGACCCCAAGAAGGAAATCAAGAAGGTGTTGTCATTCAAAACCGCTTCCTTCAACCTAACAGTCAACATGACTGAGGAACGCGGATTCCTTGAGGTGCAGTCTGTGTATGTCGATGAGCATTACGATCGGTTTGACAAGCCGATGGTAACCCGTTCTATCCTTTTCAATGTAGGTGACTATGGGTCTGACATGGGTTCCCCAATTGAGTCTGACGAAGACCTGCACGACTATATTCGTGAACAAGGTTACGACCCTCAATTCTGGCGCGATAATGAAATCATCCTACGCACACCCATTGAGCAAAAGGTTATGGAGCTTTTCGAGCATCAGAACCTTTTTGGAGTCTTCTAACAACCATTTTCACGCCAAAATTTGGCAAATAAAGAAATAATTTGTACCTTTGTCTGCCAATTAAACAAGCAAAATGATTATGAAAAAATTATTCGTGACAGCGATGATGCTCGCTACAAGTGTTGGGCTGATGAATGCCCAGACAGTTCAAAGACAAATAGTAGAAGAAGGTGGTACTGGACCGTTCAAGTCGGAAGTGGTGGGCGATGCCTCCTGCACTGGCTTTACGGTTTATCGCCCTCAAAACCTGAAGGATGTGGTGGCCAAACAAGGTGCCCTGCCCGTGATTGTCTATGCAAACGGTGCCTGCTTCAACAACAATGTGGAGATGCGCCTGCTGTTGAGCGAAGTGGCTTCCTACGGCTATGTGGCAGCTGCTATCGGTCCGTACGACGAAGAAGATGTGATGGCACAGTGGAGAGGAGTACTGAAGTCGGCTTATCCTGAAACCAAGGGTGAAGTTGTCATGGCTAATGGTGAGAAGATTCTACCCATGACTGCCGAAGAGCGCAAGGCTCAAGAAGAGCAACAGGCCAAGCTGCGCGAAGAAGCTGCCAAGAAAGCCAAGAAATCCAAAAAAACCAAGCAGCAACCTGAACCACCTTTCAGAACCTATCCCAAGATGTTGTTAGAGGTACTTAGCTGGCTGACTGACCAGAATGCCACAGCAGGCTCTGAATACTACCATTGCCTGGATCTTGACCATGTAGCAGCCATGGGACAGTCCTGTGGTGGAGCACAAGTGTTGGGTGTATCCCACGACCCCCGTATCAAGACCTGCGTCATGCTGAATTCTGGTATTGGCGACATGGAGATGATGGGTACTACCAAAGACAATCTGAAGAACCTGCACCAGCCCATGTTCTATATGATAGGCGGTCCTGGAGATATTGCCTATGCCAATGCACAGAAAGATTATGAGCGCATAGGAGACAACATCCCTGTGGTAATGTTGAACTCCAAGGACGGACATAGCGGCACCTATTATGAAAAGCATGGCGGCAACTATGCCAAGGCAGTGGTCAAATGGCTCGACTGGCAGTTAAAAGGCCAGGTAGGACAATCCGCTCTTTTCCTCGACGACGAATACCTGAAAATGAAATTTCCTGAATGGAAAGGGGTTCGGAAGAATTTTTAGTATGCCGGTGATGCGACCCATTTTGGCGATATAACAAATATGCTTAGTTGTTCTTTAGCAACAAATCTATCTCATCGAAC
Source organism: uncultured Prevotellaceae bacterium (assembly GCA_902794405.1). GTDB lineage: Bacteria > Bacteroidota > Bacteroidia > Bacteroidales > Bacteroidaceae > Prevotella. The sequence goes on from CADBHI010000003.1 coordinate 12,044, forward strand.
TGATGACCTAAATTGAGGTTGAGGTAGATGCGATAAAGAGCAGGGCCCCACTTTTGTTTCTGGTCAGGAGCAAGCTGACGATAGCGCTCCATGTAGGGTCTGGCGTGCTGATATGTGGCTTTGAGCTGCTTTTTCTGACGCAAAGGATGCAGCTGCAATGCCTTGTTGAGATAGGCAGTTCCAGCGATGTAATAAGGATCAGGAACTGTATCGCAGACGGCGATGAGAGAGTCACTCATAGCAATCGTCTCATCATAGCGTTCGAGATTGAAAAGTACGGTAGACTTGGCATAGCAGAAGAGATTGCTGGAGGGGGCGACAGCCAACGCGCTGTCGACAACGTTAAGTGCATCCTGATACTGCCTATGCTGGGTATAGTAGTCCATAAGCCGTGGGAAGAAATAGGCGTTGAGGGCGTCTTTGAGCCAACGGCGGGCTTCAGACATATATTGGAGAGTTAACTCGCGCTTAGTGGTATCACGCAGGGCGAGATGGCGGTGACGGAGTGTAAGTACAGGGTCGTTCATGCGGTAGCCTGTATAGGTGGCCCAATAGGCTGCTTCAGGCATTCTAGTGTCAGTACTATCGAGACGATAGTCAGAGAACAGAGGCTGTCGTGCGCAGTCCATGTAAGCCTCACAAAACTCAAAGGCTTTTTTAAAATCGCCCTTGTGAACGTAGTAGTTGCAGGCGTTGAACAGGTTGGGACGGTATTTGATGAGCTTTTCTGCATTATCACGCCGATAGTCAAGACTGACACGGCCTTTGCGGTCAGGGCGCATGTCGAGGGAGTCAAGTGTCTCTCCGACGGAAAAAAGACGGCGAGTGAGTTCAAAGAACTGAGCTGTATCCTGACGTTGCTTCATATAAAGTTTCTCATTGACAGCCTGATATTGTAGCAGTACCGATTGGAACCAGATGGCATAAATACGCTTGTCCTCCCGATTGGCCGAGTCTTTCAAAAGGCCCTTCATGAGGTTTTCGGCCTGTTCAACACCCCGCCGGCTCTTGAGGATGTCACGTGCCTGACTGATTTGCTTCTTTTGACCTACAACAGGCAGAACAGCAGCAATAAGGAATGAGAGTACAAAGAATGAGAAATTTGGCTGCGCCTTGATATAGCGCAGCCAAATTCGTGTATAGATAATCTTTATAACTCTCATGAACAAGGGGATTACTGTCCAAGCAGTTTCTCGAGTTCGTTAGCCTTCTCGTTGTCACCAAGCGAGTAGTACATCTGATAAAGAGCGTAAGCCCAGTTAACCTGTGAACGGTCGGGGTCAAGTTCGCGAACCTTTTCCAGATAGGTCTTGGCATCAGTAAGGATGGCCTTAATCTTGTTAGCGTTCTCAACAGTTAGCTTACCTGTCTTCTTGTCTGCGAGCTGGTCCTTCAACTCAATGGCCTTACTGTTAAGGCTGACACCAGCCTGATAAGCAGCAGCAATGTAGGTAGGATCGAGCTCAAAGGCCTTCTTATAACACTCTACAGCCTCGTCGAACTTGCCTGAGAGACGAAGAGCCTCACCTTTGTAAGTATAGCCAAACTTATCGTCTGGATTCTTGGCAATCTCACCCTCAGCCCACTGCAGCAGTTCAGCGTTGCTACCCGACTGCAGGTAGTAGTCACCAATCCATGCAGAGTAGCGGTTGTCATCGGGGAACTTAGCACTGGCTTCTTTCAGCATGCTGATATACTCAAGGGTGTCCTGCTTAGACTTCATAGTCTCCTTCTTAGAGAAGACAAGAATCTCGGTAGCATCTTTTGCCTTAGATTCGTCCTGAGCAGCTATCTGAGCGTACTTGATAACATTCTCGTAGTCTTTCTCCTGATAGGCAGCAAGGCTGGCAAAATAAGCAACCTCATGTTTGTACTGATCCTGAGACATGTCTATACCTGTAAACAGGGGAGACTCGCCGCTATCCACATAGATGGCAAAAGCCTTGAAGGCACCCTTATAATCCTTCTGATTGTAGAGATACTGACCAGCATTGATGGCCTGAAGACGTCCATTCTGGTAAATTTTCTGGTTTTCGCCACGATACTTCAGCTTCACCTTACCCTTTTCGTTAGGCTTGCTGTCAAATTCGTCGCACTTCATGGCAGCCTCGAGAGCAGCAATAGCAGCAGCATTCATGGCAGCTTCGTCAACGGGCTCATTCGACTGCTTCACCTGATTTTCAATCTTCTTGGCCTGAATGTCAGAGAATTTCTTATACTGGGCAGCGCTCAGCAGGTTCCAGGCAGCAGCCTTGTCCTCGTCAGTACCAGCTGTCAAAGCAGGCTGAACAGTCTGGATGGCTTCATCCACGCTTCCTTTGTCAAAGAGTTTTTTAGCGTTCTTAAACGCTTCGTCCTGTGCAGAGACAGTCATCGTAACAGCGGCCATCATGGCCAATAACATTACTTTTTTCATAAGCTTGATATTACTTGGTTAAACATTTATTCTTTGTTCTCATTGTTTTCGGAAAAATCAAGTATGTCGGTGGTATCGGTAGTCTCTTGATTATCTGTAATTTCCTCATCGACAATCTCAGCCTCTTCGATATCCTCGTCCTGATTCGACATCACCTTGCAGACACTGGCAATAGTATCGTTCTTTTTGGTGAGGTTTATGAGTCGGACACCCTGGGTGGCACGGCCCATAACGCGAACATCGGCTACCTTCAAGCGAATCAGAATACCGCTCTTATTGATTATCATGAGGTCGTTTTCGTCAGTTACAACCTTGATAGCCACCAAACGGCCAGTTTTCTCTGTAATAGCGAGAGTCTTCACACCCTTGGCACCACGGGCAGTCTTGCGGTAATCCTCAACCTCAGAGCGCTTGCCATAACCATTCTCAGATACCACCATGATGGTCTCAGTCTGCGGATCATTAACACAAACCATTCCAACAACCTCGTCGTCGCCGCCATCGAGGCGCATTCCGATAACGCCTGTCGAAACACGGCCCATTGTGCGGACATCATTCTCATCGAAGCGGACGGCACGTCCATTGCGGTTTGCCAGCAGAATCTCGTTGCTGCCATTGGTCAGGCGAACACCTACCACCTCGTCACCCTCGTTGATATTGATGGCACGAACACCTGCGGCACGTACATTCTTATACTGGTCGAGACAGGTCTTCTTGATGATACCCTGCTTGGTCGCAAACATCACAAAGTGCGACTTCAGGAACTCTTCGTCGCCGAAGTTCTTGATGCGCAGTACGGCATTGATGGCATCATCGGGCTCGATGTTAAGCATGTTTTGGATGGCACGACCCTTCGATGACTTGTCACCCTCAGGAATCTCATAGCACTTCTGCCAGTAGCAGCGTCCCTTCTTGGTGAAGAAGAGTAATGTATTGTGCATCGTTGCGGGATAGATGTACTCAGTAAAGTCGTTGTCGCGATGACGGGCAGCCTTTGCTCCCACGCCGCCACGGCCCTGCTCGTGGAATTCGGTCAGCGGCGTACGCTTGATATAACCCATGTGAGAGATGGTAATAACTACGGGATCATCGGGATAGAAGTCCTCTGCGTTGAACTCATGGTCAAAGGGGATAATCTCCGTACGACGCTCGTCACCATACTTCTCCTTCACCTCTAACAAATCCTGCTTCATCACCTCCTTGCATCGCTCGGGGTTATCGAGGATTTCCTGTAAGTCGGCAATGAGCTTCATCAGGTCGTCGTATTCCTGGTGCAACTGTTCCACGCGAAGGCCGGTGAGTTGCGACAGACGCATATCGACGATAGCCTTCGACTGCAGCTCATCCAATTCGAAGCGGGCTTCAAGGTTACGCTGGGCGTCGGTAGGAGTCTTACTATTCCTTATTATATGTACGACCTCATCGATATTGTTAACGGCGATTATCAAGCCCTCAAGAATGTGAGCACGCTCCTGTGCCTTGCGCAGGTCGTACTTGGTACGACGGATAGTTACGTCGTGACGATGTTCAACGAAATATTTGACACATTCCTTTAGGTTCAAAAGGCGAGGACGACCTTTTACAAGAGCAATATTATTCACTGAGAATGAGCTCTGTAGGGCCGTCATTTTAAATAGTTTATTAAGCAATACGTTAGCATTAGCATCACGTTTGCAATCAACCACGATACGCATACCCTGACGACCAGACTCGTCGTTGACGTTGGCAACGCCCTCTATCTTATGCTGGTTGGCCAGTTCTGCTATATAAGCCACAAGGTCAGCCTTATTCACACCGTAAGGAATCTCGGTTACCACAATCTTATCGTGGGTCTCGCCGCTCTCAATCTCAGCCTTAGCACGCATCACGATACGTCCGCGTCCCGTCTCATAGGCATCGCGAACACCCTGCAAACCATAAATATAGGCTCCTGTGGGGAAGTCGGGACCAGGAATATACTCCATCAGTCCATCAGTATCGATATCTGGGTTATCGATGTAAGCACAACAACCATCGATAACTTCACTAAGGTTATGGGTCGGCATGTTAGTAGCCATACCAACGGCAATACCGTTACCACCGTTCACCAAGAGGTTAGGTACCTTAGTAGGCATCACCGTAGGCTCCACCAGCGAGTCGTCGAAATTATTCTGCATATCGACTGTTTCCTTCTCCAGGTCGTCCATGATGTGTTCACCCATCTTCGAAAGGCGGCACTCTGTGTATCGCATAGCAGCAGGAGAGTCACCGTCGACCGAGCCGAAGTTACCTTGACCGTCAACCAGCGTATAGCGCATGTTCCAGTCCTGAGCCATACGGACGAGGGCGCCATAGACCGAAGCGTCGCCGTGGGGGTGGTACTTACCTAATACCTCACCTACTACGCGCGCGCATTTTTTATAAGGTTGTGTAGAAACGTTGTTAATGTTCATCATACCGTATAGAATACGGCGGTGTACAGGCTTAAAGCCGTCACGCACATCGGGAAGGGCTCGTGCCACAATGACTGACATTGAGTAGTCAATGTAGCTTGACTTCATTTCTTCCTCGATGTTAATCTTAATAATTCTGTCGTTGTCGAATGTCTGATCCATCTTTTATATTAACGATTTATAATATCTTATTCATATTTGGCTATCACAATTTGAGTGAATTTCGCGTTTAAGGCCATTTTCAAGCCCGTAGACACGTTTTTATCTTTGCAAAGGTACGAATAAAAAACCAAACTGCAATCATTTGTTAAGTAATTTTATGCTTAATAATTAATGATTAATGGTAAAAAAATGTGGATGGCGCAGGACGCTGCCATCCACTACTATATTGATAAGGTGGTCTGCAATTGCAGATAAAAAGTCTTATCGGCGGCAAATTTAGTGTTTTCTGTTGTATTTAGCAAACATTTTGGTTAGAAAATTCAAATTTTAACATTGTGTGCGTTTACACAAGTTAAAAAACGAACCTTCGGCAAAGATTTTTAGAAAAAAACGGCCAAAAAGTTTGGCGATTCAAAGAAAATACGTAACTTTGCACGCAGAAAACAAAAACAAGAACAAAATAATGACAATGAATGCAAATTTCTGGTGGTGGCGCAACTCAAGATTCGGACAATCGTGAGAAGATAGCCATATACCTATGTAAAAGATATAAAGAGGCCTGTCGTTCTTGCGATGGGCCTCTTACTTTTAAGAACAACCACATAAAAAATTAAAATATGAGCAATTATCAAGTAAACAAAGACGGTTTCTATGGAGAGTTCGGTGGCGCCTACGTTCCCGAGATTCTCTACAAGTGCGTACATGACCTGCAAGAGGCTTATCTGCCCATTATTGAAAGCGAGGAGTTCAAGCGTGAGTATCATGCGCTGTTGAAGGATTACGTTGGACGTCCAAGTCCGCTGTATTTCGCTAAAAGGATGAGCGATCTGTATGGATGTCAACTATACCTGAAGCGTGAGGATCTTAACCATACTGGAGCTCACAAGATCAACAATACTATCGGACAGATACTGTTGGCGAAGAAGATGGGGAAGACACGTATCATTGCTGAGACGGGAGCCGGACAGCACGGTGTAGCAACGGCGACGGTGTGTGCGCTGATGAACATGAAGTGCGAGGTGTTTATGGGTGCTACTGACGTGGAGCGCCAGCACACCAACGTGGAACGCATGAAGATGCTGGGTGCCGAGGTGCATCCCGTAAGGACGGGTAACATGACGCTGAGCGACGCCTGCTCGGAGGCCATCCGCGACTGGTGCTGCCACCCCAGCGACACTTTCTATATCGTTGGTTCCACAATGGGGCCACACCCCTACCCTGACTTGGTGGCCCGCATGCAGAGCGTCATCTCGGAGGAAATCAAGTGGCAGCTTGAAGAGAAGATCGGGCGCGACTATCCCGATTACCTCATAGCCTGCATCGGCGGCGGCAGCAACGCAGCCGGTACCATCTACCACTATATGGACGACGAGCGGGTGAAGATTGTGCTGGCTGAAGCCGGTGGGCACGGCTGGGATACCGACTACACGGCAGCCACCATTCATCGCGGCACGACGGGCATCCTGCACGGTGCAAAGATGCTGGTAATGCAGGACGAGGACGGGCAGATACAGGAAGCATTTACTATTTCTGCAGGTCTGGACTATCCTGGCGTAGGCCCCATGCATTGCAACATGGCGAAGCAGGGACGGACGCAGGTGCTGAGCATCAACGACGACGAGGCCATCTACGGCGGCTACGAGCTGACGCGCATGGAGGGGATTATCCCGGCTATCGAGAGTGCCCACGCCATTGCGGCGCTTAAGAAACTTACCTTCAAGCCCTCAGACGTGGTAGTACTGACGGTCAGCGGTCGCGGCGACAAGGACGTAGAAACCTATTTGAAGAACAAACAAATGGCAAAAGAATATGGAAACTTTTAAATATACAACAAGCAGCAAGACCATCTTGGCGGATTTGTATACGCCGGTGGGAGTGTATATGCGACTGAGAGACATCTACCCGCAGAGTGCGCTGATGGAATGTGCCGACTATCACGATGCCGCAAGTTCGCGGTCGTTCATCGGCATTCATCCTATGGCCAGCGTAGCCATAGGTCATGGCGTAGCAACGATTAACTATCCTGATGGCTCGAGCTTCCAGCATGAGGTAAACAAGAACTACCGTTCAGACAACGCCATTCACGCCCTGATAGACCAGATTCAGGTGACGGGCGATGATGCTGACATCTGCGGGCTCTTTGGCTATACTTCTTTCAACGCCGTCCGCTATTTCGAGGACATCGCCGTGAAGGACGAGACGCAGGCCAAGAACGACGCCCCCGACGTGCTATATATATTATATAAGGTGGTGATTGAGTTCGACCATCATAACAATATGCTGAAGGTGGTGACACTGGGTGATGCAGCCGATATCGACACTGTCCTGAAGGCGATGAACAAGTCGAGCGTACAGGCTTACGACTTCCATCCTGTGGGTGATGTCAGAAGTACGCTGACCGACGACGAGCACAGAGCCAATATCCGTAAGGGCATTCAGCATTGTCTGCGCGGCGATGTATTCCAGATTGTGCTGAGTCGCAGATTTATCCAGAAGTTCGAGGGCGATGACTTCAAGCTCTATCGTGCTTTGCGCAGTATTAACCCCAGTCCCTACCTCTTCTACTTCGACTTCGGCGGTTTCCGAATCTTCGGCTCAAGTCCTGAGACGCATTGTAGGATTGAGGGACGCAAGGCATACATCGACCCGATTGCCGGAACAACGAAGCGTACGGGCGATGCAGAGGCCGACCGTCAGGGTGCAGAGTTTCTGAGGAACGATCCGAAGGAGAATGCCGAGCACGTGATGCTCGTCGATCTGGCCCGTAACGACCTAAGCCGTAACTGCCACAACGTGAAGGTTGACTACTACAAGGACATCCAATATTATTCGCACGTCATTCATCTCGTTTCTCGCGTCAGCGGTGAGCTCGACAAGGATGCCGACCCCATCAAGGCGTTTATCGACACCTTCCCCGCTGGGACATTGAGCGGTGCGCCGAAGGTGCGCGCCATGCAGCTCATCTCGGAGTACGAGCCACACAACCGCGGCGCTTACGGCGGCTGCATCGGCATCATCGGACTCGACGGCTCGCTCAACCAGGCCATCACCATCCGCACATTCGTTTCGCGCAACGGCGAACTGTGGTTCCAGGCGGGCGGCGGTATCGTGGCCAAGAGTAATGTGGAGTATGAATTACAGGAAGTGAACAATAAACTCGGTGCCCTGCGTAAGGCCATCGAAAAAGCAGAAAAGTTATGAAGATAGTCATCATAGACAACTATGACTCGTTTACCTATAACCTGAGTCATTTAGTGAAAGAGTTGGGCGCGGAGGTTGCGGTTGTGCGCAACGATCAGTTTAGTCTCGACGAAATCGAGACCTACAGTAAAATTATCCTCTCTCCGGGACCGGGCATTCCCTCAGAGGCGGGACTGCTGCTGGATGTGATAAAGACCTACGCCGGCAAGAAACCCATCCTCGGCGTCTGTCTGGGTCATCAGGCCATCGGCGAGGCGTTCGGCGGACAGTTGGAGAACCTGAGCGACGTGTTCCACGGCGTCGCCACGCCCTGTCACATCATTGCTGACGACCCCATCTTCTCGGGCCTTGACCGCGACATTACCATCGGGCGCTACCACTCTTGGGTGGTCTCGAATGAAGGTCTACCTGAGTGCCTCGAAGTGACCGCCGTCTCAGACGAGGGACAAATCATGGCCCTGCGCCATCGTGAGCTTAACGTCCGCGGCATTCAGTTCCACCCTGAAAGCGTGCTCACCCCCGACGGGAGACGCATGATTCAGAACTGGCTGTTTCAATAGCTCGCCGAACCTCGGCAAGAGAGAAAAAACAATTTCCGGAACTCGCCGAACCTCGGCAACCAATAAAAAGTAAAGTTTTTATATAAAAAGTAATATGGCACAAACGATGAAAGACATCCTGTATAGGATGCTGAACCACGAGGAACTGTCTCGTGAAGAAATGAAGAGTATTCTGATTGGCATCACTCAGAGTGAGTATCCCAACGAGCAAATTACCGCCCTGCTGACCGCCCTGCAGATGCGCGGCGTCACCGTCGACGAGCTGTTGGGCTTCCGCGACGGCATCCTCGAGACCGGCGTACCCGCCATCCTTGACTGCGACCGCTACATCGACGTCGTCGGAACCGGCGGCGACCGCAAGAACACCTTTAACATTTCCACAACGGCTTGCTTCGTCATTGCCGGCGCGGGCTACAAAGTGGCGAAGCACGGCAACTACGCCGCCACCAGCGTCAGCGGCGCCTCGAACGTGATTGCCCACCACGGCATCAAGTTCACCGACGACATCGACCGCCTGAACCGCTCGCTCAACGAGGCCGGCATCGTATATCTCCACGCACAATTATTCGCCAAGGCGATGAAGTTCGTAGGTCCGATAAGGAAAGCCCTGCCGTTCCCGACCATCTTCAACCTCCTCGGCCCTATCGTGAACCCCAGCCGCCCCAAGTGCCAGCTGCTCGGTGTGGCCAACCTCGACCAGATGCGTCTCTATCATCAGGTCTATCAGAAACTCGGCATCGACTACGGCATTGTGAACTCAATCGACGGTTATGACGAAATCTCGCTGACTGGCGACTTCAAGGTGACCACCAAGGATTACGAGCGTATCTTCTCGCCGAAGGATCTCGGCTTTGACATTGCCAAGCCCGAAGAACTGGTCGGCGGCGCCACCGAGGAAGAAGCCGCTCAGATCTTCGACAGCGTTCTTGAGAACCGTGCCCTGCCCGCCCAGAAGAACATCGTACTGGCCAACGCCGGCTTTGGCATCCAAGTGCTGGAGAAGGGTCAGAAGAGCATCGAGGAGTGCATTGAGATTGCCCGCGAGAGTATCGACAGCGGCGCTGCCCTGCGCACATTTAAGAAATTCGTTGAACTGAACAGCTGAAATTAGTAACAGCCCCCATTATGCAAGACATCCTACAACAAATCATCGCCACCAAGCACGAGGAGCTCGAGGTGTTTTGCGCGAAGAAGCCCTCTTTGCGCGAGGCCCTATTACAGAGCGAGACGGGCATCATCGCCGAATTCAAGCGCCGCTCGCCCTCGAAGGGCTGGATTAAGGAAGAGGGGCGTGCAGACATCATTCCGCTGAGCTATCAGCAGAATGATGCCGCCGCTCTGAGTATCCTCACCGACGAGCACTACTTCGGCGGCTGTGACGACTTTATCCGTCAGGCTCGCCAGAGCGGCGTCACACTTCCCATATTATATAAGAACTTCGTCATCGATGAGGCGCAGCTCTATGCTGCTGCCCTATGTGGTGCCAGCGCAGTGCTACTCATCGCCGCCTGTCTTTCGAAGGTCGACTGCAAGCGCCTCCTTGACAAGGCCCACACCCTCGGTCTCGAAGTGCTCCTCGAGATGCACTCCGAGCCAGAGCTGGAATACGCTGACCTCGGCCCCGACCTCTGCGGCATCAACAACCGCAACCTCGGTTCGTTTGTGACGGATGTCGAGAACAGCTTCCGTCTAGCCGAGCTTCTGCCCGAGGATGCCGTCAAGGTCAGCGAAAGTGGCATCAGCAATCCCGATACCGTCCGTGCCCTCCGTCAAGCCGGTTTCCGAGGCTTCCTGATTGGCGAGAACTTTATGAAGACGCCCGACCCAGGCCAGGCTCTTAACGAATTCATTTCGCAATTATGAATTATGCATTATGAATTGTAAATTAATTAAGGTCTGTGGAATGAGGGATGCTGAAAACATCCGTGAAGTCGAGGCATTAGGTATCGACTTGATGGGCTTCATCTTCTGGCCAAAGTCGAGTCGGTATGTCAGTCATTGTCCGTCCTATCTACCCAACAATGTAAAACGCGTTGGTGTATTCGTAGATGAGGACATTGAAGAGGTCAAACATATTGCCCACGACTATGCCCTTGATTTCATTCAGCTACATGGCTCAGAGTCACCAGAATATTGTACAATGCTAAAGGGACATCATCTTATCAAAGCCTTCAACATTGCCACGAAAGAGGACTTTACCAAGGCCAAGGCCTATGAAGGACTTATTGACTACTTTCTTTTCGATACAAAAGGAAAAAGCGTTGGTGGCAATGGTGAGAAATTTGATTGGTCTGTCCTCACTGCCTATGATAGCGACACGTCCTTTCTCCTCAGCGGCGGCATCGGACCTCATGATGCAGAACATTTAAAAGCCTTCCAACATCCCAAATGTATCGGCATCGACCTCAATTCCCGCTTCGAAATCGCCCCAGGGCTTAAAGACGTCAACAAATTAAAAGAATTTATTAAAGAATTAGGTATATGAATAAGATCAATTCCCTTTTCAACAACAGCAAAGACAAAAAGCTCCTTTCGCTTTACTTCTGTGCCGGCTGTCCCACACTCGATGGCACTGCCGATGTGATTCTTACCATGCAACGTCGTGGCATTGCCATGATCGAAGTAGGTATTCCCTTCAGCGACCCACTCGCCGATGGCCCCGTCATCCAAAGTGCTGCCACGCAGGCTCTCAAGAACGGCATGACCCTCACCAAACTCTTCGCTCAATTGGAAACCATTAAGGATCAGGTCGACATCCCTCTCGTACTGATGGGCTATCTCAATCCTATCCTGCATTATGGCATCGAGGCTTTTTGCCAGTCATGTGTAAAAGCTGGCGTCAGCGGAGCCATCATCCCTGATCTGCCTTTCGATGATTACCTTAACATCGTGAAACCTATCGCCGACAAGTATGATCTGCGCATCATCATGCTGATCACTCCAGAGACCAGTGAGGAGCGCATCCGCTTCATTGACAACAATACCGACGGCTTCATCTATATGGTCAGCTCTGCCTCCATCACTGGTACACAGAAAAACTTCGACGATCAGAAACAGGAATACTTCCGTCGCATCAACGCTATGAACCTGCGCAATCCCCGTATGATTGGCTTTGGCATCAGCAACAAACAAACACTCAAAGCTGCCCAGGACAATGCCGCAGGAGCCATCATCGGATCCAAGTTCGTTGCTCTTCTTAACGAAACAAAGGGCGATACCGATGCTGCACTGGACAGTCTTTTCGATGCATTGGCGAAATAATAAATTAAGAAATGTAAAAAGAGGGCGATGTTTCGCCCTTTTTTTGTATCTTTGTGCCCAAATCTACAGAAACAAATATTAACAACATTATGAAAAACTTCTTTCTTTCGCTCGCACTCTGTGTGTTTGTCAGCCTAACAGCACAAGCTAATAGTTGGGACAATCAGCAATACAAACAGATTGAGCAGAGCATCCAAGCACCGCAGATTAGCGGCAAGGACTACGTGATTACTGACTTTGGTGCCAAACCTGATGCAACGGCAGCCCAAAACCAGAAAGCCATCCAGAAGGCTATCGACAAATGTTCGAAAAAGGGAGGCGGACGGGTCATTGTTCCCTCGGGAAAAACATTCCTCACAGGAGCCATCACTCTGAAGAGTCACGTCAATCTTCACATTGAAGAAGGAGCCGTGCTGCAGTTTGCCTTTGAGCCCGAGCTCTACCCTATTGTCGAAACGTCGTGGGAAGGCTTAGAGTGCTTCAACCTTTCGCCCTGCGTTTATGCATTCAAGGCGACCGACATTGCCGTCACCGGCAAAGGTACCATCGACGGTAGCGGCAGCAACGACACCTGGTGGCCTTGGAATGGCAAGCCGCAGTTCGGATGGAAAGAAGGTATGATTAGCCAGAAGACGGCTGCCCGACCACGACTTCTCAAAGTCGGCGAAGACGGCATACCCATGTATAATGAGAAAGGTCAGCGTATGCCCGAACGTGTCTTTGGTCCTAAAGACGGCCTGCGTCCCCAGCTGGTAAGCTTCAATAAGTGTCAGCGAATTCTTATTGAGGATGTCACCCTGTTGCGCTCACCTTTCTGGGTCATCCATCCGCTGCACTCGACGGATGTCACCGTGCGCCGCGTAAAGATGATTAACGATGGTCCAAACGGAGACGGATGCGACCCCGAATGCTGTGACCGTGTACTTATAGAAGACTGTTTCTTCAATACTGGCGATGACTGTATCGCCATCAAGAGCGGACGTAACCGCGATGGTCGTGAACGCAATATGCCTTCCAAGAACATCATCATCCGCAACTGTGAGATGAAGAACGGACATGGCGGTGTTGTTGTAGGCTCTGAAATCAGCGGCGGCTGCCAAAACGTCTATGCTCACGACTGTATTATGGACTCTCCCAATCTCGACCGCGTCCTGCGCATCAAAACCAACTCCTGCCGAGGCGGTGTGATTGAGAATATCAACATGCGCAACATCAAGGTTGGCCAATGCGACGAAGCCGTTGTCAAGATCAATCTCGATTACGAACACAACGAAATCTGCTGCAGAGGTTTCAATCCAACCGTACGCAATATCAACGTCGAGAACGTCACCTGCGATAAATCACAATATGGTGTACTCATTGTTGCACTCGACACGGTTTGCAATGTCTACGATGTCAACCTTAAGAACTGTCGCTTTAATGGTGTACAGAAGGGCAACAAGATTACCGGCCAGACACGCGACATTCATTACGACAACTACTTTGTCAACGGTTCTCTCTGCCTGACGGAGATGCCCTACAAGCATTATTCGGAGTGGATGACCTATTCGGAAATGAAGAGAACGCCGAGGTCTTACCTCCTCGATTTCTCAACGAAGCCCAAATGGTCATACGTTATGGGTATCGAGTTGGAAGGCATGCTTGACACCTATCTTAAATATGGTGGCGAGAACATCCGCAAATACTGCCAGGAATACACCGACACGATGATTAACAACAAAGGAGATATTCGCGGCTACGATATCCTCGACTATAACCTCGACAATATCCGCACTGGCCACTTCATCACCCGAATGTACCAAAAGTGGCCCGAGCAGAAGAACCTGTTGGCCATCCAGACCATGATGAAGCAGCTTCAGAACCAGCCGCGCACCAAAGCCGACAAGGTTTATTGGCATAAAGCCATCTATGCCTATCAGGTGTGGCTCGACGGCATCTTCATGGGTCTTCCCTATCGCTGCCTGACTGCCACCTCGCTTTATAAGCCCAAAGAAGCCAAGGCTATCTACGACGATGCCGTCAACCAGTTAGAGATAACCTATCAACGCACCCAAGACCCGAAGACCGGCTTGAACAGACATGCTTACGATGAGACTCGCAAGACTTTCTGGGCCGACCCGGAGACTGGTCTCTCGCAACATTGCTGGGGGCGGGCCCAAGGCTGGTACACAATGGCTCTTATTGAGGTGCTTGATGCTCTGCCTGAGGATTACGCCAGACGTTCTGAAGTCATTGACTTACTACGCAAGGATCTCGATGCCATTCTGAGATGGCAGGATAAAACGACTGGCGTATGGTATCAGGTGATGGATTCTCCCGGACGTGAAGGTAATTATCTGGAATCCACTTGTTCGTCAATGTTTACCTATGCTCTGCTTAAGGCCTACCGCATGGGCTACGTCGGTGCCCAATACCGCGATGCTGGCATTCGGGCCTACAAGGGCATCATCAACAACTTCATTCGCGTAAATAACGACAAGACCATCTCGCTGACCAATTGCTGTTCAGTAGCTGGCCTTGGCCCAGCAGTTACGCCCGAGGTGGAAGCAGCTATGAAGAAAGTGAATCCGAAAGGTACTGTTAAAGAGAATCTCAAACGCGATGGTGGTTACAATTACTATCTTAGCGAACCTATCCGAGATAATGACCCCAAAGGCCTTGGTCCCTTTATATGGGCTTCTCTTGAGATGGAGATGTTAGGATACGACACCCAGAATGCTACTGCAGGAATTGACCGTCGGGCCGTGGTGTCGCGCAATAATCCCATCATTACTAAGGCAGACCCCTTAGCATCACTAACAGTAGGAAACGGACATTTTGCCACGACAGTCGACGTTACCGGCCTGCAGTCATACCCCTTTCGATTTTGAGGCAGGTGTGCCTCTGACGGCCATGTCCGACTGGGGATGGCATAAGTTCGAAAACACCGACAGCCTGACACCGTCTGAATCTGAAAAGTCGTTTGACCTCGGACACGGGCATCAAGAAGTCTATGCTGTAGAATACAAGAAAGCCGAAGATGGCCGACATCAAAAGGCCACTGAGTACTTCCGCGTGAACCCTCATCGTCTGAACCTCGGTGTTATTGGTCTCGACTTAAAAGATGCAGGAGATAGGACTATTGAGCTGCATTCACTTACTGACATTCATCAGGAGCAACAACTCTACGATGGCATCATCACCTCTCAATTCAAGGCCAACGGTTGTCCTGTCAACGTTATTACTGCTGCCTTGCAGGACCATGATGCTGTAGTCTATCGCATAGCGTCTCCGCTGTTCAGCAACGGTCGTGCCAGCATCAGCATCCGATTTCCATACCCTACCGGCAAGCATGCCGACTGGGCTGCCGACTGGACAAAACCCGAACGGCATTCCTCACGCATCGTAACACAATGCGACCATGCTGCCATCATTGAGCATGTCATCGATTCCACCTGCTATTATTTGACGCTTAGCTGGCAGGGGGATGCCACTCTTACTGAGTGTGACCGTCACTACTTTGAACTGTCGACTACCGACGACGTTCTCTCTTTCAAGGCTGAGTACAGTCCGCTGCGTAGCGATGCTGCTACAATCCCCACTCTCGTCTTCGACCAGGAGCTGAGGGCTATTATCAAGAGCTGGAACCGCTGGTGGCAGCAGGGAGCCATAGTCGACTTCTCACAATGTACTGACCCACGTGCCAAGGAACTAGAACGCCGCGTAGTGCTGTCACAATACCTGACGCAGGTAAACTGCGCAAACAATCTGCCGCCGCAGGAGACTGGTCTGACATATAACTCCTGGTTCGGCCGTCCGCACTTGGAAATGGCTTGGTGGCATCTCGTTGACTTTGCCCTTTGGAATCACCCCGAGGTCGTGGCTAAGATACTCGATTGGTACAATGACGTGGCTTATCCAGAGGCCAAAAAGATTGCTAAGCGGCAGGGGTTCAAGGGCATTCGATGGATGAAGATGACCGATCCCTGGGCTGGTGAAGCACCTTCCAACACAGGCAGTTTCCTCATTTGGCAACAACCGCATTACATCTATTTGGCTGAAGAGATGTATCGTGCCAATCCCACCGCAGAGACGCTCAAGAAGTACGGCGAGCTGGTAGAGCAGACCGCTGCATTCATGGCTGATTTTGTAAGCAGGAAAGCTTATGGACCTTACTTCTTACAAGGCGAGACCGCTATGCAGGAATCCATGTCGAAAGACTTCAGCTACAATCATCCTTTCGAGTTGGCTTACTGGCAGTATGGTCTCAGCGTAGCCCAACTGTGGCGCGAACGCCAAGGGATGTCCCGCGTTGAGCTATGGGACGATATCATCAGTAACCTATCGCCTCTTCCTATGAATAATGACGGCATTTACAACGCAGGACTACCGAAAGGAAAGACCGATAGCCTAATGAGTTTCGACCCCTTCGATGCTGTAGCCTCAGGTGCCAATCCTGTTATCTCGACAGAGACCTTTGAGGAGAAATGTCGCAACGACCACCCCGCCGTACTTGGTCCCTTCGGCATGCTTCCAACCAGTTCAGTAAGCAGCAACTTAGTCGCTGCAAACAAGACCATGGATTGGGTGATGCTGAATTGGAACTGGGCCACCACTTGGGGCTGGGACTACGGTATGATAGCCATGACCGCAGCCCGTCTCGGACAGCCCGAAACGGCTTTGAAGGCTCTGCTCATCGATACACAGAAGAATACCTACCTCAAGAACGGGCATAACTTCCAGACATCCGACCGTCTGCGCATCTACTTGCCTGGTAACGGTGCGCTGCTGACTGCTATTGCCATGATGTGTGCCGGATGGGACGGTTGTCAGATACCATACAATCCAGGCCTCCCCAACGACGGCACTTGGAACGTGCGCTGGGAAGGCCTGCAACGTATGCAATAAACAAGCGAAAGTAATCTCCGCTTATTTCAATTTATAAACTACCGCACTACGGGCTGCAACTGCAATCCTTACAGAACTATCGGCTTTCAAATCAAGAACTGTAGAAGTGTCATTTAACAAGTCGGTGGCGTAGTACGCCTTTTGGCGCAGCTCCAAAAACTCAAAAGCATGTGCAGGAATAACGACATCCACCTGAGCGTCGGCATCATCGAAATTGGCCACAACAAGCAGCAGACTGTTTCCCGACTTTCTGAGGAACATATACTGACGATGGTACTGCCCATTCATATACATCAGATCGTAGAACAGTCCTTCGCTGACTGCTTTCTCTTTTCGGGCAATTCCCAATACCTTATTGTATATTGCAGCTAACGCCTGCTCTTCAGCCGTCAATTGTTTCTTGTCAGCACGGTAAAGAGTACCCACTGTCCAGTAGTCAAAAATAGTCGTTCTTCCGTCGTGACCACTGAAACCTTCCTGGTCCATGCCCCGCTCGCCATATTCCTGTCCGGCGTAGAGCATGAATGGATTCTGCTGCATCAGCACATTCGTCACCAGCGCCGGAACAGCCTTTCGTCCGTCGGCAGCAAAAAAGTCACTGGCAATACGCAGTTCGTCGTGGTTCTCTAAGAAGTATAACATGTGGTCACGAATGTCGTCGTTCTGCTGCCAGGCACCGGTAATGGCATGCGTAGACTGCTGTCCACGGATAACCTGGAACATAGTGTCATACATGCCCACCTTATCATACAGATAGTCGAAACCGCTGTACAGGTAATGGCGATACTCGGCAGGATTATAGACCTCGCCGATGAACACCAAATCAGGATATTTCTTTTTCACCTGATTCGTAGCGTATGCCCAAAACTCTGCAGGTACCATCTCGGCCATGTCGCAACGGAAACCGTCAATACCCTTCTTAGCCCAGAACAACAGGATGTCGGTCATCTTCTTCCAGGTTGAGGGTATGGGGTCAAAGTGTCCTACACGCCCGGCATAGTAGTCTACGCCATAGTTCAGTTTTACCGTCTCATACCAATCGTTCTTTCCTGGTGAATTGTTAAAGCAGTCGTTGCCGGTAGACTTTGCCGGCTCCTCGATATATGGCTCTGATTCACCGTTATAGAGATCGAAGTTAGGTGAGAAGCGCTGGCCAGGACAATAGTAGAAGTTATTCTGAGGGTCAAAGCCATTCTCAGGGTTGTCGCCCTCTCCTAAGTCTTTCACACCACGGGGTTTGCAAATACTCTTATACTGACGAGCCACATGGTTGGGCACAAAGTCAATAATCACCTTCATGCCAGCCTTATGCGTGCGTTCCACCAACTGCGTAAACTCCTCCATACGCTTGTCTACATTGACAGACAAGTCTGGGTCGACGTCGTAGTAGTCGGTAATGGCATAGGGAGAACCTGCCTTACCCTTCACCACCGATGGGTGCTGACGGGGAATACCGAAGCTACTGTAGTCAGTCGTAGTAGCATGACGAATAATACCCGTGTACCAGATATGGCTCACGCCCATCTGACTGATTCTTTTCAGTACAGTGGGCGTGAAGTCGTTCATTTTACCGCATCCATTTTCCTCAATCGTGCCATTAGGCTTGCACGTTTGATTCTTATTCCCGTAAAGTCGGGTAAAGATTTGGTAGATGATAATCTTATTCGATGCCATGAGCTATCACCTCGCTATTGATTTTGGCAATCATTCCACGAAGGGCCTTTCCAGGGCCACACTCTGTGAAGTCGGTAGCACCGTCGGCAACCATCGACTGTACACATTGTGTCCAACGTACCGACGAGGTGAGCTGAGCAATGAGGTTCTGCTTGATATCTGCAGGATCAGTATGGGGCTTGCCGTCCACATTCTGATAGACAGGACACTTAGGCGTCTGGAACTCCGTCTTCTCGATAGCAGCCTGAAGCTCATCCTTGGCAGGCTGCATCAGGGGTGAGTGGAATGCACCGCCCACCTTCAGGGGCAGGGCACGCTTGGCACCAGCAGCTTTCAACTGCTCGCATGCCTCGTTGATGGCATCAACATTGCCACTAATGACAATCTGTCCGGGATTATTGTAGTTGGCACAAACCACGACATAGCCTTCCTTATTGATGCCAGCACAGATCTCCTCTACCTTCTCATCAGGCAGACCGATAATGGCGGCCATTGTTGAAGGAGCAGCCTCGCAAGCCTTCTGCATAGCCATAGCACGGGCATAAACCAGCTTCAGGCCATCCTCAAACGACAAAGCACCAGCTGCTACCAATGCCGAGAACTCACCGAGCGAATGGCCGGCAGTCATATCAGGGTCGAATGCGTCACCCATACAGAAAGCCGAGATGACTGAATGCAGGAAGACGGCAGGCTGTGTCACCTTCGTCTGCTTCAGGTCATCGTCAGTACCTTCAAACATGATGTCGGTAATGCGGTAACCCAAGATTTCGTTAGCCTGTTCAAACAATTCTTTTGCTTTAGGGTTGTTGTCGTACAGGTCCTTGCCCATACCCACAAACTGTGCCCCCTGTCCGGGGAATACAAATGCTTTCATTATTCTTTCTTTTGGTTAAACGTTGATTTGCGGGTGCAAAGGTACATAAAAGTCGGCGAATAACCAAATATATTCAGGTATTTCCGCCATTTGTAGCTTCATAACTGACAATGAGCACCTGATTCGTAGAGGAATCTACGGCAAAGCGTTGGTCTGTGCGCATGCCAACAAGCCATACGATGCATCCCTCTCTGTCGGTAACCACTAACTGGCGCTTCTTGTCTATCAGCGAACACTTTCGGTCAGTCAGGAAATCGCTGACCAGCCGACTTCCCTTCATACCAAAAGGCTGGAAACGGTCGCCCGTCTGCACAGGCCGCAGGGTAAGTGGGAATACTACTTTATCGGCGTCGAGCGTAGCACAGTAGGCCTCTTTGCTCACATGGACTTCGTTGCTCACCGACACCCGCAGCCTGCCACTATCGGCATGTCGATAGGTGCCTTCTTCTGGAATACGAAGTACGGGCAACGGTTCACGATGCGCCTCAATAAGCAATCGT
Source organism: uncultured Prevotellaceae bacterium (assembly GCA_902794405.1). Lineage (GTDB taxonomy): Bacteria > Bacteroidota > Bacteroidia > Bacteroidales > Bacteroidaceae > Prevotella. Next base: position 32,011 of record CADBHI010000003.1, read on the forward strand.
CCGCGGTCGACCACAGCATCATGAGTTGCCGACGAGAACGTTCTGCCTGAAGGTCCCGTCAACGCAGAGAAAACCTGTTCCACCTGCGACGGCATAAAACCACGTGGTGTCAGCAGTTCATAGAGTACACTTTCGGGCGACGTTTCTTTCATAAGAGCGGCAATCTCGACAGCTTTCCCATCGAACACCTTGTCCATCGACTGCTGAATCGCCTGGTCATAAAGCTGTTCAACCTCTGACAAATGACGAGCGGTCTTGGCTATGTTCTCGGCTACAGCGGGATTGATTTCCTGTAAGAGGGGTATCACCTGAAGGCGAAGCTTGTTGCGCACCACATCAGGCACCAGATTCGTACTATCAGTCACGAACGGCTGTCCTATGCCTTCGAGATAGCTTACAATCTGCTCACGACTCAGACAGAGCAGCGGCCTCACCACATGTCCATTCCTCGGACGAATACCCGTCAGCCCATGAATCCCTGTACCCCGTACAAGATTCATCAGCAATGTTTCAACGGCATCGTCACGATGGTGGGCCACACAGACTTCTTCGGCTCCAATATCCTGTCGTAATTGCTCGAAATAACGGTAACGCAACTGGCGTGCAGCCATTTCAATGCTTACTTGATGTAATTCGGCATAAGCTACTGTATCAAAATGGATTAAGTGAAGCTTTACTTCTACCTTCTCACACAGCTCACGCACGAAGATCTCATCACGGTTGGACTCTTCGCCACGAAGATGAAAGTTGCAATGAACAGCCTCCATCGTGTAGCCCAACCGTTTCAGAATGAGCAACAAGGCCACACTGTCGGCACCACCGCTAAGTGCCACAAGGTGTAGGGCATCGGCTGACAGCAACTGTTCCTTGGCAATATACTGCCTGACTGTTTCTTCAATCTTCCTCAACACCTTACTCCTTACTACTCAACATAAAGCACCAGACCTTTCAGGTATTCGCCCTCAGGGTGGTAGATATTGACTGGATGGTCAGCCGGCTGATGCAGCTGGTGAAGGATGCGCACTTTGCGACGAGCCAATGCTGCAGCCGTGAATACTGCGTTACGGAAGTTGTCCTTGGTCACCACCTGAGAACACGAGAAGGTAAACAGCACGCCACCTGGCTGTATCACCTGAAGCGCCTTCTGGTTCAGACGCGTATAGCCTTTCAGGGCGTTATGCAATGCACCACGATGCTTAGCAAAAGCGGGTGGGTCAAGTATAATAAGGTCATACTGATTATTGTCCTTTATGCTATCCAGATACTTGAAAGCATCCTCACAGAAGGCCTTGTGACGCGGGTCGCCAGGATAGTTCAAAGCCACATTGCGGTTTGTCAGTTCCACGGCTTTGCCGCTACTGTCAACAGAATGTACCAGCTCTGCCCCGCCACGCATGGCATAGAACGAGAAGCCGCCGGTATAGCAGAACATATTCAGCACCTTTCGGCCTTTGGCAAAACGTTCGAGCAAGGCGCGGTTCTCGCGCTGGTCGACAAAGAAGCCCGTCTTCTGGCCACGCAGCCAGTCCACATAGAAGTTCAGGCCGTTCTCTATGGCCACATTGTCGTCGCTGCCACCATAGAGGAACCCGTTTTCAGGCTCCATATAAGGTAGAGTTGTCTCACTCTTATAATATACATGACTAATGCGCTCCCCCATCACCTTGACAAGCTGGGCAGCAATCTGCTTCCGCTGTAGGTGCATACCAATACTGTGGGCCTGCATCACGGCTGTCTTGTCATAAATGTCAATAATGAGTCCCGGCAAGTGGTCTCCCTCACCGTGTACCAATCGGTAGGCATTGGTCTGGGGGGCATCCACCAGCCCGATGGACTGACGGAGCGAAAGTGCCGACTGCAGGCGCGAGGCCCAATACTGGTCGTCGATGGCCACATCCGAAAACGAGAGCACCCTCACGGCAATGGAGCCTTCCTGATAATGGCCCACGGCAATAAAACTACCAGAGGAAGTCACCACCCTTACGACGTCGCCTTCATTCACATCGTCATCAATATGCTGGATGGCTCCGGAAAAAACCCAGGGATGAAAGCGCTGCAGGCTTTCTTCCTTACCTCTTTTTAATTGTATCTGTTTCATTCTTGGTCTGCATTAATTAATTCGTAATCACCCGTCTGACGCAGTCTTTCCAGTTCCTCATAAAGTTGTATGCAAGCCCAGGCATCGGTAGCGGCATACGCTTTCTGCTTGTCGGTCAGTATGTCGCGCTCCCAATTAGTCAGCTGCTGCGACTTGCTGATCTGCTGCCCGAAGAGGTTGGCGTAGAGTTTCTGCAGGCTCAAGTCCTCGATACCCATATCCTTCACATAATGCTGGATATCGGTAAAGTTTCCTTCGCTGAAGCTGCCCAGTTTGTGGAGCCCGTTCAGGTCATCATGCCACGACAGTCCGATCTTCGGCACCGTCGTGTCTTCCAGCAACTGGACGACAGCTGGTGTAAGTCCGATAATGTTCAGACGGAAAAGGAAACAGGCATCATGGCAGGCCACCTGCAACAATGCCACACGATGGAATGACCCTTTCGAAAACGAGGGTCTCGTCTCTGTGTCGAAACCAAGGATAGGCTGTGTCAGCAGAAATCGGACTGCTTTTTCAGCCTGTGACCTTGATATGATGACATAAATCCTGCCCTGGAAAACGGCCCGGGGCAAAGAGGGAATACGAGACTTGTCATACCTGACGTAAATCTGTTTTTTCATTATAAAATCTTTATGAGGTGCAAAATTACGAAAAAAATAGCACAAACATGGTAAAATGTGGAAAAAATCAACTACTTTTGCACAGAAATTCAACTTACACAGAGAAATGGCAAAGAAAAAGAGTAATAAACAGAAATCAGGAAAACAGTCTGTGAGCTTTACTGAAGCTCTGGAAATCAATAAGATATTTCAAAATGAACGACTCATCTTCTACCTCGGAGTCATTCTTTTTGCAATGGCCATCTACATGACGTTGGCCTTCGTTTCGTTTTTCACCACAGGTGCTGCCGACCAGAGCATCATCGAGAACCTGAGGTTGGGTGAGCTGCAGAATGCCCATCATGAATTTAAAAACTTGTGTGGGTCGATGGGTTCGTATCTGTCGTGGTATTGCATCAAGCGCTGCTTCGGCATTCCAGCATTCCTCATACCGCTGCTGATGCTGGTCACATCGCTTCACATGATGAAGGCCTACCGCGCTCATCTGCTGAAATGGTTCTTTGCCCTGATGATCATCATGATCTGGGCATCGGTCACGCTGGCCAAGTTCCTTTCCCCCTTATTTGCCGAGTCCCACTTCAATCCAGGTGGTGACCACGGTCGTTACATCTGTCAGCAGATAGAAGGCTATGTGGGCACACCCGGACTTACAGTCGTGCTCGCATTAATCGCCATTGCGTTTCTGACCTATATCAGTGCCGAGACCATTCTGGTTATCCGCAAGCTGCTGAACCCTATGAAGTTCCTCGACAGGGTGAAGTTCAAGATTACCAACAACGACCCCGACGAGCCTGTCATGTCGTATGAGGATCAGATACAGACCGACGACGACCTCGTGTATGACGATCCCCAAACCCAGACCGTGGAGTTCCCCGAAGGAAAAGAGCCCATTGGTAACGATGGGTTTGGCGACCTATATGGAAAAGGAAAGACTGGCAAGGCCACCACTAAGCCCGACAACCAGAAAGACCCAGGCTTCGAAGTGGAAACAGCCAAGGACGAGGAAGCCGCCGAGGGCAAGAACCTGGTGCAGGTGGGCGAAAAGGAGATGGAGCCCTACGACCCGAAGCGCGACTTGGAGAACTACCACTACCCCACCCTCGACCTGCTGAAGAAATACGAGAACGACGGCAAGCCCTACATCGACATGGAGGAGCAGACCAAGAACAAGAATCGCATTGTGGAGGTGCTGCGTACCTTTGGCGTCGAGATTTCAACCATCAAGGCCACCGTCGGTCCCACCATCACACTCTACGAAATCACGTTAGCGCCTGGCGTGCGTATCTCTAAGGTACGTTCCCTTGAGGACGACATTGCCTTGAGCCTCTCGGCCTTAGGTATCCGTATTATTGCGCCGATTCCCGGCAAGGGTACCATCGGTATCGAGGTGCCTAATGCCAAACCGTCGGTGGTGTCGATGGAGTCGATTCTCAACTCGAAGAAGTTCCAGGAGTCGACCATGGAGCTGCCCTGTGCTATGGGTAAGACCATCACCAACGAGGTGTTCATGTTCGACCTCACCAAGGCGCCCCACCTGCTCGTGGCTGGTGCTACTGGTCAGGGTAAGTCCGTCGGTCTGAACGCCATTCTCACCTCTTTATTATATAAGAAGCACCCTGCCGAGATGAAGATTGTGCTCGTCGACCCGAAGATGGTCGAGTTCAGCGTCTATAAGACCATCGAGCGCCACTTCTTAGCAGCCCTGCCCGAGGAAGCCGAGAACCCCATCATTACCGATACCTCAAAGGTGGTGCGCACGCTCAACTCGCTCTGCGTCGAGATGGATGCCCGCTACGAGCTGCTCATGGCAGCTGGCGAGCGCAATATCAAGGACTACAACAAGAAGTTCAAGGAGCGTCGCCTGAATCCCGAAAAGGGTCATCGCTTCATGCCCTACATCGTAGTGGTCATCGACGAGTATGGCGACCTGATCATGACGGCTGGCAAGGAGATAGAGCTGCCTATTGCCCGTATTGCCCAGAAGGCCCGTGCCGTGGGTATCCACATGATTATTGCTACCCAGCGCCCGACCACCAACATCATCACGGGTACCATCAAGGCCAACTTCCCGGGCCGCATCGCCTTCAAGGTCTCTCAGGGCATCGACTCGAAGACCATCCTCGACCGCATGGGTGCCAACCAGCTCATTGGCCGAGGAGACATGCTCTACCTGCAGGGCAACGACCCCATCCGTGTACAATGTGCCTTTGTCGACACGCCCGAGGTGGTCGACATCAACAACTATATCGCTGCCCAGCAAGGCTACTCCGAGCCTTACGAACTGCCCGAGCCGAAGATGGAAGACAGCGACATGGGAGGCGAAGCTCATGACGTAGACATGAGCCACCTCGACCCGATGTTCGAGGAGGCCGCCCGTCTCATCGTCGTCAACCAAAGTGGTTCCACCTCGCTCATCCAGCGCAAGTTCTCCATCGGCTACAACCGTGCCGGACGACTCATGGACCAGCTCGAGAAGGCTGGTGTCGTAGGTCCCGCCATGGGCTCCAAGCCCCGCGACGTGCTCATCCAGGACGAGGTGACACTCAACAATCTAATCAGCACATTAAAATGATTTTAGGATAATACTTAATTGAAAATGAAAAGAACTGTATTTGCATTATCATTATTGCTTGTCTGCGCCCTCAGCTATGGCCAGACAGCCAAAAGCGTACTCGACAAGGCCGCCGCTGTTGTCAGCAACAAGGGTGGCATCACAGCCGACTTCGGCATGAAAGGCGGCATGGGCAACGTTTCAGGATCCATCGCCGTCAAGGGACGCAAGTTCCACGCCAACACCCCGATGGCCACCATGTGGTTCGACGGCAAGACACTCTGGACATACATGAAGAAAAACGAGGAAGTGAATGTCACCACCCCCAACGAGACCCAGTTGCAGAAAATCAATCCCTACAACTTCATTAATCTCTACAAGGAGGGCTACGACATCACGATGAACAAAAACGACAAATCCTATACCGTTCATCTCACCGCCCAGAAGGCAGGCAAGATTCCCGAACTCTTCATCACCATCGACAAGTCGTCGTATCATCCCACACAGGTCAAGATGCTCCAAGGCAAGAAATGGACCACCTTCGACATCAGCAACCTAAAGGCTCTGAATATCAACGACGCCACCTTCCAGTTCAACTCCAAGGACTTCCCCTCTGCCGAGGTCATTGATTTGAGATAAAGCAGGGGTAATTTGTAGTTCACGTCTAAAACGCAAACCGCCGGGGCATCGTAGTGATGCCTCGGCGGGATTTTTTGTTTGGGGGAATATGACTCCGTGAGTCAATACAAATCATTCTGCAGCTCCGCCAAAGACGATGCCAAGCACGGTGGTGGCCATAGAGATGGTGGTCTTGACGGCATCGGAGACGGGAGTGAATGAGTGGCTCACGATGTTCATGGCGTACTTCAGCGTCTCAGTCTCGATAAGCGACGATACGGGAGTGTAGTCCTGCTCGTCGGGGAACTTGATGGCGGGCAATGCCACATAGTCCACGCCTACCAACTCGGTCTGAATCTCCACGGGCAGCGACAACTCGCCCACATTGGAGCTGATAACCTTCACGCTGATTTTCAGCAGCTGGTTCATGGCCTTGGAGTAGGCGTCGACCTCTTCCTTGGTCTTGCGGTCGCGATGTGCCTGAATCATGGCTTTTACCTGCTGGAGGAAGGCGAGCTCATCGCTGCACGAGATGTTCAGCTCCAGACGGCCGAGGAGGTTGATGGAGAGCTTGTCGAGGCTGCGGCCGTTGATGAAGGATGCCACGATGTCGGCCAGGCTGCCGGTGCCGATGGCGTTGCCCAGGTCGAGGGTGCTGATCAGCTCCTTGAGGTTGCCCTGCATGAGGCCCTGTATGAGCTTGGGTGTCTCGGTGAAACTGGACTCGCTGTTGATGCTGACGAGCGGAATGTCCTCCTGCTCGAAGCCGAAGGCAATTTTCTGTTTCTTCTGGATCATGTCGAAGCCGAGGCCGAAGCTGATAACGTTCTTGTCGTCCTTTATTCCGTACTGCTCGAAGCCCTTGATGTGTGACTGGAACTTACCAGTGATCTCGACGTTGTCGGTCAGCAAGTTCACGTACGGACTTTCCGCGACGGCCTTGGTCACCTTGTTGTTGAGCTCGCCGGTGAACACGGTCAGCTTCTGGCCTGCAACATCGGCTGTCATAGTCAACTCGAACTTCTCGGGCAGGTAGTAGATCATGGCCTTCTTGGGGTTCGTGATCGAGGGGATGACGGTCTTCATGTTCTCACCCACGCTCTTGATGCTCAGCGTCATGTCCACGGTCTGCGAGGTGCTGGGGATGACGGCGGGGAAGACGAACTCCATGGCTTCTGAGGTAGTAATGGCGAAAGCCTCGTCGCCCTTCAGTACGACACGGAAGCGCAGCAGTTCGGGAACCAGCTCGGAATAGGTCTCGAAGCCATACTGAGCCAGGGGATTGCCCTCCTCGACGGCCTTCGGATTGGCTTCTGCTGCCAGAGCCAGCATGGTCTGCACGGTAGTAGCGAACATAGGGGTGTTCTCCATGGCCAGCAACAGCTGCTGGTTGATGCTTGTGAGGGTCTTCATACCTGTGAAGTTGACGCGCCCGGCCAGCGACTTGGCGGCCTCCTGGATGCCCTGTTGCACGAGGGTGCGCACGCTGGCCTGGGCCGACACGAACGACACGTCGGCAATCTCGTCGGCATTCACGGGGATGATCTCGCCATTGGTTTTCTTAATCTGCATGACATACTGGGTCTGGGCAGTCTGGGCGGCAGCACCGAGTATAAACGCTACGGCAGCTACGATGGTAAGTATACTTCTTTTCATAATCTTGATTGTCTGATGGGTTAATTACTTGTTGAATACTTTAAATGATGTAGTGGGCGACTTCACGATATAGACGCCCTTGGGCTGTGCGGTCAGGTCCACGTCGACCAGGCCGTCGGCACTCACCCGTTGTGAGCCTACGCGGCGCCCGTCGGCAGCAAAAATGTCGATCACCTCGCCGGCCTTCACCTGGGTCATGTAGACATGTCCTTCCTTCAGTCCGCCCTTGCCGGCGAAAGCCTCCTTGATGCCTGTGCTGGCGTCGTCGGCGAAACTATAGTTCCTCACCTTGTCCAAGGCAACAGACAGCACCTCGGCACCGCCCTTCTTGACAACGAGCATGCCGTCGGCAACCGTGATGACGGGCTGGTCGGCCAATGCCACCACCGTCTGTCCGTCGGCTGTGTTCAGCACTAAGTGCGTCACCAGTCCGGCCCACGCGCCCGTCGCCGCCGTCAACAACAGCACGAGCAGAGTTAATAGTCTTGTTTTTTTCATAAGCTACAAATGGTTTTAATTAGTTAGTAAATATGTGAATTATTATCTTGTTTTAGTAAATTCAGCGGTAAAGATACAAATATTTTTCGAAAAGCAGACCATTTTCCCGCACTTTTTCACCATTTTTTGCAATTTTAACGACTATTGGTGGGCACTTAACTCAGAAGGCCGTAAGCCGACCCAATAAAGGGGGGGCTGAATAGTCTATTCAACTATATTGTTAATCACTGAAAACAACCCTCACTTCTCACACCTCTTACACCTAAATTAGGTGAGGGAAGTGTGAGAAGTGTTACTTAAAAAGTGCGATTTACAATATATAGGTGAAACGTTTGTCATGAGACAAAAACGAAAATAAAAATTCCCAGGTCAGGAATATTCAAAAGGCGGTTCCTTTTTCTCAAAACTCGGCGGGTTTTGACAAAAAGGCACTGCCTTTTGATAAGTTCTACTTCATTGTTCATTTGCCTTAACGCCACTAAAGTGGAAATGAGGCACCGAGTTTCAGGGAGTTAAGTACCGAGTTATTACCTTTTGTGTATACACAAATAACCTTTTGCGTATACGCAAAATACCTTGCGCGTACGCTCAAAAAGTCTGCGAGTACACGCAAAATCTGTTGTTGAATTAATTTGTGGGGCAGCTTGGGGGCACCTTTTGTTTATTTTTCAGCTATTGGTACGGTTGAAACTACTATTATAAAACCTTAAATCTCCAACTAATCTGACACGAAATTATAGTGAGATTAGTGGAGATTTAAGATTCCTTATGCGGAGAGGAGTTGATTCCTCTGCGGTTGGGGGAGATTAGAGGTTCAAATCTTTCTTGATGGCCTCAATCTTAGCTTCGGCATCCTTGGTGCAACGCTCGTAGCAGCCTGCGCACTCGAAGGATGGATCCTTGATTTCGGTATAGAACTTGATCTTCGGCTCAGTACCTGAGGGACGGACGCTAATCTTGGTGCCGTCTTCACAGAACCACTGGAGAACGTTGCTCGTGGTGGGCATGTTGAGCTTCTCGGTCGTGCCGTCGCCCTTGGTAGCCTCCAAGGTCTGGTAGTCCTTTACCAAGCAAACCTTTGAGCCACCGAGCTCCTTGGGAGGATTGTTGCGGAAGTCGACCATCATCTGCTTGATCTCGTCGGCACCACTCTTGCCGGGCTTCACCACGTTGATGGTCACCTCCTTCGAGAATCCATATTCCTTATAGATGTTCATCAGCAGGTCATAGAGCGTCATGCCGTTGTCCTTGGCCCAGGCGGCAATCTCGCAAATCAGACAGATGCTGGCGGGGGAGTCCTTGTCGCGAACCTTGTCGAACGGCAGGAATCCGAATGACTCCTCACCACCGCCGATATACTTCTGCTTACCTTCAGAGATACGAATCTCGTTGGCAATCCACTTGAAGCCGGTGTAACAGTCGCGCAGCTCGACGCCGTTCTTCTTGGCAATCTCGGCAATCACCTCGGTGGTGACGATGGTCTTCACAAGGAACTCGTTACCCTTGAGCTGGCCGAGCTTCTTCTTGTTGGCGATAATATACCAGCAGAACATCATACAGGTTTGGTTACCGTTAAGGATTTCCCACTCGCCCTTAGCGTTGCGGCAGACGATGGCCAGACGGTCGGCATCGGGGTCAGAGGCAATCACAAGGTCGGCATTCAGGCGCGTACCTAATTTCATACCGAGCGTCATAGCCTCGGCATTCTCAGGATTCGGGCTGACAACGGTTGGGAAGTTACCGTCGATGACCATCTGCTCGGGCACCACATGGATGTTCTGGAAGCCCCATGAGCGCAAGGCCTCTGGAATGATGACGCGGCCCGTTCCGTGCATCGGAGAGTAGACAATGTTCAGGTCCTTGTGACGCAGGATGACGTCCTGGTCGACCATTGCCTCCTTGACGGCCTGCAGGTAGTCCCAGTCCATCTCACCACCAATGATGTCGATGAGTTCCTTGTTGCCTTCGAACTTCACATCCTGGATCTTCACCTTGTTCACCTCGTCGATGATACCCTTGTCGTGCGGAGCCAGCACCTGAGCGCCGTCGTCCCAATAAGCCTTGTAGCCATTATACTCGCGAGGGTTGTGAGAGGCGGTCACGTTGACACCAGCCTGTGCACCGAGCTGACGGATGGCGAACGAGATTTCCGGCGTAGGACGCAGGCTCTCAAACAGATAAACCTTGATGCCATTGGCCGAGAAGATGTCGGCAACGGTCTCGGCAAACATACGTCCGTTGTTACGGCAGTCGTGGCCCACCACCACAGCGGGCTGGATGTTGGGGAAAGCCTTGTTGATGTAGTTGGCAAAACCCTGGGTGGCCATACCCACGATGTACTTGTTCATTCGGTTGGTACCGGCTCCCATGATACCACGTAAACCACCCGTACCAAATTCCAGATTCTGATAGAAAGCATCGATGAGGGCCGTCTTGTCCTCAGCGTCAAGCATGGCCTGAACTTCCTTACGTGTCTCCTCGTCAAAGGCCGGAGATAACCATTCTTTCGCTACTGCCTCGCACTGGGCAATCAATTGAGCATTATTTTCCATGTTTGTTTTAAGTTTTAGATTTGTCTAACTTTGAGGCACAAAGATACGAATTAAATACAATAAATACAGCCAATGTGTCATTAAATAATGTTAAAGTGGCTGTTTATGCCAATTGAAGCACCGTTGTTTTCAAATTATTATTTGTATCTTTGTGGCGATATTTACGACTCACCTATGATTAAGAAATCTATATTCACTATCCTTATACTATTCCTGTTGCTGCTGTCGCAGACTGCGAGTGGACAAAAGCTCAGGGCCTCGCTATCGCACTATTCAACAGACAACGGGCTGACAAGTAACACGATAGCCGACATCATTCAAGACGGCTATGGATACCTGTGGATCGCAACATGGAACGGACTGTCGAGGTTTGACGGCTACCAGTTCTACAACTACCGCACCGGCAATGCCAGTATGATTCCCGGACTTCACAACCGTATACGCAGCTTAGTGGCCGACAAGTCGCAGAACATCTGGATGAGGATGTACGACGGCAGGGTGTTCGTGCTCAACCGCTTAGCCGACTGTATCGTCGACCCCTTTGCCGGCGATGCCAATGGTGACCGTCTGCGCACCGACAATCACCTGTTTCTGACGAACAACGGTGAGGTGATGGCCGAGTTTGACGACAAGGGCATCTACATGATGAGACTCGACAGCAGCAAGTTCAGCCAGAAGGTGATTGCAACTGAAGGGTTAGAGATTCACGGCATGGCCGAAGGCTTTCATGACGATATCTGGGTGGCCACGAACAAAGGTCTGCGACGCCTGGACCTGACCGTACGCCGCATTGAGGACAGCGGGTACTTCGAGCAGGAAAACGTGACGGCCGTATTCTCCAACGGCCACAACGTGTATGCAGGCTGCCATAATGGTGCCATTTATAAATATGTATATGGCAAAGGCCCGCAGCTGTTGAGGGCAGCAACGGGACAAAGCATCATCGAAATCTTCGTGGACAGCAAGGGGCTGGTCTGGTTTGCCGACACCCGCTATGGCGTCACACGACTACTGCCCGACGGCAGCAATGAGAAACACTTCGAGCAATATGTGCCAGTGCCTGAGCACGACGACTCGGGTGGTGGCTTCAGCGAACAGGAAGGCGTGGTATGGACGAGGATGAACCACGGCGGCTTCGGCTACTATAACCGCCAGACCGATGAGATAGAGTACTTCCACAACGACCCCACGAACCCCTGGAACCTGTCGAACACCGTCAACGCCTCGATTGAACTGCCAGAGGGCGTGGTGTTCCTGTCTACCACCAGGCGCGGCTTGGACAAACTGGAAATCCTGAAGGACAACATCAAGCGTTCACAGTTAGTGCCAGGTTCGTCAAAACCAGAGGACAACGAAGTGCGCGGACTCTACTATGACAAGAAACGGAAATGGCTGATGATGGGCAACAAGTCGGGCATGCTCGTCATCACCAAGCAGGACGGCTCGCGCTCCGTAGTAACCCATGACTCGAAAGGCAATCCCATAGGCCGTATCTACGGCATTTCCGGCGACTCGAAGGACAACATCTGGATCAGCTCAAAGGACTACGGCGTGTTCAAAATGAGCGTTGATAATGGTGGCTATCACATTGTGAACTACTGCCACAAGGACGGCGACAAATACTCTCTGAGCAGCAATGCTGCCTACCAGACAGCCGAGGACAGTGACGGCAACATCTGGGTGGCTACCTACGGTGGAGGCGTGAACCTGCTGACCTACGACAAAGCGGGCAACGCTAAGTTCATACATACAGGCAATGAGATGCAGCCATTCCCCAACGACGAGTACATGAAGGCGCGAACCATTGCCCGGACTTCGGAGGGAAAGATCTGGTTAGGCACCACCGACGGCCTGTTGGAGCTGACCTACAGAAACCAGAAGTTGAACGTGCGTTGCATTGAGAACTCACGGCTACAGCCGGGCCAGATACTGATGAGTACGGACATTGTGTATTTAGCCACCGACAATGTGGGCACCATGTGGGTAGGTACCAACGGCGGCGGACTGGCCCGTACCATTGGAAAAGACGAGGAAGGCGCGTGGCTCTTTGAATCGTTCGGCACCGCCAACGGCCTGCCCTCGGAAGAGCTGAAGAGCATCACCTTCGACTTGGAAAACAACGTGTGGTTTGCCACAGACCATATACTCTGCACCTACAACGCGTCGAAGAAGTTCTTCAACAGCTTCTCAAGCCTCGACGGCGTGGACGAGACCATCTGCTCAGAAGGGTCGGCCCTGACGCTGCCCTCAGGCACGATCCTGTTCGGCACACTTGAGGGCTACTACACGATAGACCGCAAGCGGCTGTCGGCACAGAATGCTTCGATGCTGAAGCTGCGTATCACCGACTTCCTGATCGACGGCAAGGTGGTCAGTCCCCGCAACAACCCCAATTTCGACTATTACGTTCCTGATGCCGAGCAGGTGACGCTACGAAGGTATGAAAACAACTTTGCCTTCCGCTTCTCGGCCATGAACTACCAACTGCAGCACCGCATCCACTATCAATACATGCTTGAGGGCTATGATGACAAGGAATGGCACAATGCCGACAACACCCGAATGGCTTCGTATGAAGGGTTGCCAACGGGCACCTATCACTTTAAGGTCAAGGCTTTCCTGTTGGAGTCGCCCGACAAATACGACATGCGTACCATAGAAGTGGTGGTACTACCCCACTTCCTCCTTTCGAGCCATGCCATCTGGGGGTACATGCTGCTGCTGTTCATCCTCGCAGTCGGGCTCATGTTCTCGCGCCAGAAGAAGATCAGGGAGAAAGGACGTTACAGAGTACTCCAGTTGGGATCAGGAGGAACGGCCTACCTGAATCAGGAAGACTACGACTTCGTAAAGGCACAGTTAGACTGGCTTGAAGTCAATCACAGCAACCCAAGCCTGAAGATTGACGAGATGGTGGCCCAGTCCAACCTGAACCGTGAGAGCTACAAAATGCGATTGAAGGAGCTGACGGGCATGACGCCCAAGGAGTTTGTCAACGACTTCCGCCACAGGAAAGCCGTCATGTATATTGAGAGTACCGACATGCCCATCGCCGACATTGCAGCGAAGACGGGCTTCGACAGTAGCATTAGCTTTATCAGCGCCTTTAAGCAGACAACGGGGCTCACACCATCGAAATACCGTGACCAGCAACGTCAGCAAAATGCCGAAAAGCAAAAAAATGAAGAAGAAGATAAAAATAATAAGGAATGAGGGGCGAAATACCAATATTTTTATTACCTTTGCAGCCCGAAGGGAGAAAAACCAAGGGTCGTACCTGATAGATCGGGATACTCTACATTAAAAAACAACCTCGGGATGACTTCTCTTGCCAATGGCGGGCCATGTTATTACCCTGTATAGGGGAGCTTTGAAAAAGCCGGTGGATTACAACGACGGAGAGCGCCCATATCGTGTGAAACTGGAGTTTTCACCAAATCATCGGTACGACCCTCTTTAAATAGTCAACAAGTAAACTGATAAATAAAAAAGTAAACGTCTCTCATGTTTTCCGGTATCATAGAAGAATTTGCCACGGTCGTATCTGTCAGACACGACCGGGAGAATATCGACTTTACGCTGACCTGTTCGTTCGTCGGCGAGCTTAGTATTGATCAGAGCGTGGCTCACAATGGTGTATGTCTGACGGTGGTCAGCATCGAGAACGACCAATACACGGTGACCGCAATGAAAGAGACGCTGGAACGCTCGAACCTCGGACTGCTGCAAGTAGGCGACAAAGTGAATGTGGAGCGTTCGATGCTCATGAACGGACGGTTGGACGGTCATATCGTGCAGGGACATGTCGACCTGACGGCCCAATGCACGGCTATGGAAGATGCCAACGGCTCCACCTATTTCACCTTTAAATATAAGGAAGACCCTGAATTAGCACGTCGCGGCTATTTCACCGTCGACAAAGGGTCGGTGACCGTCAACGGCGTATCGCTCACCGTCTGCAACCCCACTAACGATTCGTTCCAGGTGGCCATCATTCCCTACACGATGGAGCACACCAATTTCTGCGACATACGTCCTGGCAGCATTGTCAACCTGGAGTTCGACATCCTGGGCAAGTACATCGCACGGTTAAACCAACTGACAGCATGCATGTCACTCCCCTCCCATGTAGGGGAGGGGCAGGGGTGGGGTCAGTAATATCCCTCGCGGTGTTTGAAGACACTGACCCCGCCCCAGCCTTCGGCCACCCCTCCCCTACAGGGGTGGGGAGTTCTAGGGGAGATTTGACTCAGAGAAATAAAAAATACACAAACAATAAATAAAGAGAAGCAAGACACAACTATGGCAAAAATTACGAAAGAGGCCGCGCTGGAGTATCACGAGAGTGGACGGCCTGGTAAAATTGAAGTCAAGCCCACAAAGGCTTATCGTACACAGACAGACCTGAGCCTGGCCTACTCGCCAGGTGTGGCCTACCCCTGTTTGGAGATTCAGGATGACCCGAACGCAGCGTACAAATACACGGACAAGGGCAACCTTGTGGCTGTGATTTCGAACGGAACGGCCGTATTAGGCCTTGGCGACATCGGTGCCATGAGTGGCAAGCCGGTGATGGAAGGCAAGGGACTGCTGTTCAAGATTTACGGCGGCATCGATGTGTTCGACATCGAGGTGGCCGAGAAAGACCCGGAGAAGTTCTGCGAGGCAGTGGAGCGCATTGCCCCCACTTTCGGTGGCATCAACCTTGAGGACATCAAGGCTCCCGAGTGCTTCTACATTGAGGAGCGCCTGAAGCGGACGCTAGACATCCCCGTGATGCACGACGACCAGCATGGTACCGCCATTATCTCTGCAGCCGGACTGAAGAATGCGATGGAGGTCATCGGTAAGGATATCTCGAAGGTGAGAATCGTGGTGAACGGTGCCGGAGCCGCCGCTATCTCGTGTACCAAATTATATATGGCCATTGGTGCCAAGAAGGAGAACATTGTGATGCTCGACTCAAAGGGCGTCATCCGCCAGGACCGTACCGACCTGAACGAGCAGAAGCGATTCTTCGCCACCGACCGTACCGATATCAAGACACTGGCCGAGGCTGTGAATGGTGCCGACGTTTTTGTAGGACTGTCGAAGGGCAACGTGCTCAGCAAGGAGATGGTGAAGACGATGGCCAAGGATCCCGTCATCTTCGCACTGGCCAACCCCGTTCCCGAAATTTCATACGAGGATGCGATGGAGGCCCGTCCCGACACCTTGATGTCGACGGGACGTACAGACTATCCCAACCAAATTAACAACGTCATCGGATTCCCCTATATCTTCCGCGGTGCCTTGGACGTTCATGCTACGGCCATTAACGAAGAGATGAAGTTGGCTGCCGTCCATGCCATTGCCGATCTGGCCAAGCAGCCCGTGCCCGACGTGGTGAACGACGTGTATAAGGTGAACAACCTGCGCTTCGGTCGCGACTACTTCATTCCGAAGCCCGTCGATCCCCGTCTGATCTCAGAGGTGTCGGCAGCAGTAGCCAAGGCTGCTATCGACAGCGGTGTGGCCCGTAAGAAGATTGAGAACTGGGATGAGTACAAAGACTCACTTTCCGTCCTTCTCGGACAGGAAACGAAACTCACTCAGAAACTCTATGCCACAGCTGCTGCACATCCGCAGCGTGTGGTGTTTGCCGAAGCCGTACATCCCACCATGCTGAAGGCTGCCGTACAGGCCAAGGCCGAGGGAATATGCCAGCCTGTATTGCTCGGTAACGACGAGGTAATCATGAAGTTAGCCAAGAGTCTTGACCTTTCGCTGGAAGGTATTGAGATAGTCAATTTGCGCCATCCTTCAGAGCAGGAACGCCGTGAGCGCTATGCCCGCATCCTGACAGAGAAGCGCCAGCGTGAGGGCTACACCTTCCAGGAGGCCAACGACAAGATGTTCGAGCGTAACTACTTCGGCATGATGATGGTGGAAACCGGCGAGGCCGATGCCTTCATCACAGGTCTGTACACAAAGTACTCAAATACGATCAAGGTAGTGAATGAGGTCATCGGTATTCGTCCCGAGTACCAGCACTTCGGAGCCATGCATATCATCAACTCACCGAAGGGCACCTATTACATTGCCGACACGATGGTGAACGAGAATCCTGATACCGACACCCTCGTCGACATTGCCAAGCTGGCATCGACGGCGGTCCGTTTCTTCAATGAGAAACCCGTCATCGGCATGATCAGCCACTCGAACTTCGGCTCCAGCCAGAGTGCGGGTGCCAAGAAGGTGAAGCGTGCGGTTGAGCAGATTCACGAACTCTATCCCGACCTGCCCATCGACGGTGAGCTGCAGTTGGGCTTCGCGATGGACAACGAACTGCGAGACGAACAGTATCCGTTTACCCGACTGAAGGGTAAGAAGGTGAACACGCTGTTGTTCCCCAACCTGACCTCTGCCCGCTCTTCATACAAGATGCTGCAGATGCTGGATGCCGACGTCGAGATCATCGGCCCGATCCAGATGGGTCTGAACAAGCCCATTCACTTCATCGACTTCGGAGCATCGGTACGTGACGTGGTGAACATCGTTGCCGTCGCCACCATCGATGCCTACGTTGACAAGGTTAAATCACGTATTAACGCCGCTAAGTAAAGTGCACCAGGTTATTATTTCTCTGGCGTCCAACCGTTTCCAGAAAACGAATCTCTCCAAGGCACGCTGCTGCCTTGAAGAGATTCTATCGGATTTAAAATATACCGACGAGCTATGGACGCAGCCTGTCGGCAATGCCAAGCGCAAGGATGCCTACCTGAACCAGCTTGTCTCAGGGACAACGGAGATGGAAGAGGAGGCGCTGTGCCAGTGGATGAAACAAACGGAATTGAGTTTCGGACGTACTCAGGCCAAACGATTGTTAGGCATCGTACCTATCGACATTGACCTGATGGAATTTGATGGAGAAAAGCGTCATCAGCTCGACTGGCAACGACCCTATGTAAAAGAGCTCATTGATGGTCTTTGAACTTCACGAACTTCATTTCGTGAAGGATTCTTTTTTGACGTTTCTGCATATAGGCGCTGGGATGCTTTGATGAGAACTGGCGGGGATTAGGCAATGTGACGGCAATCAGGGCACATTGCGACTTTGACAGTTGGTTGGCATGAAGTCCCCAGTTTTCATTGGCAATGGCCTCGACACCATAGATGCCTTCGCCTGTCTCTATCGAGTTCAGGTATACTTCCATGATGCGCTCCTTTGACCACATCAGTTCAATCAACGAAGTGAAATATACCTCAAATCCCTTACGTATCCAGGAACGTCCAGGCCATAGGAACACGTTCTTGGCCGTTTGCTGACTAATGGTAGAAGCGCCAAGCCTACGTTTCTCGGGATGCTGGATGTTGCGCTTGGCAGCACTCTCGATGGCTTTGAAGTCAAAACCATGATGACTCAGGAAACGGGCATCCTCGCTGGCCATTACGGCTACAGGCATATTTTCGGAAATTTCGTCGAGCGACACCCAGTGGTGAGTCAGGCGCAGTTCCCTACCCTCCTTCAGTTGTTCATAACAACGGATGAACATGAGTGGCGTAAACCACACGGGGATGAAGCGTAGGGCTACGACAGAAAGAATCGTGGAAGCAAAAAATGCCACCACGATTCTGAGTATCAATTTCTTAATAAACTTCATTAGTTAGCCTGAGCTTCAGCAGCCTGAATCATAGCCTGAGAAGCATACAAGTAAACCTCCACGCGGCGATTCTGAGCCTTACCGGCAGCCGTTGAGTTGTCAGCAACAGGATTGTCCTCACCATAACCCATGGTACTACGAATCTGAGTGCTGGGAACACCAAGTGACAGCAGATAGTTGGTGACAGACTGTGCGCGCTGCTGAGACAGATTCAGGTTCTTCTGCTTGCTCTGCTCGGCAGTAGAGTTCTTCCAACCAGCATTGTCAGTATAACCCTGAACAGCCACATCGCAGTCGGCATTGCTCTTCAACACATTAGAGAACTGTGTCAGAGAAGTCTTAGCAGTACTGCTAAGCGTAGAGCTACCAGTGGTGAAGAGAATACCTGAGTCGAAGGTCACCTTCACAGCCTGCAGGCCGTTAGCATCGGTAACAGACTCCACCTGTGCGTTCTGAACGGCCTCGGCCTCCTTCTTGGCCTTATCCATCTTATGGCCGATAATCACACCAGCACCAGCACCTACGGCACCACCGATGGCAGCACCCACAGCAGTATTACCAGCAAGGTGACCGATAACAGCACCAAGAGCAGCACCACCACCAGCACCAATCAGACCGCCTTTAGCAGTATTACTCATTCCACAACCACAGAGCACAAGAGCAGCACTCAGAGCAACAGCAATCGATTTAATTCTTTTCATAATCTTTTCTTGTTTGATTTTATTGAAGTTAAACAAATTATTTGCATTTACGGTGCAAAGATAGCAATTATTTTGGTATTCGTGCATGCTAATTGAGGATTTTTTTGTAATTTTGCACTCAAATTGATTAAAAACAGAATAGAAATGGCAAAAGAATTGAAAGATTTGACCAAAAGAGCTGATAATTACAGCCAGTGGTTCAATGATCTTGTTGTGAAAGCTGACCTTGCTGAGCAATCGGCAGTACGTGGTTGTATGGTCATCAAGCCCTATGGCTATGCCATCTGGGAAAAGATGCAGCAACAGTTGGATAAAATGTTTAAGGAGACAGGTGCCCAGAACGCCTATTTCCCCCTGCTGATACCGAAGTCGTTCCTTAGCCGTGAGGCCGAGCATGTGGAGGGTTTCGCCAAGGAGTGTGCTGTCGTGACTCACTATCGCCTGAAGGCCACCGAGGACAAGAGCGGCGTCGTTGTCGACCCGGCTGCCAAGCTCGAAGAGGAGCTCATTGTGCGTCCTACATCGGAAACTATCATTTGGAACACCTATAAGAACTGGATTCATTCATGGCGTGACCTGCCCTTGATGTGCAACCAGTGGTGTAACGTGATGCGCTGGGAAATGCGCACCCGTCCGTTCCTCCGCACTTCGGAGTTCCTGTGGCAGGAAGGTCACACAGCTCATGCTACTCGTGAAGAAGCCGAGGCCGAGGCACAGCTGATGTTGAAGGTCTACGCCAAGTTTGCTGAGGAGTGGATGGCTGTACCTGTTGTTCAAGGCGTGAAGAGCGAAACCGAGCGTTTCGCAGGTGCTCTTGACACCTACACCATCGAGGCCATGATGCAGGACGGCAAGGCCCTGCAGAGCGGAACCTCACACTTCCTCGGACAGAACTTCGCCAAGGCTTTCGAAGTCACCTATCTTAATAAAGAGAACAAGCCAGAATATGTATGGGCTACCTCGTGGGGTGTTTCTACCCGACTCATTGGTGCGCTCATCATGACTCACTCTGACGACAACGGTCTGGTTCTGCCTCCGCGTCTGGCTCCCATCCAGGTGGTCATCATTCCCATAGCCACCAAGCCGGAGCAGATGGAGCAGGTGAACAAGGAAGTGACACCGATTATTGAGGCTTTGCGTGCCAAGGGCATTACCGTTAAGTTCGACGATGCCGACAACAAACGTCCCGGCTTCAAGTTTGCCGACTATGAGCTAAAGGGTGTTCCCGTACGTCTGGTACTCGGTGCCCGCGACTTGGAAAACGGCACTATCGAGGTGATGCGCCGCGATACACTTGAAAAGGAGACACGCCCCATCGAAGGTATCGTGGAATATGTGGAGCAGTTGTTGGAGGACATCCAGCAGAACATCTTCAAGAAGGCCAAGGATTATCGTGATGCTCACATCTTCGAGTGTGACAACTACGAAGAGTTCAAGGAGCGTGTGAAGGACGGCGGCTTCTTCCTCTGCCACTGGGACGGCACTGCTGAGACCGAGGCACAGATCAAAGAAGAGACACAGGCCACCATCCGTTGCGTACCCTTCGGTGTGGAGCAGACTCCTGGTGTAGACATGGTGAGCGGCAAGCCCTCGAAAGCTCGCGTCATTATTGCCCGCAGTTACTAATCATGAAAATAGAATATTGAAAAGGGGAACCTTCACAGGCTCCCCTTTTTGATTTCATTGTCTGCAATACTTGTTGTACTGCAGGTTAAAAATCAATTGTCTCACGACAACTAATTTCTATTAACCTTAATAATCTAATACCATGAAAAACACTCTGCAAATATACGGATAATAATCCGAATAACGATAATATTTTTATTATAAACCCAATTACTTAATCTTTATTAACTCTTCTTATGAGGAAATTAATAATATTTGACGGTTTTACATATCGTTTCATTAGTTCTTTATGAGCTGGAGACAGCTGCGGTTCCTTTGTTAGTCTTCTCCATTTCACAGAGTAATACTTCAAATCCGTCTCCATCTGTTCACCATCTATGTATATCGTCCTTATCAAGGCAATCACACAGTTAGAGCTATCAACAGGCTGAGTTGACTCTAACAGTAGAATCTTTGTCTTATTCAACTCATTCAGTTGAACTGAAATGGAATCTTCAGTAAGCACCGTCATCACACTCTTTCCGCCAAAATCATTCGTGACCTCAGATTTCATGTTCGAATCCATGAAGTCAAGCAAGTCAAGCCGATTGTTGTGTGACAGATACGGAATGATCGAGTCAGGCATTTCAATAAAGAGCTGTCTCAGACTTGGGGTGTCAGCCCTCGCCGTGGTGAATGTTAGGATTATCACCAAAAAAGCAAATATCAATTTCTTTGTCATCATATATCTTATTATCTTTGCTTAGCCAACTGCATCATCATTACAGCAGAGAGTCCTGCAGTTTCTGTGCGCAGCCGACTTTTACCCAAATCAACAGAAATGAAGCCCGATTCTACGGCGTAACGAACTTCGTCAATACTAAAATCGCCTTCTGGACCGACTAAAACCAGCACATCGTCGGAAGGAGGCAGTTGACAAAGCCGGTCAAAGAGATTAATGCGCGGCACCTCGTCATAACAATGAGCAATAAATCGGTTCCCTTCAGAATGACTGTCGATGAACCCCTTGAACTTAGTCAGGTCATGGATATCTGGCATGAAGGCCGCTCGACTCTGTTTGGCAGCAGCAACCACTATCTTTTGGATGCGTTCCATCTTCAAGGATCGCCGCTCCGAGAATTGGCAATTCAAGAACGAAATCTCGTTAAAGCCTACTTCGACCGCTTTCTCCACCATCCATTCTGTACGTTCATTCATCTTCGTTGGTGCCATAGCCAAATGTATACGTCCTTCCCATAAGCGTTGCTGCGGAAGGCTTTCCATGATATGGTACATACAATGATGATTCGCAGAAAGGGTTACTTCTGCACGATAGAAGGTGCCTCGCCCATCCATGAGCATGATTTCATCACCTTCCTTCAGTCGAAGTACCTTTGTGGCATGGGCAGCCTCTTCGGATGGAAGCTCCTGCCGCACTTCAGCATCGGGTACGTAGAAGTATCGAGTCTCTTTCATGAGTTCTTTCTTTTCAGTATTTCATCACGCAGGATAGCTGCAAGCCTGTAGTCTTCATTCTCTACGGCATGTTCCAATTCACGATTCAGACTCTCGGTATCCAACGTGTTAATTGGAATCGAAATAGCCGGATTATCAGGACTGAAGGGCGTTGACTGCATGGCCATCAGCGATCTCAGGATATAGAAAGGAACACCCGCCATCACGTGGAGAAGTATAGCATCCGAAATACGAATGAACTTATGGGAATCCAGCCTTCTATTATATAATACGACCTGATACTGTCCCTGATAGATGCCAAACGCCTGGATGTAAAAGTCGTCAATGCTATTCTCATCAAGCAGCATGTCAAAAAGTACCTCCGGTAGCATGATCTGACGCCCAGGCACATTCTTGCTACGTATAGCCAATTGTCCGGTCATGGCCTGATCACATATAATGCACAAGGCCCGCCTTTCTGAAGCATCAGTCATACGGACGACAGAAAAGCCGTTACCTCCGACAATTTCTGCCATATCTTTGAAGTGCAGCTGTAATGAGTCATCGATCATTGACATAGCCTGTACATCAATATGCTTTTACACTTTCTTGGGATGGAACACCAAAGCAAAGACGATTCCTACCACTAAGGCATAGACAGAGAATACCATCCAAACGGTAGTCCACTCAACGACTCCCTCCGAATCTGTATAATAATTGACCACTTGCTGAGCAGCAATAGAACCGACAGAAGCGCCAATACCGTTAGTCATCAGCATAAACAATCCCTGAGCCGAAGAACGGATGGAGGGATCGGTGGTTTTATCTACGAATAACGAACCTGAGATATTGAAGAAGTCAAAGGCTACACCATAGATAATCATAGAAAGCACGAAGAGAAGGACGCCTGGGGTTCCCGGATTACCCATGCCCAAGAATCCGAAACGAAGCACCCAAGCAAACATGGCGATGAGCATCACCTGCTTGATGCCATAGCGTTTCATAAAGAACGGAATGAGCAGGATACAGCACGTCTCGCTAATCTGCGAAAGCGAGTAGAGAATGTTGGCATGCTGAACACCGAATGTCGATGCATACTCTGACACCGCCTTGAAGCTCTCAATATAGGGTGTAGCAAAACCATTGGTAATCTGCAAACTGACGCCCAGGAACGACGAGAAGATAAAGAAGATGGCCATATCCTTCTGCTTGAACAAAGTGAAGGCTTGCAGACCAAAGGCTTCAACCAAAGACTTGCATTTATCCTTGGAAGCCAAGGGACAGGCCGGCAGGGTAAAGGTATAGAGGAACAACACGAGGCTCAGCACGCCTGAGGTCACGAACTGCGCTTCTGTGCTTTTGAATCCCGTCAGATCGACAAACCACATGGCACAAATAAAGCCGATGGTGCCGAACACACGAATGGGCGGGAAATCCTTCACCGTATCCATCCCAGCTTTGGTCAGGGCATTATAGGCCACCGAGTTGGTCAATGCCAGCGTAGGCATATAGAAGGCAACGCTCAAGCTATAGAGCCCGAAAAGCGTGCCGAATTGAGTTGATTCACCAGCGGTATGCCCATAGTAGGCGGCAGCAAACATAAACATGCCGGCCAACAGATGACAGTAACCAAGAAGGCGCTGGGCAGGAATCCACTTATCGGCCACAATGCCCATAATAGCAGGCATAAAGATACTCACAATACCTTGCATGGCAAAGAAATAGCCAATTTCGGAAGCCATTCCAATGCGGTTCAGGTATAGTCCCATACACGTAAGATAGGCACCCCACACGGCGAACTCTATAAAGTTCATTAGTGCCAGACGAAATTTCAGGTTCTTCATATTATTGCTTAGGTTTTTCTTCTTTTTCTTCCTTTTTGCGGAACTTAATCAGCTGAATGCTCTTGATAGCCATCAGTTTCAAGGTTGTAGTAACCTCCCTTTCAGGAGCCAGATAGATATAGCCACGTATTTCCTTCACCTTATGGTTGGCAACCTCAGGTATACGAATCTGACTAATGCCAGAACTGGAGACACTAACAGCTTTGCTCACAATCGTATCGTTGTCATAACGCATGGCGATGCAGGCCTCTGCAACACGTGAGCCCGACTGGTAGATGAAGTCTGTGTTGACAATGAACATAAAGGAGTCACCCTTACGGTAAGAAGTGTCTGCCTGTTGCACAAAATCCATCTTGTTGTAGGGTGCGTATGGTATGAGCATGGTTGACAACTTGCCCATCCACACATCAGTCGTATCGCCATTAGACGTCAGTTTTGAGTAGTGGTTCACCTCACCCTCAGATGCACCAAGAGCCAATGCATCATCGCTTAGACGCTTGGCAATATGCTGGTACATGTCGTTGAAGCGGTCGGCTCTCACATAATAATAGGTCAGCGATGAGTCAAACTTTGCCTTCGTCACCCCGTGTTTCTCGAGCACGGCAGCAAAGTAGAGCGTCTGGTTATAATCTTCCTTGCCATCGTCTCTCCCGTTTTCTATTGCCATTGTCTGGGCAATGTGGTAGTCATAGAGCAAATCCTCCATATCATCAGGCTGAATGTATCCTGAAGGTACGGTAGGCTTGCACGCCATAGTCAGCGTCGTAAGCCCTATAATATATAATATGTGTCTACGACTCCTTTTCCTCACGCTTCAGACTAATTTGACTGATTTCCTGGCGATAGAACAACACTAGCAAAACCACACCCACAGAAATGCAGGCATCGGCGAAGTTAAAGACGGGACTGAAGAAAACGAACTCATTGCCGCCAAAGTGAGGTACCCATTCCGGCCAGGTAGTGACAATAAGCGGGAAATAGAACATATCGACCACCTTTCCCATCAGGAACGGGGCATAACCCGTGCCGAAATCAACGAAATACGACGTATAGGCAGGCGAAGAGGCGTTGAAAATCAGGCCATAGAACATACAGTCAATCAAGTTGCCGATAGCTCCTGCGAGCACCATCGACAGACAGACGATGTATCCTATCCTGACATGCTTTCTGACTTGCAGCCAAAGATAGTAGGCCAAGATGGAGATGGCCACCACGCGGAAAAGCGAGAGTGCCAACTTTGAACCAATCTGCATACCGTAGGCCATACCGCTGTTCTCGATGAACGATATGTAGAACCAGTCAAAGATTCGTATGCTCTCGTGAAGTGTCATGTGGGTCTTCACCCACATTTTTATCAGTTGGTCAATAACGAGTGCGCCGACTACGATGAGCGTAGCCAGCCACCCGTCGGAAAGTATGCTTCTTAATTTGCTCACTTTTTGGTTCTCATTTTTGACTCAACGCTCAGCGTGGCATGAGGAACAGCCTTCAGACGCTCCTTAGGAATCAGCTTTCCTGTCAGGCGGTCGATGCCGTAGGTCTTGTTCTCAATACGTACCAGAGCAGCCTGAAGCCCCTGAATGAACTTCTGCTGACGGGCAGCCATCGTCATGATTTCTTCCTTCGACTGGGTTGTACTACCCTCCTCCAGAGCTTTGTATGTGGGCGATGTGTCATCTACATCGTTGGAGTCTTGGTTGGTAATAACAGCCATCATCTGGTCGTAGTCACGTTTGGCTAACGCCAGCTTCTCGTTAATAATAGTGCGGAACTCTTCCAGTTCTTCGTCACTGTAGCGTGTTTTCTCTGTATCCATATTCTTTAGTTTTTGGTAATTTTGATATTCAGTTTAAAGTCGTCGAACTCCACTTCGTTGCCGTCGTTCGAGGCAATCGTAATGGCATCGGCCAGCACCTGAGTCTTGATGTATTCACCAAAGGCAGCCACCGACTTTTCGATTTCGGCATTGGGAGCTAAGGTGATGCTAATACGGTCGGTTATCTCAAGGCCGCTCTCCTTGCGGATGTTCTGAACGCGGTTGATGATTTCACGGGCCATACCCTCCTGGCGCAGCTCATCGGTAAGCTCCACTTCGAGGGCTACGGTCAGCGAACCTTCGTTGGCAACGAGCCATCCGGGAATATCCTCGCTGATGATTTCCACATCAGCAACTTCCACCGTCAGGTCTTGTCCTTCGACATTGATGCCGATGGTGCCGTTGTTCTCCAACTCGGCAATCTGCTCCTGAGTAAGGGCGTCTACGGCTGCAGCCACACCCTTCATCAGCTTACCGAATTTCTTACCCATCGTCCTGAAGTTACACTTCACCTTCTTGACGAGTATGCCCTGTCCCTCAACGAATTTCAGTTCCTTAACGTTCACCTCGTTCATGATGAGCTGCTTCACAGCCTCGATGTGCTTCTTCTGCTCTTCGGTAGCGGGCACCATGATAGCCTGCAGCGGCTGGCGCACCTTGATGTTCACCTTGCGGCGCAGGGCGAGTACCATCGAGGTAATCTTCTGAGCCATCTCCATGCGGGCTTCCAAGTCCTTGTCGATAAGGGAATCATCGACAGCGGGGAAAGTGTCGAGATGCACGCTGTCCTTCTCGCCGCCGAGGTCCTTATAGAGCTGGTCGGCATAGAACGGAGCAAACGGCGCCATAAGCTTCGAGACGGTCATCAGGCAGGTGTAGAGCGTGTCGTATGCCGAACGCTTGTCGTCGCTCATGTCCTTACCCCAGAAGCGCTTACGGTTCAGGCGAACGTACCAGTTGGAGAGGTCGTCGTTGACGAAGGCATCGATGAGACGGCCTGCACGGGTCGGGTCGTAGTTGTCGAGCTCCTTCTGGACGCCCTTGATGAGGGTGTTGAGGCAGGAGAGGATCCAGCGGTCAATCTCGGGCTTTTCCGTAGTAAGTCGAGGCTGAGCCTCGACCTGCTGAGAAGGCTCGTAGCCATCGACGTTGGCGTAGAGAGCGAAGAAGCTATACGTATTATATAAGGTGCCGAAGAACTTGCGGCGCACTTCGTCAACACCCTCGGGGTCGAACTTCAGGTTGTCCCACGGCTCTGAGTTAGTCAGCATGTAGAAGCGAACGGCATCGGAACCGTATTTCTCAATCATCTCAAACGGATTTACCACGTTGCCCACATGCTTCGACATCTTGTTGCCCTTGGCATCGAGCACAAGACCGGAAGAAATCACGTTCTTAAAGGCCACGGAGTCGAAAATCATCGTGGCAATGGCATGCAACGTGAAGAACCAACCACGCGTCTGGTCCACACCCTCGTTGATGAAATCAGCGGGGAAGGCCTCGCGCTTGTCGATCAAATCGCGGTTTTCGAACGGATAGTGTACCTGAGCGTAAGGCATCGAGCCGGAGTCGAACCACACGTCAATGAGGTCGGTCTCACGCTTCATGGGCTTACCCTCGTCGCTGACCAGCACAATGTTGTCAACGTATGGGCGATGCAGGTCAATGCGGTCGTAGTTCTCCTGGGCCATATCGCCTGGTACAAAGCCCTTTTCCTTCAGCGGATTGGCGGTCATGATGCCAGCAGCCACAGATTTCTCGATTTCATTGTAAAGTTCCTCAACGCTTCCAATGCACTTCTCTGCCTTGCCATCCTCGTCGCGCCAGATAGGAAGCGGCGTGCCCCAGAAGCGAGAGCGAGAAAGGTTCCAGTCGTTCAGGTTCTCGAGCCAGTTGCCGAAGCGGCCCGTTCCCGTTGACTCAGGCTGCCAGTTGATGGTCTTGTTCAGCTCGAACATGCGGTCTTTCTTGGCCGTTGAGCGAATGAACCACGAATCCAGCGGATAGTAGAGCACAGGCTTGTCCGTACGCCAGCAATGGGGATAGTTATGGGTATGCTTCTCAATCTTGAACACCTTGTCCTGAGCCTTCAGGTCCATGCAGATCGAGATGTCGAGCGTCTCGTCCTTGTCGGTCAGGGTGTCGTCGTAGGCATTCTTCACATAGCGGCCTGCGAACTTGCCCCATTCGGCCACGTTCACATATTTCTCAACGAATTGATCGTCGAGATCCTCAACGTTGAAGTACTTTCCTTGCAGGTCAACCACAGGGCGCTCATTGCCTTTCTTGTCGATGAGCACGATGGGACAAATGCCAGCTTTCTTAGCCACAAAGGCGTCGTCGGCACCAAAGTTCGGAGCAATATGCACGATACCGGCACCGTCCTCAGTAGTCACATAGTCGCCGGGAATCACTCGGAAGGCATCGCCCATAGGCTTGATGGCAGGCATCAACTGCTCATATTCCATGCCTACAAGGTCAGTACCCTTGTAGCGGCCCACGATGCGGTAAGGGATAAACTTCTCACCTTTCTTATATTCGGGCATCTCACCACCATCGGTAATCTCACCCTCGGGAGCCAGATAGGCGGCCAAGCGGGCTTCAGCCAATACGATGGTAATCTTTTCAGCACTATAGGGGTTATAGGTCTCCACGGCCACATAGTCGATCTTCGGACCTACACAGAGGGCCGAGTTGGCTGCGAGTGTCCACGGCGTGGTTGTCCAGGCCATGAAGTAAGCTGTGCCCCACCCTGTCATTTCCGGCTTCGGGTTCTTCATCTTGAACAGCGCCGTACATGTTGTGTCCTTCACGTCACGATAGCAGCCGGGCTGGTTCAGCTCGTGGCTGGAAAGTCCGGTTCCAGCGGCGGGCGAATAGGGCTGGATGGTGTAGCCCTTATAAAGCAGATCCTTTTCGTAGAGCTGCTTCAAGAGCCACCACAACGTCTCGATGTACTTGTTGTCGTAGGTGATATAGGGGTTGTCCAAGTCCACGAAATAGCCCATGCGCTCAGTCAGGTCACGCCATTCGGCGGTAAACATCATCACGTTCTCGCGGCACTTCTTATTATAGTCCTCGGTCGAGATGTACTTTGCCGACTCCTTGTTGTCGATGTCGGCCTTGGTGATGCCCAGTTCCTTCTCAACGCCCAGCTCAACGGGCAGTCCATGGGTGTCCCATCCGGCCTTACGCTTCACCTGCATGCCCTGCATGGTCTTGTAGCGGTTGAAGGCATCCTTGATGGTACGGGCCAGCACGTGGTGAATACCAGGGTGGCCGTTAGCCGAGGGAGGACCCTCGAAAAACACGAATTGGGGGCAGCCCTCGCGCTCAGTCACAGAGCGCCAGAACACATTCTTCTCCTTCCACATCTGCAGCACGTCATTATTCGTCTGCGTCAGGTTCAAGCCGTTATGTTCGGCAAATCTTTTACTCATTTCTATCTTGTTTTTTATTACCTTTCTCAAAAAGATGTGCAAAGGTACATAAAATATCCGACTCCACCAAATATATAAATATATTTTAAGATTGGTCAAACACAACTCGACGGTTTCGGCTACCGCATCAACCTTGTGACCACGACGATTTAACGAACAATCATATTTGTTTACATTATTGGATTTCGTCGCCAGACAATCAGATTTTGCCCGGAGTAAACTCTGAGTTTAGTCGGAGTAAACTCGACTTTTGCCCGGACTAAACTCCGAGTTTGCCCGGAGTAAAATACCGGCTTCGGTAAGCCGTTGTAAATCAAACAGATAGGGAAACGCCGAAAAACGAGAGCATGTTTGTGAATTTTGTTTACAAAACAACCTTGGCTTAGTCGTCAATAACACACAGCCACAGCTAAGACCATGTGGCCATTCTTTGGTTTTTCGGAAACTTTTCACTTCATTTTTTGCGTAATTCAATTATTATTATTACCTTTGCACGGTTTTTTTAAAAGGACTTAATATTTAGGATAATGAAAAAACAACTCAAGAAAGTCTTGGTACTCGGCTCGGGTGCCTTGAAAATCGGACAGGCAGGCGAGTTCGACTATTCTGGCTCCCAGGCGCTGAAAGCACTTCGTGAGGAAGGAATTTCCTCCGTGTTAGTTAACCCCAACATCGCAACCATCCAGACCTCGGAAGGTATTGCCGATAAGGTGTACTTCCAACCTGTAACCCCTCACTTCGTTACAGAGATTATCAAGAAAGAACGTCCTGATGGCATTCTGTTGGCATTCGGCGGCCAGACGGCCCTGAACTGCGGTACGGAACTGTATCAGAAAGGTATCTTAAAGGAATACGGTGTAGAGGTTTTAGGCACCAGCGTCGAGGCTATCATGAACACCGAGGACCGCGACCTCTTCGTGAAGAAGCTAGCCGAGGTTGACCTGAAGGTTCCCGTGAGCCATGCTGTTGAGAACATGGAAGACGCGCTGAAAGCAGCTCATGAGATTGGTTTCCCCATCATGATCCGTTCAGCCTACGCCCTCGGTGGTCTCGGAAGTGGTATTTGTCCCGATGAGAAGGCATTCGTTGAGTTGGCAGAGTCTGCCTTTACCTTCGCTCCGCAGATTCTGGTTGAGGAAAGTCTGAAGGGCTGGAAGGAGATTGAGTTCGAGTGCATCCGCGATGCCAACGACCGCTGCTTCACCGTAGCCTCGATGGAGAACTTCGACCCCCTCGGCATCCATACGGGTGAGTCGATTGTGGTGGCTCCCACCTGTTCGCTGACTGAGGATCAGGTCAAGATGCTGCAGGAACTGACCATCAAGTGTGTCAAGCACCTCGGCATCGTTGGTGAGTGCAACATCCAGTTTGCTTTCAACGCCGTCACCAACGACTACCGCATTATCGAAATCAACGCACGTCTGAGCCGTTCGTCGGCATTGGCATCAAAGGCGACCGGCTATCCCCTCGCCTTCGTTGCTGCCAAGATTGCTCTCGGCTATACGCTCGACCAGATTGGTGAGATGGGCACCACTTCAAGTGCCTACGTTGCTCCGAGCCTCGACTATATGATCTGTAAGATTCCTCGTTGGGACTTGACCAAATTCGTGGGTGTAAGCCGTCAGATCGGCTCTTCGATGAAGTCCGTCGGCGAGATTATGTCCATCGGCCGTTCGTTCGAGGAGATGATCCAGAAGGGTCTGCGAATGATTGGTCAGGGCATGCACGGTTTCGTGGGCAACGACCACACGAAGTTCGACGACCTGGACGACGCTTTGGCAAACCCCACCGACCTGCGTATCTTTGCGATTGCCCAGGCTTTGGAACAGGGTTATACCGTAGAGCGCATTGAGGAACTGACCAAGATCGACGTGTGGTTCCTGGAGCGCCTGAAGCACATCGTTGACTTGAAGCATAAGCTGCAGACATACAACAAGCTCGAGGAGATTCCCGACGAATTCCTGCTGGAGGTGAAGCGCGCCGGATTCAGCGACTTCCAGATTGCCCGTTTCGTGCTGAAGCCCCAAAGCGGCAATATGGAAAAGGAGAACCTGCAGGTTCGCCAGTATCGCAAGGAGCGTGGCATCACGCCTTCAGTAAAGCGCATACCTACCGTTGCCTCTGAGCATCCCGAACTGACCAACTACCTCTATTTCACGTATACGCACACGCCCGCGTTTGGAAATCCTGAGGGTGAGCAGTACAAGCCCAAGCACGACATCAACTACTACAACAACGACAAATCTGTTGTGGTACTCGGCTCTGGTGCCTACCGCATCGGTTCAAGCGTGGAGTTTGACTGGTGTTCCGTGAACGCCATCAATACCGCCCGCAAGCTGGGTTACAAGTCAATCATGATTAACTATAACCCTGAGACCGTGTCTACCGACTACGACATGTGCGACCGCCTCTACTTCGACGAACTGTCATTGGAGCGCGTGCTCGATGTCATCGAGCTGGAGTCGCCTAAGGGTGTCATCGTGTCCGTGGGTGGTCAGATTCCTAACAACCTCGCCATGAAGCTCTATCGTCAGGGCGTGCCCGTCCTGGGTACCAGCCCTGTCAATATCGACCGCGCAGAGAACCGTGACAAGTTCTCGGCTATGCTCGACAAGCTGGCCATTGACCAGCCTGCATGGAGAGCCCTGACCAGCTTTGAGGACGTGAAGGACTTCGTCAACCAGGTAGGCTATCCCGTGCTGGTTCGTCCTTCGTACGTGCTCTCTGGTGCTGCCATGAACGTTTGCTACGACGACGAAGAGCTGCATCGCTTCCTCAATATGGCTACCGAGGTATCAAAGGAGTTCCCTGTGGTCATTTCGAAGTTCATGACCGATACCAAGGAAATCGAGTTCGATGCCGTTGCCGACAAGGGTGAAGTTATTGAATACGCCATCTCTGAGCACGTGGAGTATGCCGGTGTTCACTCAGGTGATGCCACGATGGTGTTCCCTGCACAGCACATCTACTACTCTACCATCCGTCAGATTAAGCACATCAGCCGCAAGATTGCCAAGGAGCTGAACATCAGCGGACCGTTCAATATCCAGTTCCTGGCCAAGAACCGCGAGGTGAAGGTGATTGAGTGCAACCTCCGTGCCTCTCGTTCGTTCCCCTTCGTATCGAAGATTCTGAAGCGCAACTTCATCGAGACGGCTACGAAGATCATGCTCGATGCTCCCTACGAGCGTCCTGACAAGTCGGAGTTCGACATCGACCGTATTGGCGTCAAGGCCTCTCAGTTCTCGTTCGCCCGTCTTCAGAATGCTGACCCTGTCCTCGGCGTTGACATGTCATCTACGGGTGAGGTCGGCTGCTTGGGTGACAGCTTGAACGAGGCTCTGTTAAATGCCTTAATCGCAACAGGTTATCGTCTGCCGAAGAAGTCGGTTCTCATCTCCTCTGGTGCTGCCAAGGGTAAGGTTTCCCTGTTGGAGCCTGCACAGGAACTGGTGAAGAAAGGCTTCGAGGTTTACGCTACTGGCGGAACGGCAAAGTTCTTCAACGAGAACGGTGTGAAGGCTACGCCTGTAAGCTGGCCCGACGAGGACGGCGAGAACAACGTGATGGACATGATTGCCGCCCACAAGTTCGATCTTATCGTCAACGTGCCGAAGAACCATACGAAGCGCGAGCTGACCAACGGCTACCGTATCCGTCGTGGTGCCATTGACCACAACATTCCTCTGATGACCAACGTACGACTGGCTAAGGCCTTTATCGAAGCCTTCACCGCCATGAAGCAGGAGGACATCCAGATCAAGCCTTGGCAGGAATATAACAACTAAACGCATGAAAGAAGAAATAAGGACCATCTTGGAAGACCTGCTTCCGTTGGTAGATTTTGACTCCGACTTCCTGTTCAGCGAGCTTAACTCGCTGGATGTGACAACGATACTGATGTCGCTCTCTGATAAATACGGCATCAAGTTGGAGGCTTTGGACGCTACGCCCAAAAACCTGAAGACTCTCGATAGTATTGTTGCTTTGGTGGAGCGAAAACTACAGGAGAAGCAGTCATGATGACCTTAGAAGATTATCTTGCACAAGACGCACGTCTCTATCCCGACAAGGCAGCCGCCGTTTGCGGGACGGAGACGTGCTCTTATTCTATGCTGTACGAGCGTGTATGTGAACGCGCCAAGGACTATGCCGACAGCAAGGGAAAGGTAGTACTTTTCCGTGCATCCCAGACCATCGACTTCCTCGTGACCTACTTGGCCATCCATCAAGCGGGGGCTGTGGCAGCGCCGATGGAGAAAGGCACTCCTCAGGATTTATTCGTTGAATTGGGCAAAAAGCTCTCGTCCTACGACGTTCCTGAAGGCATAGCCGACGTGCTCTATACGACCGGCACCACAGGCCGCTCCAAGGGCGTGATGATCAGCCACCGCACGATTATTGCCGATGCCGAGAACCTGATTGCCGGTCAGGGCTTCAGCCATGAGTTGGTGTTCATCATCAATGGTCCGTTGAACCATATCGGAAGCCTCTCGAAGATTTTCCCGATGATTGTGCTTGGCGGTACACTCTACATCATCGAAGGCATGAAGGACATCAACCTCTTCTTCCACGCTCTGGATTATCCGTGTGAGAAGATGGCAACGTTTTTCGTACCAGCCAATGTCCGCATACTCACCCAGTTTAGTGCCGACAAGCTGGCTTCGTATGCAGAAAAGATTGATTTCATCGAGTGCGGAGGCGCCCCTTTGGCTCATGCAGACATGCTTGACCTTTGCCGCCTGCTGCCCAAGACGAGGCTCTACAACACCTACGCCTCTACGGAAACAGGCATCATCAGCACCTATAACTATAACGACGGCCGCTGCCTGGTAGGCTGTTTGGGTAAGCCTATGCCCCACTCCCGCATCATTATCACCCCCGAAGGTCATATCTCGTGTCAGGGAGAAACGCTTATGAGTGGTTATATCGGCGAACCAGAGCTAACGGCAACGGTACTTCGTAACGATACGGTCAGCATGGCCGACCTTGGACATATTGATGACGAAGGCATGCTCCACATCGGAGGCCGTCAGGACGATGTCATCAACGTGGGCGGCTATAAGGTGGCTCCAACCGAAGTGGAAGACGCCGCCTTGCTCTTACCCGATGTGAAAGACTGCATCTGCATCTCAGCGCCACATCCCATTACGGGCAATGCCCTCAAGCTGTTGGTGGTGATGGCCGACGGTAAGACATTAAACAAGCGCGAAGTGGCCCTCCACCTGAAACAGCAGTTGGAAATCTACAAGGTTCCCATGCTTTACGAACAGGTTACGACCATCGAAAGAACGTACAACGGAAAGCTTAACCGAAAGTTTTACAGACAATCATAAATCCCTGTCTTCTAAAACCTTAAACTTACCGCGCACGTAATCCAACTTATCGAAATCCAAGTCAGCCGTAAGGGCACACGCATAATTGCCATCAGCCTCAACAATCGTGTTTCCCTTTGTATTGGCTATAAGACTTCCACCTCGGTAATGACAGAACTGGTCATCACCCACGCGATTGGCTGCAATCAGGTAACATTGGTTCTCGATAGCACGTGCCCGCGTCAGTACACGCCAAGCCTGCTGACGGCTTTCGGGCCAGTTGGCAACGACAATAATGGCATCATACTCGCCGGCTCTCCCAAAGCGTGACCACACAGGAAAGCGCAAATCGTAGCAAGTGAGCAGCAAGAACCGCCTACCCTGCCAAGTTACAATCACTTGATCATTACCGGGCTTGATGAATTCATCTTCGTGGCCGTAGGTAAACAAATGGTGTTTGTCGTAGAAAGAAACGCATTCTGGCGTGACAAAATAATGACGATTCCGGTATTCTCCGCTCGCTGTCTGGATTAACAAGCTGCCACTTAAGGCGCAACGATGTTTCACGGCTGTTTCACGCATCCAGGAAAGTGCGATGGAATCTTCGTTTTCTGCAATATCATGAGGGGTTGTTGCAAAGCCCGTAGCCCACATTTCCGGCAGAACGTAAAGGTCTGAACCCGTGTTTTCATTAAACAGGCGGCGCACATTTTCTACGTTTTCATCGGGACTTGCCCAAGCGATGTCTATTTGAAAAATCGTTACTTTCATAGATAAAAGTCTTTAGTAAGTTCTTGATACCACTCGGAACGGACCGACGGTTTGATTTCAATAACGCCCTCCGTCAGTTCCAAGTCGGACGGATGGCGGCGAAAAGCTATCAGATAGCGTCGCGGCTGCTTGCGTGGAGTCGTCTTTACCGCACACTCACGCACCTTGAACAGTCCGGCCAATGCTGCCTCGGACTCCAGACGAGCCTTACAGTCAAAGGGTATCACAACCGAGAATTCGCCATCCTCAGCAAGCAAACGCGATACTGCAGCCAACAAGTCACGGAAAGATAAGGAAACGGTATGACGCGCTATGGTGCGCTGCATATCCGGAGACTGTAAGGAGTCGGCGAAATAAGGAGGATTGCATACGATGGCATCAAAACTGCTTCCTCCATACGACTTTGCATCGGCCTCAACGACATCAATGTTTCGGAAAGGAGATGCTTTTACATTTTCAAGCGCCTGCTCTACCGCCTCGTGGTCGATATCAATACCCACGATATGTGACTCAGGAAAGCGTTGTGCCATCATGAGGGCTATCAGCCCCGTACCTACGCCGATGTCAAGTATGGAACTGCCGCCATGAGCCCATGCTCCCAGCAGAGTTCCATCCGTACCGACTTTCATTGCACAACGTTCTTGTCGAACGGTGAATTGCCGAAAATTGAAGTAGTCGTTGGCCATTTTCGGGTACAAAGTTACTCCTTTTCGTCAAAAAGTATAGCCCTTTAACTCCCTTTAACTACATTCACACTATTAACTCTTCAAAAATTAGTACCTTTGCATGCTCTTAGATAAAAAGGTTTTATGTTTTTAGATAGTACAAATAACAAAGCTTTCTCGATGATTGCTGATATCGAAGGTGATTTAAAGGATCTGTTTAACGGTATTCAGACCCCCGACGATATCCCCATACTGGCAGTTCGCAACCTGGTGTTGTTTCCTGGAGTTGTCTCCCCTATCCTGATTGGTCGCGAATCAAGTTCCACACTTATCAAACGTGCAGAAAAGAAACAGATAGTCATTGGTATCGTATGCCAGCGTGATCCCGAAGTAGACGAGCCCACCTTAGAAGACCTCTATGAATACGGTGTATATGCCAAAGTCATTAAGCAACTGACGCTTCCTAACGGAAACATCACGGCTATCGTTCAGGCTTTAGGACGCCTGAGACTCATCGACATCATCAGCACGAATCCCTATCTTACAGGCCATGTGGAGGCCGCTACGGAAATACAGCCTGACAAGCGTGACAAGGAGTTCAGAACGGCTATGCAGGACTTGCGTCAGCAGGTAAACGACTATATCAACATGAGTGAAGATATTCCTGATGAAGCCACCTTTGCCGTACAGAATATCTCGAACAACGTCATGGCCCTGAACTTTACGTGCTCGAACATGCCGTTCTCCATCAAGGATAAGATGATGCTCCTGGAAACTGAGTCAGTAAAGGAGCGCCTGTTTGCCACCATGAAGGTGCTGAATCGTGAGATCAACCTCCAGCACCTGAAGGCCGATATCCGGAACAAGACCCGTGAAGATTTGGACGAACAGCAGCGTAACTACTTCCTGCAACAGCAAATCAAGAACCTTCAGGCTGAAATGGGTCACGGCGAGTCAACGCCAGAGAAGACAGAGCTGCTGCAGAAAGCGCAGAAGAAAAACTGGTCGGCCGAAGTTGCCAAGACCTTCTATAAGGAAGCCGACAAGCTGGACAACTTGAATCCTCAGAGTCCCGATTACAATGTACAGCTGACCTACCTTCAAACGCTGGTTGACTTGCCCTGGGGCGAGTTCACCAACGATGACCTGAACCTGCAACGCGCCCAGAAGATTCTGGACCGTGACCATTACGGCATGGAGAAAGTGAAGGAGCGCATTCTGGAGCACATGTCCGTACTTATGCTGCGCGGAGACTTGAAATCACCCATCATCTGTCTTTACGGCCCTCCTGGAGTCGGTAAGACCTCTTTGGGCAAGTCTATTGCAGCTGCTATGAAGCGCAAATATGTTCGTATGTCACTTGGCGGTCTTCATGATGAAGCGGAGATTCGTGGTCATCGTCGGACTTATATCGGCGCTATGCCCGGACGTATCATCAAGTCTATCCAAAAGGCCGGCTCCAGCAATCCAGTATTCATTCTCGACGAGATTGACAAGGTGACACAGAACACTCATAACGGAGACCCCGCCTCTGCCCTGCTGGAGGTCCTCGATCCTGAGCAGAACAACGCTTTCCACGACAACTATTTGGACATAGACTATGACCTGTCCAAAGTGTTGTTCATTGCAACAGCCAACAACCTGGCCACCATTCCAGGTCCACTTCTCGACCGCATGGAAATTATTGAGGTCA
This sequence comes from uncultured Prevotellaceae bacterium, assembly GCA_902794405.1. GTDB lineage: Bacteria > Bacteroidota > Bacteroidia > Bacteroidales > Bacteroidaceae > Prevotella. The sequence goes on from CADBHI010000003.1 coordinate 69,552, forward strand.
GCGGCTACATTACCGAAGAGAAGATAGAAATTGCCAAGCGCCATCTTATCCCTCGCGAGATGGAGAACACCGGACTTGACTTAGTGTCGAAGAAGCCCAAGTTCAACAAGGCAGCCATCGAAATGATTATAGAACGCTATACTCGCGAGAGTGGTGTCCGTCAACTCGAAAAGCAAATCAATAAGGCCATGCGTAAGCTGGCTTTCAAACAGGCTTTGAACGGCGAGATACCTTATAGCAAAATCACGAATACCGAGATAGAGGAACTGCTTGGAAATCCCCCATTCTATCGCGACATTTATCAGGGTAACGACTACGCCGGAGTGGTCACGGGCCTTGCCTGGACGAGTGTAGGCGGTGAGATTCTCTTTATTGAGACATCCCTGTCGAAGGGTAAAGCTGCCAAGCTGACGCTGACGGGTAACCTCGGCGACGTGATGAAGGAATCGGCCGTCATTGCCTTAGAATATGTGAAGGCTCATGTTGACAAACTTGGTGTTGACTACCGCATCTTCGACCATTATAATATTCACATCCACGTTCCTGAGGGTGCTACGCCTAAGGACGGTCCATCGGCTGGCATCACCATTGCCACCAGTATAGCATCGGCCCTGACACAACGTAAAGTCCACAAGAACACGGCCATGACGGGCGAGATTACCCTTCGTGGAAAGGTGTTGCCAGTTGGCGGTATCAAGGAAAAGATCTTAGCTGCCAAGCGTGCTGGCATCACGGACATTATGATGTGTCGTGAAAACGAGAAAGACGTCAACGAGATACCTGACATGTACCTGAAGGGTGTCACCTTCCATTATGTGGAAAACGTGCAGGATGTCTGGAATTTCGCCCTGACCAAGGACATGGTGGATAATCCCTTGACGTTTGTAATACCTGACGAGGAAGACAACAAGAAAGACGAATAACGAATGACATTTGAACTACAGCATACCGACCCTAACAGCGATGCACGTACAGGCTTGATTACAACCGACCACGGGCAAATTAAGACGCCTATCTTCATGCCCGTAGGTACGGTAGGAAGCGTCAAGGGTGTACACTTCGCAGAACTCCGCGAACAGGTGAAGGCCCAGATTATATTGGGAAACACCTATCACCTTTATCTGCGTCCGGGACTTGACACACTTCGAAAGGCAGGAGGTTTGCATCAGTTCAACACCTGGGACCGTCCCATATTGACAGACTCCGGCGGTTTTCAGGTCTTTTCGCTCACAGGCATTCGCAAGCTACGGGAGGAGGGCTGCGAATTCCGCAGTCATATCGACGGTTCAAAGCATATCTTCACCCCTGAGAACGTGATGGATACCCAGCGCGTCATTGGGGCAGACATCATGATGGCCCTCGATGAGTGTCCTCCCGGACAGAGCGATTACCAGTATGCGAAAAAGTCGTTAGGCCTGACGCAACGCTGGCTCGACCGCTGTATCAAGCGTTTCAATGAGACAGAACCGCTATATGGCTATCAGCAGTCGTTGTTCCCTATCGTACAAGGCTGCACCTATAAGGATCTGCGACGCGAAGCTGCCAAGCATGTGGCCGACAAGGGTGCCGACGGCAATGCCATCGGAGGCTTAGCTGTTGGCGAACCTACCGAGGTGATGTACGAAATGATTGAGGTGGTCAACGAAATCCTGCCCAAGGACAAGCCTCGCTATCTGATGGGAGTCGGCACGCCTCAGAACATTCTCGAAGCTATCGAACGTGGCGTAGATATGTTCGATTGTGTCATGCCGACTCGTAATGGTCGCAACGCCATGCTCTTCACCTATGAAGGCACCATGAACATGCGCAACAAGAAATGGGAGAACGACTTTTCTCCCATAGACTCTGACGGCTGCGATGTAGACCGCATACACTCGAAGGCCTATCTACATCATTTGTTCAAAGCGCAGGAGCTGTTGGCTTTACAGATAGCATCCATTCATAATCTTGCTTTCTACCTGCGCTTGGTGACTGACGCTCGTACACATATCGAACAGGGAGATTTCACATCGTGGAAACGCTCTGTCATAGAACAACTTGGGAGAAGACGATGAAAAGAAGGAATAGACAGAAGACTTGGTTCGACTGGCTCAAGTATTTGAATCCGTTCCATTACCTGTCACGCATCGACCGATATATCATCAAGAAGTTTATCGGAACCTACATCTATTCCATCATTCTTATTATATCGATTTCGATTGTCTTCGACGTCAACGAGAATCTGGCCAAGTTCACTACGAACCACGCACCCTTGCGGGCTATTGTGTTCGACTATTACGCCAACTTCGTGCCTTACTTTGCCAATCTGTTCTCGCCGCTATTCGTGTTCATTGCCGTCATTTTCTTTACGTCGAAACTGGCAGGCAACAGCGAGATCATAGCCATGCTTGCCTCGGGACTCAGCTTCCGCCGGCTCATGCGTCCCTATTTCATCTCTGCCGCTCTTATAGCTGCCCTGAACTATTATCTTGGTGCCACCGTCATTCCACAGGGTACGGTTATTCGCCAGAACTTCGAGGAACTTTACAAGAACAACAAGAAGATTACGTCAGCTTCCAACGTGCAGCTGCAAGTCGGAAAAGGCGTGATTGCCTACATCCAGCAATACGACGACAATCTGAGAATTGGCTATGGCTTCTCTCTTGACAAGTTCGAAAAAAAGAAGCTGGTGAGCCACATGACAGCAAGCACCATCAGCTACGACACCATCAGCGACTCACGCTACCATTGGCGGGCACGCAATTACACAATACGAACCCTGAAAGGTCTGCGTGAAGTCATCAAGAAGGGTGCCGAGGTCGACACCACCATCATGATGGAGCCCATGGATCTGGTGTTCTCTAAGGGACAGCAGGAAACGTTTACCAGCACGGAATTGCGCCAATACATATCGAAGCAACAGGAACGTGGTTCGCAGAACGTTGTCCAGTACGAAGTGGAATACCACAAACGTATCGCCATGTCATTCGCCTCGTTCATCCTGACAGTCATTGGTGCCAGCCTTTCTGCCCGCAAGCGTAAAGGCGGCATGGGACTCTATCTTGGCATCGGACTTGCCCTGTCATTTGCCTATATCCTTCTCCAAACCATTAGTGCTACCTTTGCCATCAATGCTGGAACGCCAGCCATGTTGGCAGAGTGGATACCTAATATTCTCTACGTGTTTATTGCTTACTTCTGTTGGCGTCAAGCCCCAAATTAAGATTAAAGATTGAATGAAGTTTGAAGAAACATATCTGAACGACAATATCCTCGATGCGCTCTATGACATGCACTTCGATGATATGACACCTATACAAGAGAGGTGTATACCCGAAATCCTCGACGGTTACGACGTTTTGGGCGTAGCCCAGACAGGAACGGGCAAGACGGCTGCCTATCTGCTACCTATCCTCTCACAGCTTGACGATGGTGGCTATCCCAAGGATGCCATCAATTGTGTCATCATGTCACCCACACGCGAGCTGGCTCAGCAAATTGACCAGGCCATGCAGGGCTTCGGCTACTATCTGGACGGCGTTTCGTCAGTAGCCGTCTACGGCGGTAATGACGGCAACCGCTACGACCAGGAACTTAAGGGAATGCGCCTTGGAGCCGACGTGCTCATTGCCACTCCGGGCCGTTTGATTAGCCATCTGAAGGTTGGAAATCTCGACCTCTCGCGTTGCTCGTTCTTTGTCCTCGACGAGGCCGACCGCATGCTCGACATGGGTTTCTCAGAGGATATCATGAAGATTGTGGCTGAGCTGCCCAAGAGTTGCCAGCGAGTGATGTTCTCAGCCACGATGCCTGCCAAGATTCGTGAGTTGGCCGTGTCGCTGCTCCACGATCCCGTGGAGGTGAAGCTGGCCGTATCGAAACCAGCCGAAAAAATCCAGCAGTCGGCTTACGTGTGCTACGACCCCCAGAAGTTGGGCATCATCGAGCACCTGTTCAAAAACGGCGACCTGCAGCGCGTCATCATTTTCTCGGGCAAAAAGGACCGCGTGAAGGACATCACCCGCCAGCTGAAGCGCATGAAGATCAATTGTGCTGAGATGCACAGCGACCTCAGCCAGGCTGATCGCGACGATGTGCGAGGCATCGATATTGACGATATCCGCATTGTGCTCAACTACGACGTACCTCATGATGCCGAGGACTATGTCCACCGCATTGGCCGCACGGCACGTGCCGACCGCGACGGCGTAGCAATCACCTTCGTCAGCGAGGCTGAAATCTATAAGTTCCAGGAGATTGAGCACTTCCTCGGCAAGGAGGTCGAGAAGCGTCCCCTACCCTACGGTCTTGGCGAGGCGCCCGAATACATCAAACGCGCAAAGAAACGCTCCAACACCCGCCGTCATGGCCGCTGGCACAGCCGAGGCAACGGTAAGAACAACCACAAGCCCAGAAACCGGAGCGGAAAGAACAATCAATAACTCCCCCATTACTACAACAAAAACAATTAGAGTCATGAAGAAACTGTTATTACTGATCTGTGGCATCATCGTGGTAAGCAGTTGCCGCAAAACCAATGTCGAAGCCGAAGTGTCAACCGTCAACCCGACTGAAGACACAAGCCAGTTCGTAACGTTGACCGACGTCGTGCCCGATGCCATTCTGGAAATCCGCTACTTCGGCACCTACAACTTCGTGGGCGACCGCATCGACGGCTATCTGGAACCAACGGCCCTGCTCACCAAACAAGCTGCCGACAGCCTCCGTGCCGTTAGTGACGATGTAATCAAACTCGGCTACCGCCTGAAAATCTACGATGCCTATCGTCCACAGATGGCCGTTGACCACTTCGTGCGCTGGGCTGCCGACTTCGACGATACCCGCATGAAAACCTATTTCTATCCCAACCTCGAGAAAAACGTACTTTTTCCCCAGGAATATATCTGTGAGAAAAGCGGACATACGCGCGGCTCCACCCTCGACCTCACCCTCTTTGACATGGCAACCGAGAAGGAGCTCGATATGGGTGGCACCTTCGATTGGTTCGGTCCTGAGAGCCATCCCGACTATACTGAGGGCATCACCAAACAGCAGTTCCAGAACCGCATGATTCTCCGTGATGCCATGATGCGTCACGGTTTCAAGCCCTTCAATACAGAATGGTGGCACTTCACGTTGGAAAACGAGCCCTTCCCCGACACCTACTTCACCTTCCCCGTCAAGCAGTTGACAAGTAAGTAACTCGACTTCTTCTATGGTTACCAACGCCCCTGCGACGACCTGCTGCCCTCCGTGCTGCATTGGAAGTTTGGCATTCCCAACTACATCAGCGACCTTCTCTGGGAAGGTGGTAACTGCCTGGTCGACGGCATAGGCGGTCTCGTTACCTCCACCTCCTCTTACACCCACAATACAGACACCGTAGGGCGCCTGAACTGGGACGGCAGCAACCCCACCACCATTAAGTATGACAAGAGGGAGCCACTCTCACCCTCGGATGTAAAGTATTACCTCTCAAACCTGCTCGGTCAGCGTCAGACCACCATCGTGCCGACACTCAACAACGATGGAGGCACGGGCCATATAGACCTCTATCTCGATGCCACCGAAGAGAACAAAAAAAAGTGTGCCCCCCGTGCCCCTTTTTGGTCTAACGCGCTGACTATATGCACGTTGGAGAGGGCACTCAAGGCCTAAAAGTGTGCCCCTTAGGTGCCCCCTGGGTGCCCCCCAAAGGCCCTTTTTGAAAAAATAAGTATCTCTAAAGCAGGAAAAAGGCACCGAGTTACAGGGAGTTTGGCATAGGGTTATTACCGTTTGCGTATGCCCAAACAACCGTTTGCGTATGCCCAAACAACCGTTTGCGTACGCCCAAACAACCGTTCGGGTATACGCAAACGCTGTTGTTGAATTTTCTTGGGGGGCACCCAGGGGGCACACTTGGGGCACACTTTTAAGCCTACAGTGCCCCCTCCAACACACATATAATCAGCGAGTTAGGTTGAAAAGGGGCAAGGGGGCACACTTTTTTTTCTTTTTCCACACGGAAAGCACAGAAAACACAGAAAGATGATATACTCCCCACCCCTTTAGGGGAGGGGCTGGGGGCGGGGTAAAAGAGGCTGTGGACGTTGAGTAAAGGAACGTCCGCAAGTAGGATTCAAGAAATTTTACGCTCGAGACGCACGCTATTCTCAAATTATTTCGTAATTTTGGAAGAAAAAGCAATTTTTCTTTGTATAAAGGCAGTTCGGGGGATTGGGAAATGTCGCGGGTTACGATTTGGAGACCGTTCTCAATTCCACGTTCTGCTTTGGATTGCTTTCAAA
>CADBHI010000004.1 GCA_902794405.1 uncultured Prevotellaceae bacterium
AAATGCACTGTTGATGAGGATGGGGCCGAACTGCTGGCGCAGCGGCTCCAGGAGCACTTGGCACAGGTTCTCCAGCGCCAACAGCTGCAGGGCGTCGGGTGTGTTGTCCACTCCGTTACGCTCAGCCCAGGCCGAGCGTGTCATCTCGTTGTAACTGAAATGTTCAGTCAGCATAAAATTTTCTCTTTTCATCGTCATTTAAATTTTTAATTCTTTGATTCTTCAATTATTATCTCGTCCGGACGGTGCAAAGATACGACGAGTTGACTGATAGTTCCAAAAAAAGAGGTTGAGTCACGTTTGACTCAACCTCGCGAAATGGACTAAAAATGCCGTTTGTAATCGTAAAGCTGGGTTCTTATAGTGTCTTTACTACCTAAGTTCGTAAAGATAGCCAAGAATTCTATCAGTTTTTCAATAGTACTTTCAAACCCTTTCTTCTCTATCATCTCGATAATCCAAACTAAAACATCCTTTTTCCTAATCTTGTCAAAGTTGAACAATAGTTTCACGCCTTTTACAGACTGTTCCTTGTCTTGCTGCTGTTTCAGCGATTCCACCTCCTCTGTCAATGTTTCCACCTTTGACTTCAAGGCGACGTTTTCAATGTTTTGAGTAGCTAACTGGCTACTAAGGCTCGATATAAGGGCTGACTGACTGGCTAACAATTGCTCTAACGAAGCAACTCGGCTTTCCATCGGACACTTACTGTCATGGCAGGGCAAAGGGGATTCGTCCCCATTGCCCACCTGCATAACGCCGGTGTCCATTTGCCTCGCCATAAGCCGTGGTCTCCTTGTCTATTTGCGGTTTTTGAAAACATTTGTTAACAATTCGGGCGGTGGTGTGCGTAATCGTTCACGCGGCCTTACCGCTCATGAGAGGAATAAATAGATAGAATGTCCTACTTTCATTGATAAATGATTACTGACGAACGCGTCGTCATCCTCCATTCACGCTTGCAAAGATAAAACAATTATTTTGAGCATCCAAAAGGTGCTGCGCCAATCTTCTAAAACAGCTACGAAAATTGACATAAATCAAGATGCGAAAAACTTTCCCCATCAACTCCCCACCCCTATTTATAGGGGCGGGGGGAAAGGTGGCCTACTTCACTATGACTTTTTTACCCTCGCGGATATACACGCCGCTCTTAGTCGGCTTTCCGTCAAGCTTCCGCCCGTCGAGCGAGTACCACGCGGATCTCCCCACCCCTGTAGGGCTAACTAATGAATACATTTGATATATGTAAAGGTTTATTGGCTTTTTTTTAAATTGTTACATAAAAGTTGCTGTAATATTCAAGAATGTTGTATCTTTGCAGGCGAAAGCCTGCTAAGTCCATCACGTTCGGCTCATAGATGCGGGCATCCAACGAAACAAAGTAATGAACAAACGACTTAATAAAATAACAGATTATGAGAAAGAAAAAGATTGTTAGCAGCATGCGACTGGCACGGATGGCAGTGATGCTTATCCTTGCATTGTTGGCCGTGCAGACGGCACAGGCCGACACATGGGACGGTACAACGAGGATTCAACCAACGAAGACTACTATAGTGGAGAATGATATTGATATTTACTCCTTTATTGATATTAATTGTGCTGCCGAATTGGCTTATATCTGTGAGCACTGGAATGAGGAATATGATGGAAAGAATTATTATAAGTGGGACTACAAACTGATGGTTGACATCGACATGGGCGACTGGTCGTGGACGACTTTAGGTAATAAAGCTCTTTTGGGTAATGATAGTTATGATGGCACGTTCGACGGCGATGGCCACACCATCCGCATCAATATCTCTGGAGCCACCGACAACTATCAGGGACTGTTTGCCAAGATTTCTTCTAAGGGCAAGGTGGAAAACCTCCATGTGAGTGGCAACATTCATTGCAGCACTTCGCGGCTGGTGGGCGGCATTGCCGGTGAGAACGATGGCACTATATCCAACTGCTGGGTGAGCGCCGACGTCCGCTCCGACTGGAGTAATTCATGGTCGGCGCTCGGAGCCAAGGTGGGCGGTATCGCCGGTGAGAATAATGGAACGGTGGAATACTGCTGCATGACGGGCAACGTGAAGAATGACGATGCCGACGTAGGCGGACTCGTAGGCGACAACAGCGGGGCAACTATCAGCCACTGCACCTTCTATGGCTCCGTATCGAGCAGCCACGGCCAGGATAATAAGTATGCAGGCGACTCTGGCACCGAGAATATTTGTTTCGACTCGTTCAATCAGGACGAATACAATGCCGCCAGCGACTATGACATGTATCGCAATGCCTTACTGAAGCCTTATGTCATCAACATCAGCACTTTGGGCGAAGGCACATACGTAGCCAAAATCGGCGAGTCCACTGTCACAAGGGCATACCCCGGACAGGCCATCACGCTGACCAAGACATCGGGCACGGTGTATGGCGTCACCATCAAAGATGCCGACGGCAACACGATTTCCTCGACTGGCGACATGAACAATCATCTTGACATCACCATGCCGCGTGGCGATGTCAACGTCACGGCCGTCTTCTACACAACGGACTGGGATAGTAATGATGAGAATTTTGGCACGGAGGAGAATCCCTACATCATCGACAAAAAGGTCGAATGGGACGAATTCGTAAATAAAGTCAACGGCGGCACAACTTTCAGCGGCAAGTATGTGAAACTGACCGCCAACATCACCGTGGATAATATGGCGGGCGGCATGGATGGCGATAACCGTCGCTCTTTCAACGGCCACTTCGACGGCGGTGGCAATACCATCAATTGCCAGATCAAAGCAGATAAGCTCGACGCGGCACCTTTTTGCTATACCCAGGATGCTACGTTCAAGGACTTGACCTTGACGGGATCGGTCACTATCACTGGATACGATTACGTAAAACTCGGCGGCATCGTTGCATACGCTACGGGAACCACCACGTTTACCAACTGCAAGGTCAGCACAACGCTTACAGCATCGGTCTTTGATTTCGCTGGCGGTTTCGTAGGCAAAGCAGAGTCTGCCAGCTTCGAGAACTGCACCTTCGACGGCAAACTGCTGGGCGGCAATGGCAATACTCTATATTGCGGCGGCTTTGAGGGATATGCCGACAAATCGACAAGGCTCAACAACTGCTTGTTCAAGCCCTCTGAGGCGACCATCACCGCAAACGAACTCAGAACCTTTGTCTATGGTAACAGTAACGCCACCTTCAACAACTGCTATTATACGCAGGCGCTCGGCACGGCTCAGGGCAAGTGGGTCTATGCAACAGAACCTACCCATGGGTTCTATGCCCCGATAACGTTTTATGACAGCAACACATATTATTTGGTTATCGGCACAGAGGGCGAATCCGGTGGCACAAAGACGTATCAGATAACTGAGGACACGGACATCAACTCGCGCATCATCGTCAAAGGCACCGTGGCGCTTACTCTCGGCGAGGGCAAGACGCTCCATGCCATAAAGGGCATCGAACTGAGCGCTGACAACAGTGCCAACCTGATCATCAACGGCCCGGGCGCACTGACCATCGACGGCTGTAACACCGATAAATCGGGCATCGGTGCTAAAAAAGTAGGCACACTCACGATCAATGGCGGTACGCTCAACGTTCATGGAGCAAAGTTTGCAGCAGGCATCGGCGGCGACTATTCTAATACAGACGGTGGCAGCATTACTATCAATGGCGGCGTGGTCAATGCCTGGGGTGGTTATGAGTCTGCAGGCATAGGTGGAGGCTATGGTCATAATGTAACTTCCACATGTGGCAACATTGTCATCAACGGCGGTCAGGTGACGGCCATTGGTCACTGGGTTTATGGTATTGGTCCTGGCTATGTAAGATCTAATACCGGATACCACAGCGGCACGCTGACACTCAACCTGCCCAATCAAGATGACTTCGTTTACGTCAACAAGAGTGATGATGAATTTTCAGATTGGAGTTTAAACACCATCACCATCGCATCGGGCAAGACGCTCTACGACGAGGACGGCGTTGCACACACCGGCGACAACGTCGGCGACATCTACGGCAAGACCCTGTGCCCCTACGACTACCGCCTCGAGCTCAGCGACAATGCCGACAACAGCGCAGCCATTGCTGCTGCCGCAAATGGCAAGGTCTATAACGTGACGCTCAGCGACCGCACGCTCTATAAGGACGGCGAGTGGAACACGCTGTGCCTGCCGTTCAACGTAAGTGCTGAGCAGATGACCGCAACGACGCATCCGCTCTACGGGGCTATCATCAAGGAACTGAATGCCACGACATCGAACCTGGCCTCCGATGGTACACTGACGCTGAACTTCACCGAAGCCAACAGCATCACGGCTGGAAAGCCTTACATCGTGAAGTGGACAAGTGGCGATAATATCAGCAATCCCGTGTTCACTAATGTGATCATCACCGCAACGGCTCCAACGCCAGTGACGTTTGCCAACAAAGCCAATACAGGCGGCGACTGTAAGTTCGTAGGCCAGTACTCACCGTTCAGCATCGTAGCCAGCGGCGCTACGGGCAACGACCAGGGCAACCTGAACGAGATCCTCATGTTGGGTAGTGGCAGCACGCTGGGCTACTCGAAGAACGAGAGGCTGCTGAAAACCTTCCGCTGTCACTTCTTCGTGCCTGCCAATGAGCCTGTCAATGAAAACGTACAGACCGCCCGCGCCTTCGTGATGGACTTCGGCGACGGAAGCAGCGAGCTTACAGGAATCATCAGCATAACGGCTGACCAGCGCAGCACCGACGGCGCAACCTACACGCTGGACGGAAGGAAGCTCAACGGCAAGCCCACCGCCAAGGGCGTGTATATCCAGAATGGACGCAAGGTCGTGATTAAGTGAGAGAAATGAGGAAGGTAATCATCAAATAATTAGGAATATACAGATATGAAGAAAAATTATATGAAGCCCACCATGCGGGTGGTGAAGATGCAGCATCGTCAGCACATCCTGAGCGGCAGCGGCCTCAGAGGTGTCAAAAGCGTCAACAACAGCGAAAACATCAACTGGAAGGACGGCGGTTTCGTTGACGGCGAAGACGACTACTAATGCTCACAAAGGGTCTGACCCTCTGTGAGCAGGGGACAGAAGTCTTTGATCTTTGTTTAAGAGGGATATGGAAAACGGAAGTCAGAGCGGCTTCCGTTTTTTTGCGTGCACAAAAGGAACCGTCCCAGTGAAACAGGTACCTGTCCCCGTGTTCTTTTAAAACACAACTATAGGCTTGTTTTTCCTAAGACAACATAAACAACAGAGACAACTTTTACTTTATCACGACCTTTTTACCCTCGCGGATATACACGCCGCTCTTAGTCGGCTTTCCGTCAAGCTTCCGCCCGTCGAGCGAGTACCACGCGGATCTCCCCACCCCTGTAGGGAGCAGAACCGACCCTATTGTGCATGATTCCGTTTGTGTTACTTTATTACTACCTTCTTACCATTGTTTATATACAGCCCCTTCGCCGTGGGCTTACCCGAGACTCGGCGACCCTGCAGGTCATACCATGCGTCTGTCTTATTTGTGTAATTCGCGTTATTCGTGGTTGTTATTCCTGTAGTCTCATCGTCACCGAGGTTCATCACAAAGGAGGTGATCCTAGCACCGGCAGTGGGGTTGCCGACAGTCAGTCCGTTATGCAGGCGGAACACGGCGCGGCAGGCATTGACGGTCATGTCAGCGGAGGGCCAGTAGAGCGTGTTGCCGGCACCGAGGAAGAGCACGGTCTTGTCGTTAGCCGTGAGGCTGACAGGCGAGAAGGAGCCAACGAAGTCAACATAGTGCGTGTCGGCATGGCTGCCGCCAATGGTGCTTACAGTAACGCCGCTGAAAACAGGATTGACAAGATTTTCGCCCGACTCCCACTTCACGAGGTACGGCGTGCCAGCTCTGAGGGTGGTCAGGTTGTCAGTGGTAAAGTTGAGGGTCAACGTACCGTTCTCACTGTTATAATCTGACGATTCGAGGGTCTTCACTGTGGCACCTGCGAGGGGAGGACCTGCGATTGTAAGGTCAAAGGGCAGACAGAGCGTGTTCCACGAGCCGTCCTTATAGAGTGTGCGCTCTGTGAGGGTGGCGTTGACGGGGCAGTTGTATTTCCCGCTGATGGTCTCGCTGTTGTCGGCGTTGTCCTGCAGGGTGATGTCCACCGTCGCGGGTACATTGAGGATGTCGTGGTTGTCAGTGAAGGTATATTCGTAGCCGTTCAGCTCGTAAATGCAGGTGGCGGTGTATCGCGTGCCAATAGTGTTGTCTGCCTCGTCTTTCAGTACCTCTGGTTCGATGCTCACCTTGGATTCAGCACCTGTTGAGTAGAGCGTCACTTCGTTAAGGTCTTTGTGGCTGAGCGTAACAGATGCCGACGAGCCGTTCTCAGCCCATGTCCATGTAGGCGTAAAGTCATAGAGGAAGCGGGCGTAGAAATTGGCGGGAGTCTGTCCGAGATAAACCTTTACCGATGTTCCGGCCGGCATATTGATGTCTGCGCTCGGGTCACCGCCCCGCACGGCTGCCCAGCGGTTGACATCATTTGTGGCGGGGTTCATCTCCCAGCCCTTGAAGATGTAGCCTTCGGGCACGTTCTTGCATCCGGGCAGATAGAAGTCCATACTAGCACCGACGGCAATGGTGGAACTCTCACCGTATGTATCCTTCTCCTTCCCCGGATGGTGGACGGTGAACAGATAGTAGCTTGTCTTTCCGCACACACAGTCCGTACCTTGGTGTTGTTCTTTCCAGGTGGTGTTACAGTATCGGCAGTGCTTGGTGTGATAAATTTCGTCATCTATGCTGTAGGTGATGGGATCCGTCGTGTCGCTGCCCTCAGTGGGCGTTGTGTGGTCGCAGGCCTCAACCTTCACCCAGTTGCGCCACTGGCAGGCTGCTTCGCGCTCGCCGCTGGTGAACACGCGCTCGGGACTGGCTTTTTGATTCTTATAATCATAGCCGCCGGCAGTCACTCTCAAATTCGGAGCAAACTCTATGGTTCCCGTTCCATGACCTTGATAGCCTCCAATGGCAGCACTATTTTCTCCGCCAACCACTTCTACACTACCGCCATAGATATGCACGTTGCCACCGCCACCTTCATAGCCGCCGCCAATGCCGGCACCGCCTTTTTTTGTGGCCCAGGTTTTTTCGACGATGACCTGGCCTCCATAGACATTAACTGTCCCGCCGTAACTGTCTTCACCGCCGCCGATACCGGCTCCTTTACCATCGTTTACTGCATGTAAAATACCACCATAAACGGTGATGGGGCCTCCCTGCGGGTTGTTGTCACTACCACCGATAGCAGCTCCACGTGGCTCATTTTTACTCACATCACGCTTTAAATCAGTAATAGTCCGAATTGTTGTACCCTTTAATTTGCCTGCGTACACGACAATTTCGTGATTCGGGTCGATAGAACCACCCTGTCCGCCGCCAATAGCTGCGGCATAGTTTTGGGTGCTTGCGTACAAACTGCCGCCATGCATGTAGAGGCTCCCCATATTCTCGCCGTTACCACCGCCAACCGCAGCGGCACCATAATAATAGTCATAATAATGCATCTCCATCTCTCCACCCATTGATTGTACTTGCTCTGTGTACCAAGCTTCTACATCAATCGTTCCTGAATATTGGTCTCCATCTTTGTTGTGGATGTGGAGTTTGGCATTGTTTTTGGCTTCAAGCTTGATGTGCTTTAGGATAACTGTTGTATTATATGTCAAAACAAGATGTACCTCTCCTAAGATAACAAGCACTTTGTAGCGGATAGTACATGGACCGTCATCATAATACCAGGTAATCTTATCCTTCTCTCCTAGGTAAAGCCAATCTTCTTCGTGTTGGCCTCCAAAAGGGCGGCATTGTTTGCTTTCCTGCGTCTTAACCAGCTGCTTGTTGTCGTCGTCCCACGAGTAGGTGGTTCATCAGCCAGCTGCGCTTCATTAGTGCCGGCCTCGGTCTTTGCCCATGCCCCCTGCACAACTGCGCACAGCAGGGCGAGAATAAAGAACACCTTCTTGTTCATTGCTTCCTTTGTTATTTCAAATGTGTATTGTTATATTCAAATTCGGGAGTATTTACTCCCCAATTTCTTGGGAGCGGCAAAGTTACGAATATTTTCTGAAACATCATCATTTTCTCAGATTTTTTCAGCGACATTATCGCAATTTGCGCGAAAAAAAAAATCGTGCAACCGACATGGGCTGCACGATTTGATACATAGGATGTGGGAGTCTACAGGCAGCTGGCAACTGCTCCAGCTCCGAGTACAGACGCAATGGCGGTTGCCACTGTGGCAATAATCTTCAGGACAAGCTTTACAGTCTTCGTGTTCATAGCATCCTTCATTTTCATATTCTTTATTTAGATGGGAAGCGAGACATCTCTTATCCTTCTCCACCCTCGGATTGCTGTGCCTGACGGGCGGCTTCACGGTCGGCCTTGGTCTTGGTACCATAGGTGAGCTTGCTCTTGGCCTTGGTCAGTTCGGCACGGGTGAACTGACCAGTGGCCTGAGAGATGAGGCGGATGCTCTTGACATTCTTGCCAAGGTCGTAGCCGAGGAGGGTGGCTGAGCCACTGCTCTCGATGTGGGCCTTAAAGATGGCAAGGTCGTCGATCTTGACATTGGTACCGTCGAGCAGGAGGTGGCGGATGCACTTCACCATGTCGGTGAGAACGCCCTTGATACAGCCTGGCGAGTAGGGGGTGTTGTGGTTTGCCATGTGCTCGACGAGCTCATCAAGGGACATCGGGGGATTGTCGACGGCACGGCCGTAATACATACCATAACCCTTGGACTCGGTGTTGTTGTTCTTGTACTCTTCAATCTGAATAGCCATAATCTTTTAATGTTTTTAATTGTTAGACTTTTGTTTACCTGTTGCAAGTGTTGACGTCAGCGCTGTTGTCTCAAATGCGACGGCAAAGGTACGACAAAAAATCGCCAGCCACAAGGAAAAGCCCTTGGCCGGCGGAATCCTAACAACGAAAGACGGACTATAGGATACAAAAAAGTAGGGCATCTTCTCGATGCCCTACCCTATTAGATAATCATCTCTGAAAGATTACTCAGCGATACAGATTGATACACGGTTGAGGTCGTTCTCAGCGAACGGCTGTACGCGTGAACCGTGGCTGTCGTAGCTGATACGGTCAGCAGCGATGCCATACTTCTCCTTCAGGGTCTTCACAACGATGTCAGCACGCTGAGCGGCCAGACGGTCGTTGATGCGGTCGTTACCAGTACCAGCGTCAGCATAACCAGTTACGACAACCTTTGACTTGGGATACTTGTTCATGTAGTCAGCGATGTCCTTCACCTTCTGGGCCTCAGACTCACGGATGTCATACTTGTTGATCAGGAAGAACACGTCACGACGGATCGGCTCGATCTTCTCCTCAACAACAACGGGAGCAGGCTCGGGCTCTGGCTCGGGCTCAACAACGGGCTCTGGCTCGGGAACAGGTGCGGGAGGCACAATCTTGTTGTAGGTCTTACCCAGGTTGATGCGCAGACCAGCGAGAGCGTTGAAGTACCAGTCAGCGTTCTCAGCCTTCTTTGAGTTGTACTTGTCGCTCAGGATGTTGGCATTACCCTCGATAATCAGGCTAACAGCGTCGCTCAGACGGAAACCCAACTCGAGACCACCACGTCCGAAGGGGTTAACCTTGGTACCGTCCCAGAGGTACTCCATGTTGTAACCGTCGAGTCTCTGGATAGTCTTATTGATGTCCTGAGCCTCGTCGTTACCCCAAGCAATGTTGGCACCACCACCGAGGAAAGCAATCACGCTCACCGTGCGGAAGGGATTGTAACCACCAAAGAGGCTTGTCAGGTCAAACATGAAGTCCAGACCGGGAGCTACATACTTCCACTTGTAGTCGGCAATGTAGATGTAGTTGTCCTTCTGAGCCATAGGATCAGCGGGGATATAGTCACGGTGACCATCCCAACCGGCCTTTGACTGCCAACCGTTAACCTGGAGGCGAGCTGCGAATGCAGGTGAGAACTGGTAACCCAGACCCAACTGTACGTTCGGAGAAATCAGCTTGTCAAACTTAGCCTCGCCGAGCGTGTACTGAGCACCACCCTGAAGGTTCAGGAAGAAGTGCTTCTGGAACTCATACTTCGTGCCGTCGGCAGTCTCATAGGTTGCCTGGGCCATAGCAGATGCGCTGAACATCAGCAGCACTGCAGCGATTAAAGATTTTACTTTCATAATCATAAAATATTTATTAAACATAATAGATAAAATTCATCTTTTTACTTGGCCACGAACTTACGTCCACCCTTCACATAGAGCTGGCCGCGTTTCAGGGTGCCCGTTACTCGGCGACCCTGCAGATCGAATACCGGCTCGTTGGCAGCATCGACGGCAATGCCACGGATGGCATCATGAATCGGTGCGTCGGTCTTGGTAAACACGAAGCCGTTGGTCCAGTCTTCATCGAAGTAAGCCAGTTCAAGAGTCGAGTTCGTCATAAAGGATCCCTCTCTCACATCAACCAGCGCATAGAGAGCATTGGCGTCGCGAATGCTGAAGTAGCCCATGGTCTCCTCTAAGGAGTGACCCTCCAGAATCAGACGCTCTACGAAGAGGTCATTGTCAGCAGATACGTAAGCACTGCTCAGGCCATTCACAAGACTTGACTGCTTGAGCTGCTTGAGGAACTTACCCTCTGTCTCGAACGAGAAGCTGCCGTCCTCATGGATGTCAATCTTGAACGGTGTAGCCTGTTCTTCATCTAATGTCAGACCGACTTTCTCTCCATCGCAGAACACATACTGTTTCCTGCCGGTCCAACCCACGGCCGAGATGAGGTAATAGTCGCCACTTATCGGCTTCTCCACCTCAGTGTCATTCTTAAAGTTTTCAATAGCACGGTCGAACTCAGAGATAGTACCACCCTTCTCTACCAGCTCTGCCAGTCTGAGACGAGCCTTACTATCGGCAGATGGACAGCCGAGACCGGTCTTTGCCAAAAGCTGGATGGCCTCCTTCTTCTGCTGAGCCGTAGCCTCCGGCTCCTTCAGGCTGTAACCCACCTTCAACTCGGGCATTACGTATGTGCTGTCAGCGAAGTCGTAGCCGAACATACCCTTTGAAATTACAAGCTCGTAATAGTAACCGGTTTGTCAGCATATGAATCTATCATTGTCGGCTTGATAGAATCAGTACCATTGGTAAGCACTGACAGTTCACGATTCAGTATGTTGACAGGAGCATGGTCGCTGAACGTCACATTGACAGATTGAATCTTATTCAACTTAGCCCCATCCTCAGGATCGAAGGTAGCAGTAGGTTGCGGTGCGGCAATAGATTCCTTCGACGTGACGGCGAAGCGGAAGGCGCTGGTCATATCGGCAGCATAGACGGCGGCCTCTGCTGATAACAACGCCTTCAAGTTTTTCATATCGACAGTTACATACCCACCATTATTCTTCAGGCTAAACAGTCCGAATGTCTTGACAGGATCAATGTCCTTAGTCGGGAAGCGACCTATCGTCTGGGCGTTGGACTCCTCCTTATAGGTGTCAGTTGTGGCATCAAGCGTTGCAACAAACTTGCCGTTACCAAGTACAAGCTGATAGGTACCATTCTTATTATCGGTCACCTTCAGACCCGTAGCCTTCGTAACGTCATTCGTCAGTGTCAGCTCCTTACCATCGTATGCCAGCCAAGCCTGAGCACCGTCAGAGGCAATAGCAGACAAAACATAGTATCGACCGGCAATCGGTTTCTCAATATCAGTTTCCTTATAGAAGGCATCAACAACCGACTTATATTCTTTAGCCGTAGGACGACCAGAAGTCGTAAAGGCCTTCAACAGTGTACGTGAAGAGCTCTTGGAAGCAGGATAGCCTAATCCAGACTTCTTCAAGAGATTCGAGGCAAACGTCACTTCTTCTGAAGTTGCGCGAAGAGGTAGCACGATGTAAGTAGCCTTGCCACCATCCACGTCATAGGTGCTACCACCATATTTGAAAGTAAAGGCGCCCTTTGCCACGGTCAGCGTATAGGTATTGTCGAGCGGCAGCTCGCCGAAGGTCACCACAAACACATTGTTGGTGCCTTCTTTCTTAATCACACTAGCAATAGGATGCGTCTTGCCACCTTCGTCGGTCAGCGTAATCAGCTTCTGGTCGCTCAGGGCCACATCCTCTGTCGTAAGCATCAGCTCCATTTGGCTCAGCGACTCTAACTGAGTGCTGTCGGCAGGACTGAAATCCATGTTGACCGAAAGCACGGGCAGGTCACTGGGATTCACCTCCAAGAAGGTGAAGGCGTTGGTCAGCGTCTCGGTATAGACAGGAGCCACGTCAGCAGTTGTCGTAAAGAGGTTCTGAGGCACATTCACCTGAGCAAATGCATCATTCTTGCCATCGAGACTACCATAAATGGCCAACATACCCAACGTGTTAGGCACAGGCAGTTTCTCCAAGATCAGGCCATTCAACTTCTCGTCGTACATAGTCGTCAGGTTCGATGAGGCGGTGCCATCGGCTTCCTTATTCTTCATCAGACGCAAACGCTTACCGTCAATCGTCATGAAGTTGAATGCAGCCCGCTCCACTTCACGGACAGGTACCACCTTCATACCGTCGTACTGCAGCCACGAAGCCGTGTTGTCAGCAGCGCGGGCCGCAATCTTATACCACTTACCCGAGGTAGGCAGTGTCACCTTGGTCTCGGTATAGTAAGCGGCAATAGCCTCGTCGTAGGCCACATTGGTGGCAGCGGGGTTGTCAACGACGGCCTGCAAAGCCTTACGACCAGCGCTCAACGTCTGCGGATAGCCAATACCCTTCTGGTTCAGCAAATCCTTAGCCGTCTGCAGCTCCTCGGGAGTAATCGGCTGCTCGCGGATATAGTAGTGCGCAGTAATTTCGGGAATCGTACGCTTGACACCTGCAAACTCGTAGATGAACGCACCATCGCCAATCTTGAGGTCATACTCTTGGTCGTTCTCCACACCTTCGAAAGTCATCACAAACTCACCGACGTTGCCAGCTACACCGCTGACATTCTTCGGATACAAGGTCTTGAGAGCCGACTTCAACGTGATGCTGTTCGGGTTCTTCACTTCAATACCTAACAGCCCACTGAAGTTCACGGTCACGGTAGTCAGCTTGCTCACCTGGCCGGGAGTAGGCGTCAGCGTGATGGCAAGGTCAGGAGCAGCTATTTCAGAGATAATAGGACTTGTCAGACGGAAACCATTGGTCCTGGTAGTGGTAAACACGTTGGGGCTGCTCGTTACGGCGCTGAAGGTCAGCGTCGACACATCGGCAGACATATAGCCGGCAGGACACTTCAGGGTCATCAGGCCGTAGGTCTGTTCGTAGGAAGCTCCGCCTATCTGCGGCATCTTCTCTATATCATAGGCACAGGTAGCCGGATCGTAGGTAGGCACTAACTGGTCGAGCGTAGCCACAAACTTACCGTCGCCTGTCTCAAGGCTCCACTTACCAGCCTGACCCGTGGTCTTCAGGGCTGTAGCCTTCGAAGCATCCTTCGTCAGCGACAGGTGCGAACCGTCGTACATCAGCCAAGCACTCTCGCCATTCGAAGCCACGGCTTCTACCTTATAATAATTACGCGAGATGGGGGCTTCTACTTCAGTAATCTTGTAGACTGCTTGCAGGGCGGCCTCCCACGTAGCGTCATCACCCATGCCATTCTTAACGAGGTTCTTCAGGGAAACACGGGCACTGTGAGACTCAGAAGGATAACCGGCACCTACTGCATTCACCACAGCAATGGCCTTCTCGCGAACCTCTTCCGAAAGATTCTTGGTGTTGGCAACAACGTTGTCAACCGGGAAATGTATACCTGTCGGGTTAGCTGCATTCCATTTACAGTTGCTGAGGCCCAGGCTCTTCTTCTTCAGATATTTGCCATAATTCTCATCACCGAAAGCACCTGCAGGAATATTATAGGAATAGATACCCTTATAATAATCTAACTCTCCAGCTAAAACAGGATTATCCATCACTAACTTAATGGCCTTAGCACCTTCCATACCGAACTTAGTGGCAAACTCAGGACAGTTCTCAAAGTGGCCATAATAGCGCTTGGCATTTAATCCTCTCGATGCAGGACCGTCTATATCAATCTGTATTTCAGGATTAGCGACTATCGTATAAGGCGCGGTAGTATCGTAAATATAGATATACAACTCATTGAGGTCTACATCAGCCAATGCGTCACCCTGGTGGTAATTGGCTCGATAAATGTTGTAGCCTGTATATTTATGGGCATCATCGGGATTATCAATGGTTAAACCTGTATCGCCACCACCGCCGCCAGAACCACTCGTATTGATGGAGAACGATTTAGATACTAACTGAACGTCGTTAACAGTAGCACCACTCTTCGTATAAGTGAAAGTACCAGTCGGAATGGTCAGTGTATAAGTAGAACCTTCGGTCAGGGCTGCCGTACTGAGTGTGAATTTCACGTCACTTGACAACACCTTAGTCAGTTGTGCCGTTGAAACAACGCCTTTATTGTCTTTTAGAGTGGCTTTGGTTATATTCTTAGCCACGGCCTTATCAACATTTCCGAAAGTAACGGTAATTGATGTGCCTTTATTAACGGCTGTTGCACTCAGACTGATCGTAGGCGTAACAATGACTGGTGTGGGATCGTCACCGCCACCAGGAGTCGGATCATCGCCACCGCCAGGAGTGGAGCCACCATTGGTAATGGTAAATTGCAAGCCTGACACAGCATTATCGACCACTGTACCCTGGGACACTGTATAGACAAAAGTACCCTTGGGGAGATTCAGGAGATAGATGCCTGCAGCCAATCCATTTGTGTTTACATTAAACTTTGTGACAGAACCTGTAGCAGGGGTCAATATACTGCCTGAAACGGTCACCTTATTACCATTGGAATCAGTAATATTGGGAGCAGCTGTCTCGGAAAGGACTGCTTTGTCAACGTTTTCGACTACAAGGATCAATGCATCACCAGCATTCTGAATCACCTTATTCTGGAAGAAGAAATCGGGAGAGATAGAAGTTGAAGGATCTACAGGAGTTGCAGGCTTGCTACCAGCAGTAAAGGTGTAATCACCAGTAAAGCCAGAAATGCTCAACTCGCCCAACTTTGAACCCTTGGCCAAGGTCAGATTCGTAGCCGTTTCGCTGATGGCAGCTGAAGCCAAGTACTTTGAGGGCTTGCCCGTAGCTTCTGTCGTCGTCAAGGTATAGGTTCCATCACCATTCTTCGTAGCCAAGAAGGAATAAGCACTGCTTGCCGACGAGGTGGTTGAAAGAGCACCATTACTATAGGCAAAATACGTAGAACCTTTGGATATTTTATAATAAGAGCCGGAGGTAGGCAGGGTCACATTGGTCACAGCCTGGAAAGCCTCCATTAAAGGCGTCAAAGTGGCGTCGTCAGTATCATTATCAACGGCCTGTTTCAGATTCAAATAGGCTTCAGAAGTTGCAGCGGGATAGCCAATGCCTGTCTTCAGCATGGCACGAGCAGCAATCATTGTTTCTGTCTGGGGACGATCAACAGTGTAATTTAAGGTGAAGGCAGCATTCCAACGGTCTAACGCATCAGCATTGCTGGTACCATAGAAATCATTGTGGATAGCTTTAGCGGGCACCTCAATGGTGTAATCACCTAACTCCGTCAGCGGAGCGTCGGTCTGCAAGAGTACGGTCTTGCTCGTGGCATCCTCAGGATCGACAGAGAGTGTCAGCGATGCCTTGGCCGTTCCATTCAGCTTGACAACGGGATTCTGAGAAGCATCCACCTTGATGATGTCATTGTAAACCACCTTGATGGCATCCAACTGCGCACCCGTGGTGGGGGTGTACGACTTATAGGTCAGGATGTCACGCTTGGCATAGACTTTCACCTTGGTCGTAAAGGCCGCATTCTGAGAACCCTCGTTATTCTGGAAGGTACCGGCAGCTACACTAATGGTGTACTCGCCATCGTCCAACGTTGTGATAGAAGAGGGCAGGGAGACCGTTACATTATAGGAGCTAGGAGTACCAATGGTCATTTTCTGGTTGGTTAAACTACCACCAGAAATGGTTACGCCGTCAGACTTCAAGACAGACTGAAGCGTACTGTTAAAATATAACTTAAGAGAACTGAAAGACTCCACGGTGGCTCCGTTAGTCGGTGAGGCCGAACTGAATGTCAACGGTGTTGACGGCTTTGTGTATTCTACTATAATAGTTCTTACCATAGCTGTGGAAGTAGAAGCCCCACCTGCATAGAAAGAAGCAGTGTTCACGTTAGCACCATCAGCACTCCATGTCAACAATGTTCCAGAAATAGAAGAAGACCCTGATGTACTAAGATCTTGAGTTAACATACCTGAGCCTGTAAAACGTATACTATTAAGAGTATATCCAGTTGGTACAGATATCACATAGAGGGCATGTAGGAAACCTGTTAATCCGACGGGGTTTATAGCTTCGCTATCAAAATCCAAAGTAAAACCATGACTGTTATACCCACTTTGCGTTCCCAGGAAAAGACTAACCTCACCATTAGTGATCGTATTACCAGTATAACCTTGGGTCTTCTGAGTGTCAAGTGCTTTTGGAGACCAGCTATAAGTCTGCATCTTCGACATGTCGTTAAATACGAATGTCGAGGTAAGCGTTTCAGACAAACATACCTGAACGGTAAACAGGGTTACTATGAACAACAGGATCTTCTTCATTCTATCAATATACCGTCTGCTAATAGTTTCTAATCAATTCTTCTCATTGTCAAACTCATCGCCAGCGGTCTTCACGCAGAGTTTCCACTCACCGTCGACGCGTACGGGGTTGAACATGAACTTGGTCTTCGGGGCCTCAGCAGTACCAGCCTGCTCAGCAGTTGCAAATGTGACTTCATACTTCACATCATTGCATCCCTCCAACATAAATGAGAAATATTCACGCTTATAGTCTAAGACGGGGAACATCTTGAACTTGCGTGCATAGCGCTTGGCAAGACTCTCGGAAATGGGCTTTACCTCCTCAGTAGAGTCATTATATTCAAAAAGCGATGCGATAACCTGATCAATCTTCTTATCCTTCAACTGTTCCATAGCCTCGTCAGCAATACGAAGCATGGCAGTAGTGTCCTCTGAAGTCAACTCGCTGCGGAACTCTTCAATACGCTCCTCACGGGTCTTCTCCTTTTTGTTAGAACACGCTGTAGCGAGACAAACCAACGCTACTAATAAGACTAAATAACTATATTTCTTCATGTCTTTAAAAAACTTATTGTAGAAAGTAAAAAGAGAGTGCGCCTGCTCTCACGAGACGCACTCTCCTATCAGAGCTTTAGATGTTTAAAAACATACTTTGAATTAGTTACCGGCAGTAGCATTAACATGCAGGTTCAGCACATAGTCAAGGTAACCCCACTCATACCAGATGGTCATCGGGATGCGGAGGTCGAACTCCTCAACGTTACCGCTATCGTTCTGATAATAAATAGCACCGAATCTCAGCATATTCTTCTTCAACTGCTGCTTGGTCAGAGTAGAACCGTTAGGAGTAACAGCCTCAAGACCCATCATGTTCTTTATGTAGGTGTTACAAGACTCCTCTAACTGATAGTGGAATGCGTGTCCGTATGTCCAGTCGTTGTATCCAGTCTTCGTCCAGTCACTCCAAGTGTTGTAAGACTTGGTAGTATTAGCATACATCGTAATACCATCCTCATCAATGAGGCGCAGAATCAGATGATCAGGATCCCAAGAATCGGTAACGTCAGACAGAGGAACCCATTCATTAGCAGCAGTACGCTGACCCTTATGCATATTGGTCATCACACGGCTGTAGCGGAGGTCAACATCAATCTTATAGACGTTGTAATAACCCCAGAACCAGAAATGATCATCCCACATGTAACCATTAGCATCAGCGGCAGGATACCTCTCGTCCTTAATACCACGCCAGTCAAACAACTTCAGATACTTAATCAGATAGATGATATTCTCATCGGTCTTAGCATCAATAGCATCGTCGAGGTACGGAGCCTTCAAGTTGATAGGACGCTCCCAAGAAGCCTTAAAGGTAGCGATAGGACCATCGTTCTTCACCTGCTTCACGAACTGAGCTACGTTACAACCGTTGTCACGAACAACACCCAGCCATGAATAGAGTTGAATCTTCTCATTCTCAGTACCAGGATTCACATAACCATTCTTAGGCTGGTTGTCAGCACCAAGCTTAGCATTCTCTTTGTTCCAGTCGTTAGAACCAATATGATGATGATTCTCCAGATAGCTACCACATATAGTATCAACCTTCTCATTATCATTCGGCAGCATTGCATATCCGATAGCATTCAGCACATCGTAGCAAACCAAGTTCTCGCCAGTAATAGCACCAGGAGCAGCACCTGACTTACCGTCAGCAGGATTGATAGAAGGTTCACCCTTAATAGGATAGGTACGACCAGCGTAATCCTTAGTATCGTAGTTCTTCAACCAGTGTACGAGTTCAACCTGACCGGCAGAAGCATAGGTAGTATTATCAGCATCTACTTGCTCCTGAGAGTTAATCATAGCAATCGGAGTATACTTATCCTGTGTTGCATAGTCAGCAGTGCGGACAGCATAGAGGATAGTGTTATTGAATACACCAGCTTCACGAACGGTATTACCAGTAGCATCAACCTCATTACTGTAGATGATAGCGCACTTAGCCAGAGTCTCCTCCAGAGTAGCCTCATCCCAATTATGAGAATCATCAGTGTTACCCAGAGTAGCAGGATCAGGTAAGTAAGAATCCCAATCAGCATTACCGAAGTTAGCATAGTCATGCGGATAGACGTACTTGCAGAACAGCTTGTTCCACTTGTTATCGCCACTACCACTACGTGGTGTTACGGTATAAGTCTCACCGTTGCGAGCAGTAATCTGATACTCCTTCGGAGCGAAATAGTACTTCCAACGAGACTTGTTATCGAACTTAATCATATTCTTGACAAGATTATCGCTCAAGTTCTTCCACCAGCGCTGATCGGCGATGTGCTTGTGATACTCGTATTCTGGAGCTTTAACATCGATAAACACACCAGACCAACCATCACCGGCACCAGTCTGATAATTATACCAATAGTTTTCAATCTTCTCCTCATAGCCGTAGGTCTTGACATCACGCGTAATCTTCATGGTCAGACGTACCCAGATGTACGGCCACTTGTCATACTGATATACAGCACGGTTACGCATAACATCCTTTGCGATGAAACGGAACCAACGTGTAACCCATACAGGACCTGTTTTATCGTGGGTCAGGGCTTCAGCTTCTTCCTCAGAGATAATC
The DNA here is from genome assembly GCA_902794405.1 of uncultured Prevotellaceae bacterium. Classification (GTDB taxonomy): domain Bacteria; phylum Bacteroidota; class Bacteroidia; order Bacteroidales; family Bacteroidaceae; genus Prevotella. The sequence continues at coordinate 19,310 of CADBHI010000004.1, forward strand.
CACTTGAAAATGAAGTTGGTGTTACCATCACTATTAACCCAGAACTCAGCATCACCGAGAGCCTTGTTCTCAATAGCGTTAGAAGTCTCATAGTCAGCAGAACCGTTGACAGGTGCTTTAGCACGTGTATCAGTAACATTGGGATCTACAGTACCATCACTCTTATAGCCACTTGCAGACGGGTTATTACCATAGAGGTCACCGAAGTTAAAGATCTTCAACTGATAGATACCGTGCTCATTGTGAGTTGTACCACGATCGTTCTTAGCGTAAGGAGTACCAGCAGGCTTAACACCACCAGGATAATCATCATCCTGCATAGCGACACGGTAGGCATCAGGAGTAACATACTTAACGTCGTTAATTCCTACAGCATTTCCATCCTTCGGACAAACGAGATCCTGCACAAGAGTTCCATTAGGATCAGGCATACAATCAGCCCAATACTCATCGTCGAATGCAAGACGAGCCATCATAGCATTATCAGTGAGGATAATGCGTGAAGACTCTGACCATATGTCACCACCCATTACAGGCGAGCAGAGGTCGAACTTCTGATCCTCAATCGGGAGATCAGTAATCTCGAGGTTATCGGGCAGGTAGTTGATGTGGAGCAGGATGTAACCATCGAGCAGCACCTGATCCTTAGCGTTCTTCAGCATCACGCGAACCAGAGGTTCACGGTCAACGATGGTCTTACCAGCGTCGGTAGTTGTCAGACCGTCAGGAGTTACATTACGAGCAATGATGACACCAGACTTATCAGTGGTAGCATTCCAACCATCAACGATCTCATAAGACTTAGCATAGCCAGTAGGAGTATGAGTCCTAGTCCTAGTCCAATCCTTGAAGCATGCATACTTGGAATCAGATGTAACGTTGTTATCAATCACGTATTCTACGAGGTTGAACTCATAGTGCAGTCCCCACTTCTCTTCCTCACCGAACGGAACCTTAATGATGTCATAGTTCCAGGGGTTGAAGACACCAGGAGCAGTCTCCTTCTTCTTCAGGTTCTCAACCAGCATGTGAACAGCGATGTAAGGTCTCAGGTCAAGACCAGCGGGATCGATATCCAGCTCCAGAGCAGCACCGTCGGGATCGGCGAGAGCCTCCTCAGGAGAGTCATAGATGTGAACGCGAGCTTTCTCACCATTGAAGCAGTCAGTATACTCGTCAACAGCCCAACCTTCCTCGTCACCGATACGGTTCTGAGGACCATAAGCGCGGCCAGGAATATTCGGCTCAGCATACATCGGCTCCTTGTTCCAAACCAGACCCTCGAGAGTAGCACGAGTCGGAACGATCAGAGCGTAGTCAGAGGTAATCACGTTCTCAGCACCGTCCTCGTTGTGGATCTGCAGAGCGATGGTGTTGTCCTTATTATCCTTATTATAGATGTACTTAGCATAGCCATACCAGTCGGCCCATGGGAAGTTGTAAGCAGCACCGTTGGGGTTACCCTCGTTGTAGTTACCCATAGAGTTGGCACCGGGGATGTTGTGACCGTAGTCATCATCACCAGGATATGCAGGATAGCTAACAGTAGAACCATTGGTGGGAAGACCAGTGTTACCATTCGGGTTGATGGTCTCGTCAGTGGGCCAGGGAGCCAGATACTGCGGGTGCTCAATCTTCAGACCAACAGTCAGGATACCATCCTGGATACCATAGACGTCAACGTCCTTGCTATAGTACTCATACTTCTTGGGAGAGGTAACGTTCAGAACGGTCTGAGTAGCACGAGTGTTGTAGTAAATCACGTCGGGCTCCAGCACGTTGAACGAGGGAGGATTGCTCTCGTCGTAAACAACGCGAGAAGAAGAAGGATTCAGGTGGTACTCCACGGGCCATACGGGACCGTAAACCCACTCACGGCTTGCATCGTAAGCAGAAGCAACCTCGATAGACTTAGCCTTCCAGATTTCGGGATCACCAGCAGCCTCTTCAACACCAAATCTTCTTACGTTACGAGGACCATCGTTGTCATTATATACATAGTGACGATCCAGACGGTTGGGGAGGTAGTCGTTCAGCTCACCGCCATTGTGCTTCCACTTCTTGGTACCGGTGTTTGCACGGTGGTGGTTGTAAGGAGCTTCGTTCAAAGCGGGATGATACTCATACAGTTTCAGGATGGTGTCGCCAATCCACTTATACTGGATAGCCTCAATACCATCGAGATAGAGCATGGGCTTGAATACCAGCGACTTGAGAGCGCCGTTCAAGCTGATAGTAACAGCGTTGGTGTAGTCACCGTTAACACCGAAGAGCTTCAACTCGCTGTCGCTCTTGGTAGCGGTAACAGTACCGTCAGCCCAATACTTGATAGCAGTAGACTCGATCTTCACACCATTCTGGTAGATATCGAAGGTACCGTTGCCATTGGGAACATAGTACTTACCATCCTGACCATTAGTACCGTTGGTACCGTTTGTACCATTAGTACCATCAGCGCCCTTAGAGGGCTTGCCAGTGTCCTTGCCGTTGATGTACCAGTTACCATTGTCACCAATCTTGACGTCAATGTTGGCAGTACCAGGCTGACCATCCTCACCAGGAGTACCAGGCTGACCAGCCTCACCGGGAGTACCAGGAGTACCGGGTTCGCCCTGCTCACCCTGAGCCTTCACGTCGGTCTTCTCATCATTGATGTACCAGTAACCATCCTTAATGTAGACAGTGGGAACAGCACGATACTCAGTCTTCTGAGCACCCTTACCATCACCCTTGTCGACATACCAGAAGTTTTCCTTGATGGTCCAAACAGTACCGGGAGTACCGTCAGTACCATTGGTGCCATTGGTGCCATTGATACCATCGGTACCATTAGTTCCGTTTGCACCATTGCGAATCTCGTAAGTCTCGTCTTTGCCGTCCTTGGTAATAACGATATCAATACCGCCAGTACCTTTGGAGACAGGTGTCACACTCTTGAGGATACTACCCTGCTGAATCGCAGCCTGCAGCTTGCTCAGCGAATTCTTATTCGCATCAATCTGAGCCTGGAGGTCCTTGATGTCATCATCGTAGTCCTTACAAGACACGAACATGCTTGTAGAAGCTACAAAGAAAGCTCCTAAAAGCAATGATCCAATTAATCTTTTTTTCATACGATAAATAATTAAGTTAATAAAAAAATAAAGTTGTTATACATCCTTGTTTGTTCTCTCAAATCTCCAACCCATTTGAGGCCTTTACAGGCCACATTTGGGCATCATTTATCCTATACGGATTCACATTTTTGGTGCAAATATAGACATATTTCCGAAATCTTCCAAACATTTTCGAATATTTTTTAAAAAAAACACTAAAAAAATGTCGTTTCCCTGTGTTTTTACCTCCTTGCGCCCCTATTTTGGGGCGAAATTGGTGTATTTTCACACATTCCGAAAGCATATACATCTGTACATTTCACACCTTTATTATATATAGAGTTAGAACTCCGCAGACTTAGGCGTTCTGGGGAACGGAATGACGTCGCGAATGTTCTGCATACCGGTCACGAAAAGGATCAATCGCTCGAAGCCTAAACCGAAGCCAGCATGCGGGCAGCTACCCCATCGACGGGTATCAAGATACCACCAGAGTTTGTCGGTCTCCATGCCACGCTTGTTGATTTCTGCCATGAGTTTATCGTAGCTTTCCTCACGGACGGATCCGCCGATGATCTCACCAATCTGCGGGAAGAGAACATCGGTGCCCTGCATGGTGGCAGCGGGGGCTGCCTGACCGCGGTAGCCGACGCTTCCGGCGGTGGCTCCGGCGGGCACTGGGTTCTGCTTCATATAGAAAGCCTTGATGGCGGAGGGGTAGTCGGTCATGATGACTGGACACTTGAAATGCTCCTCGACGAGATAGCGTTCATGTTCAGAAGCCAGGTCGTCACCCCAGTTGCAGGGGAACTCAAACTTGCGACCATCACGGATAGCCTGCTGGAGGATTTCGATACCCTCGGTGTAGGTCAGTCTGACGAAATTAGACTTCACTGTGCCTTCAAGGCGAGCGATGAGCGTCTTGTCAATCATCTGATTGAGGAAGGCGAGGTCATCCTGGCAGTTGTCGAGTGCCCAACGGACGCAATACTTGATGAAGTCCTCTTCAAGATCCATCAATTCCTCCTGGTCGAGGAAGGCCACTTCAGGCTCAATCATCCAGAACTCCGCCAGATGACGGGGCGTGTTGCTGTTCTCGGCACGGAAGGTAGGACCGAAAGTATAGATGGCTCCGAGGGCTGTAGCTCCCAACTCACCTTCTAACTGTCCGCTGACGGTGAGTGAGGTCTGTTCGCCAAAGAAGTCATCATCGTAAATAATCTTGCCGTTCTCATCTTTCTTCAGGTCATAGAGGTTCTTGGTAGTCACCTGGAACATGTTACCTGCGCCCTCACAGTCGGAGGCAGTGATAAGGGGCGTATGGAAATAGTAGAATCCATGCTCATGGAAATAGGTATGGATGGCCATTGCCATGTTATGACGAATACGCATAACGGCTCCGAAGGTATTGGTACGGAGACGCATGTGAGCATTCTTACGCATGGTCTCAAACGATTGTCCCTTCTTCTGCATGGGATAAGTGTTATCGCAGAGACCATAGATGACGATGTTCGTGGCCTGAATCTCACTTGCCTGTCCAGCTCCCTGACTCTCAACAAGGATACCCTCAGCACAGATGCAGGCACCAGTGGTGATGTCCTTCAACAGCTGGCCGTCGAACTTGGTAGGATCAACGACAATCTGCACGTTCTTGATGGTTGAGCCATCATTGAGGGCAATGAAGTCAACGTTCTTGTTGCCGCGGTGCGAACGCACCCAGCCCTTGACGCAGATCTCTTTGCCGTAGTCCGTGCTCTTCAGCACATCGATTATTTTTGTTCTTTTCATTGTTTTTCTTCTTTTTTATGGGGCTCATGGGGCCAATAGGACTTATGAGTTACTCGTAGGCTCCCATGCGGAGGCGGTCCACTTCTTCCTCTGTGAGGTAACGCCAGTCGCCGCGACGGAGGTTCTTCTTGGTAAGTCCGGCAAACTGCACTCGGTCGAGCTTGAGAACCTTGTAACCAAGGGACTCGAAGATACGACGTACAATTCGATTCTTACCAGAGTGAATCTCGATACCCACCTGCTTCTTGTCTACAGCATCAGCATACTGAACATCGTCGGCCTTAATCTCACCATCTTCCAGCTGAATACCCTCAGCAATCTGAGTGAGGTCGTGGGCAGTGACGTTCTTGTCAAGATAGACATGGTAGATTTTCTTCTTCAGATACTTGGGGTGGGTCAGCTTCGAAGCCAAGTCACCGTCGTTGGTAAGCAGGAGGACACCCGTGGTATTACGGTCGAGACGGCCCACAGGATAGATACGCTCAGGACAAGCATTCTTTACCAAGTCCATCACAGTCTTACGCTGCTGGGGATCGTCGCTGGTGGTGACATAATCCTTTGGCTTGTTGAGCAGGACATACACCTTTTTCTCCATGATAACGGGCTGATCGTGGAACTTCACCTCGTCAGTACGCAGAATCTTTGTACCGAGTTCTGTCACCACCTGTCCGTTGACGGTGACGACACCTGCCTGGATAAACTCGTCGGCTTCACGGCGACTGCAGACACCAGCATTAGCCAGATACTTGTTAAGACGCACCGGTTCATTGGGATCGTAGTGGATCTCCTTGTACTCAATGCGTTTCTTCATGGAATACTTAGCATTAGGATCATAGTCAGCCGTACGAGGACGCTTGCCGTATGGCTTAGCACCATAAGAATTACCAAAGGAACGGTTGTTGGGACGTCCTGGACGGTTAGGTCCACCATTGGGACGGTAGTTGCCGCCACCATTGTTATAAGGACGGTATCCACCCTGACGGGGCTGGTAGCCCTGCTCATCACCATTATTGCCGTATGGCTTCTGATAGGGCTGATAAGGCTTATAGGGCTTATAAGGTTTCTGCTGACCATAGCCCTGCTGCTGGCGGGGCTGATAGCCACCGGCATTGTTGTAACTGTTACGCGGACGGTAGCCTCCCTGCTGAGAGCGGGGGGCGCTGCCCTGAAGTCCGGCACCAAATCCCTCAGGCCGGAAACCACCTTCGTCGTTGCTACGACGGTTATAGGACGGACGCTCGCTTGGGTTATAGGCGGAGTGCTGTCCGGTGTGAATACGTGGACGGGGTGAGCGTCCGCGATAGTCTCGCTGAAAACCAGTGCCTGACTGCTGGTAGCCGTCACGGCTGCCCGTGTTCTGTTCGGTTGCAGGCTTCTCTTCGTAGTTCTTTTCGTTCTCGAAATCCATATTGTTCTGTTTTGTGTTTATACCTTATATATAATATAGTAGTTATACCCCTGTGTATGTGGAAGGGGTGATGGCACGTAGTTCCTCTTTCACAGAGTCGCTAACCTCCAGTGTGTCGATAAATTGAGCAATCGTAGCAGCTGTGATACCTTCATTAGTACGCGTCAGTGCCTTCAGTGCCTCGTAAGGATTGGGATATGCCTCACGGCGGAGGATGGTCTGTATACCTTCAGCAACAACAGCCCAGGTATTATCCAGATCCTGCTTAAAACGCTGCTCATTAAGAATCAGCTTGCGCAAGCCTTTGAGTGTTGACTGGAAAGCAATCAGCGCATGACCCATAGGAACACCCACGTTACGCAGGACAGTAGAGTCGGTCAGGTCGCGCTGCAAGCGACTAATAGGCAGCTTGGCAGCAAGGAACTGCAGAACGGCGTTGGCCATTCCGAGGTTGCCTTCAGAATTCTCATAATCAATGGGGTTCACTTTATGAGGCATTGCACTGGAACCTACTTCGCCTGCTTTAATCTTCTGCTTGAAGTAATCCATAGAGATATACATCCAGAAGTCGCGATCAAGGTCGATGACGATGGTGTTGATACGACGCATGGCATCAAAGATGGCTGCAAGCCAGTCGTAATTGGAAATCTGAGTAGTATATTGTTCACGCTCAAGACCAAGCTTCTCACTCACAAACTTATTGCCGAACTCCTGCCAGTCGTACTGTGGATAGGCGACATGATGAGCATTGTAGTTGCCAGTAGCACCACCGAACTTGGCTGTAACGGGTGTTTCCTTCAAGGCACGCAGTTGCTCCTCAAGGCGATAGACATAGACCATCACCTCCTTACCGAGACGTGTGGGCGATGCGGGCTGTCCATGAGTCTTGGCCAGCATGGGCACGTTACGCCACTCTTCGGCATAGTCGTGAAGCTGTTCGATCAACTCCTCGACGAGGGGATAATAAACGTCGGCAAGTGCTTCCTTGACACTAAGGGGTACGGAAGTATTGTTAATATCCTGAGAGGTAAGTCCGAAATGGATGAACTCTTTGGCCTGAGCGGGGAAGCTACCTAACGCATCGCAACGCTCCTTGATGAAATACTCAACAGCCTTCACATCATGGTTAGTGATACCCTCAATAGCCTTCACACGAAGAGCATCCTCTGTCGTAAAGTTACGATAGATGTCTCGGAGAGGTTCAAAGAGACTCTGATCAAAACCTTCAAGTTGGGGAAGCGGCAGTTCACAAAGCGTAATGAAATACTCTATCTCTACACGGATACGATAACGTATCAAGGCGTATTCAGAAAAGTATCCTGCCAAAGCATCAGTCTTTCCACGATAGCGACCATCAATAGGCGAGATGGCGGTCAATTCATTTAGTTCCATTATCGATAATTACCTTTTTTCCTGCGCAAATTAAAAACCGCAGCATCCTAAGCTGCGGAAGATTTCCTTATATCTCGTGGGCGTTGACGGATTCGAACCGCCGACCCTCTGCTTGTAAGGCAGATGCTCTAAACCAGCTGAGCTAAACGCCCTTGTTTCTCGTTTGCGGGTGCAAAGGTAATGCTTTTTTTTGTAACCGCCAAATTTTTGGGGAAGTTTTTTTCATGCTTTCCTATACCTGCTTCCATACTATCCGAGAAGCTGCTCTATGTCAGACTGCGGAAGAATACATAGAATAGCACGGCCATCGGGCGTATAGTTGACATTGGAACAGGCGAAGAGCTGGTTTGTAATACTATCCATCTCATCGTTTGAAAGCAACTGCCCGTAAGGAACTGCCGTAGCTCGTGCCAACGAGAGTGCCACTTTCTCTTGCTTGGTGGTGAGCGGTGAAGCACCTTTCTCTGCAGCCTCAGCTACAATACTGCGAACCAAAGCAACAGGGTCGCCTTCCACACCGCTGGGAATTGCATTGACAGCATAACTGCTACCACCGAGATCAGAGAGTTCAAAACCCATCTGGGTCAGCAATGGCAAGATCTCCTGTAGAAGAGCCGCTTCAGAAGGAGCGAACTGTACAGCTTCCGGAAAGAGGACGCGCTGAGGTACTGCTGCATGACCGGCATTGTTAGCAATGTACTTCTCATAGAGAACTCGGACAGAAGCCCTATACTGATCAATAATCATCAGTCCCGACTTGACGGCAGTCATAATATACCGCCCCTTATACTGATAATGAGCAGGAGACTTTTCGGAAATCAGGGAAGGAACTGCAACCGGCTCTGAGAAGAGGTCGTCGGAAGGAGAATCAGGAAAGGCGTAAGACACGTCATTACCTGAACTAACAATAGGAGCAGCATGGTGATCGGTTTTCGCTGTATGTGAAGAAGCTCCCGTATTGCCTGAGAAGGGATTATATGAGGGATTATATGTAACCTTCGGAGCCGTCACGTTATCTTTGAAAGGATCAAAGACAGGGATGTCTGGGCGTCCTTCAGTATCGAAATCGATGGAGGGTATGTCGCAGAAACGCCCAATAGCATCCTTCACGGCAGCAGAGAGTATCTGCCAGACTGCCTGCTCGTTCTCGAACTTAATCTCGGTCTTTGTCGGGTGAATATTGACATCAATGTCGGCAGGCGACACATCGAAGTAAATAAAATATGGCGGCTGTGTACCCTCGGGAATGAGACGGTCGTAGGCTGCGAGCACTGCCTTATGGAAATAGGCATGCTTCATGTAGCGTCCATTAACGAAAAGATACTGATGGACCCCTTTCTTGCGTGCTGCCTCAGGTTTTCCAACGAAGCCGCTGACCTTTCCCATAGCCGTACTGACCTCGACAGGCATGAGATCCTGGGTGAAACGCTTACCAAAGACATCGGTAAGACGTTGCATCAATGATCCTGCCCTGAGATTCATCAACTCAGAACCGTTGGAATGAAGCGTGAAAGCGATATCCGGATATACCAAAACGATACGTTCAAAGGCTGTGAGGATATTGTTCAGCTCGGTAGCATTAGACTTCAAGAACTTACGGCGGACAGGTACATTATAGAAGAGGTTTTCAACCTTAAAGTTACAACCCACAGGACAGGAGGTCGGTTCCTGGGATACTACCTTTGAAGCAGCGAGACAAATTCGGGTGCCCACTTCGTCGTCAGCCATACGGGAAGTGAGTTCAACCTGCGCAACAGCTGCGATGGAAGGAAGTGCCTCGCCACGGAACCCCATGGTATGAAGAGCAAAGAGATCGTCGGCATGCTGAATCTTCGATGTGGCATGTCGCTCAAACGCAAGACGGGCGTCAGTCTCAGACATACCGCGACCGTCATCGATTACCTGAATGGAGGTGCGCCCGGCATCCACCACGATAACATGAATATGACGTGCTCCAGCATCCACAGAATTCTCCACCAGCTCCTTAATGACAGAAGCCGGCCGCTGGATCACTTCACCAGCCGCAATCTGGTTGGCAACGGTATCAGGCAGAAGGTGGATAATGTCGGACATGGGATTTAAGCTGATTATTGGGATATGACAGAGTCTTCTCTCTTAGAACGCCACACAAAGATATCATGCTTAGAGAGTGGACGCACATAGTCGTACCAAGCATAGCCCGGAAGGTACTTCTTGTCAGGAGGAATCTGAGACATTGGATAGAGCGTACCCTCTGCCTTTGGCATCCATATCTTCTTCATCTTCCGGTTTTCCATATACATGCGCAATTCCGACGTTTCCGTATAGTTCAATCCAATCAGCGAACTGTCAGACTCATCCTCCGGATAATAGACAATCAGTACGTTGTCTTTGGCCTGCGCCTCATGGATTTCCCCATTGGTAAAGTAAGCAAACATCTCCTTTGACGACACCTGATTGAAGTTCTTCAGGTCACGAAGCTGTTCAATAGAGAAAGCATTGTCAATGACATGGGCATGATCGACAACCGAATCGCGCATGAAGACCTGAATCTCATCACCTACGAGCTGCTGACGATTGTTCCAGACGATGGGGTCGCGGTACATCGTCATGCAAGAATCCTTGGAATTATACACTAAAGAGTCGCACACGGCCTGAATATCAAAACGGTACGCGCGTACCTTATTATAAGCATGCATCTTACGATAAACAGAGTCCGTCTCGATATTGTAGGTAAAAATTTTGAACGTATCTGCATGTACAAACAGAGTGTCACGCTGGGAGAAGTCAACTGCCACAGCACTGTCTGTACACATGGCATAGCCTGTCTGGTCATAATACTCCCCATAATTGCAGGTCAGGCGATTCTTATTGACAGTATCGGTATAAATCACATTATAGTAGGCCTTACTAATACCCTCCTTTTCATCATGCCAGACACTGTCACCGATAAGGGTTTTCCCCTGGTTTGTCAGTACGGAACGTTCCAGCAGCCGAGCACGGTCATTCTTGGTATCGTAATAGCCCCGTTCAGAATATATATGACTCTTTCCTGATGTAATATCAGTAGGTCCAACTATCTCAGCCATAGAGACATGCGTATCGTAGTAGAGCGTATCGGTAGTCAGGTACATATCTTTATTACGCATCTTCACATTATAATTGAAGACCGCCAGTTTTGTCTTTGTATTATACTCACCCCAGTCTGAGATGAGCGTTGTCTTACCATCGACCATTTTACCACCCTCAAAGAAATAGGCATTGTCATAAATACGGTCGAAATTCAAGCTGTCAGTATAAAGTGTAGTACCACGATTACGCAACTGAACATTATATCGGGCCATTGCCATCTCTTCGTTGCCGTCATAGAAAGCATAATCGCTGAAAAGCGACAAGGTATCACCTTGAAACATCTTTACATGTCCGAAGGCTTCGAACGAGTTACTGGCCTCATAAAAATAGGCACTGTCGCAATGAAGAGTTGCCCCCTTATGCCGGAACTGTACCTTACCATTCAGTATCTGAGCATCAGGATTGCGGAATTGGTCGAAATGAAGCACATCGGCATGTACCAGATAGATACGCTTGTCCTCCACCTTTGGTCTTGCAGCCCGACGGGTTTTCTTCTTGGCAGCATTAGCTGCAGGAATAGCAAGCAGACAAAGCAGAAGAACCGCAGTAAGACTGCAGTAAAACCAACGGAAAGGACGACGTATATTCTTCTTCATCGAATCCAGCCCTGATATTCAAATTCGCAATCGCGGTAGTTATCGTTGATACGAACGTAAGTCGCCTTGATCTTATCGACAACCCACTTATGGAGCTTTTCTTCACGCATTTTACCAACCACGACATCCTTCATGATTTGGAAGTCCTCGGTGATACGTGCTTTATGTCCCTCTACCCTACTCTTCAACTTAACGATAGCACAGACGGTCTTTCCTTTATCATTTACCATTTGGAAAGCACGAGACACCTGATTCACCTGCATGGTATCAACCACTCTTGCCACATCCTGAGGCAAGTCCTGCATGCGGAACTTTGACGTACTCGTCTGAGGATCAGGCTTATTCGTCATTATACCACGATTATTACGCGTATCCTTATCGTCAGAGCCATAGGTAGCAGCCTCCTCAAAAGTAAACTTATCCTCTCGGATATCATTAGCAATGGAGTCAAGGCGAGTGATAGCAACTGCGATAGCAGAATCGCTGATCTCGGGCTTCAGCAAGATATGGCGGGCATTCACCTTATCACCACGCTTATCAATCAACTGAATGATATGGAAGCCGAACTCTGTCTCAACTATCTTTGACACCTTTTTCGGATCTGTAAGGTTAAAAGCCACATTGGCAAACTCCGGCACCCATTGTCCACGACCTGTATAACCCAGTTCGCCACCATTACGGGCCGAACCATCCTGTGAATATAGGCGGGCCAAAGTAGAGAACGAAGCTTCACCACGATTGATACGCTCAGTGAATTCACGCAACTGTTCCTTCACACGGTTGATTTCTGTCTGATCTACCCGGGGCGTCTGAGTAATAATTTGCACTTCCACCTCTGTGGGTACGAAAGGCAGACTGTCCTCAGGTATATCCTTGAAGAAGCGGCGAACCTCGGCAGGGGTCACTTTGATGTCCTCCACCAGTTTCTGCTGCATCTTCTGAACCATCATACGGTCACGATAGTCATCATGCAACTGGGTACGCATCTGACTGACAGTCTGATGTTTATACTCTTCCAACTTCTCACGTGAGCCTGCCATTTGGGTCCAGGCCTCAATCTGCTGGTCAATACCTGACGATATCTCCGCCTCACCAACCTCTATACTATCGAGGACCGCCTGATGAAGGAAGAGTTTCTGAACAGCAATCTGCTCAGGAATAGAACAATCAGGGTTGCCTTTAAAGCGGATACCCTCCTGTGCAGCCTGCAGTCGCATCTGTTCCACATCGCTCTTAAGGATAGCTTCGTCACCCACCACCCAGACAACTTCGTCAATGATTGAAGCAGGATTGACAACGACAGAATCGGAAGACTGCGGCCCTGCCAAAGTAACAACGGGTACAGGCATCGCAGAGACGGCGACCCATGCTATGGTAAAGGCTACGAGCAATGCTGTTACGAATGATTTCTTCATCTGTTAGTGATTATTGACTGTTTTGAGTACGTCATTGTTGACGCTGAAGGTATAGCGCCGACGAAGGTCAGCCACCCATTCCCGTTCCAACTGATCCTGATAGTCGGAAACCACCAAACCACGAACATCGGTATAGTCTTCTGGTCCTTTCTTCAGAATCTTACCATAGACAGCGTCAATAGGATAGTCTTTCACCTTGGTCACAACCGTATCTTTCTTGAAGACGGCACTATCTACCAAAGCATTATCGCCCTTTCTGAAGATGCCCTTCTCCACACGGATACGAATAATGGAATCGCTATTGAATGTAGTGCGGAGCGCCTCTGCCCAGTCCTCAAACTTCAATTTCTTTACACACTGCTTGACAGCTTCCACATCGGCAGCATCCTTTACATGGTAGGCCATACCCTTGAAGCGCGGTTCATCCCAAGCATATTTCTTGCTGTTCTTCTTGAAATACTGAGCGAGCCCTGCTTCATCCTTTGCTGCTTTGTCCCAAACCAGCTTATTGCTGATTTCATAAAGCAGCAGACCTTCGTAGTACTCACGGATAAGATACTTCAGATCTGCATCTTTTGCCGACAACTCATCAGCTTTCTGACGCATGATGGCATCCGATGTTAACTTGCCGTCCGACTGACTGACCAACGTGTCAACCATCGCCTTGGCCAGACGTTCACGTATACCACGCTGTTCCATGAACTTCAGGATGCTCTCTCGGTGTTCCTCGAAAGGCTCCAGCATCTTATGACCCTTTTTCAGAATGATATGATAGCCATAGGGAGACTGCACGACCTCAGACAATTCACCGTCCTTCAGGGCAAATGCAACCTCCTCGAATTCCTTGACCAGCTGTCCGCGCTGGACAAAAGGCAGCAGGCCGCCCTGACGGGCAGAACCGGGGTCCTGACTCACCTTACCTGCCAATTCAGCGAAGTCTGCACCCTGCTTCAAGGCATTATAGACAGAGTCAATACGCTGCTTGGCAGCCGACAAATCATCGGCAGGAGCTTTCTGGTCGACACGAATTAAGATATGTGCCACCTGTACAAGACCGTCGGGTCCTATCTGACGAACCGTATTATCATAAATATTGTGGGCTTCCTTCAGCATATCATCGTCGGTTACCATGGCCGGCAATACCTGCTGGTCACGATACTGTGCAAACTCCTGCTTGAACGAAGTCAACGTGTCATAATGCGCATCAAGGGCAGCTGCCACTTTCAATTTATAATTGATGAAGAGATCAACATACTCTTCAACCGACTTCTTGTCGATGACACCCTCAGAGTTGTTCTTGTTGTAACTATACTCAAACTCCGAGCGGAGGACGGATTGGCCGTTGACGGTCATGATGACAGGGTCATCCTTCTGCGGGGCAGCCGCAGCAAAAGGAACAGCAGCGATGAAAAGAAGCGCTGCGAGAATATTCTTCTTCATATTAATCATTAGGACGTGAATAGTTAGGTGCCTCACTGGTAATGGTAATATCGTGGGGGTGCGACTCATTGACGCCAGCATTTGTAATACGGGTGAACTTGGCATTATGGAGTGCCTCGATGGTGGGAGCGCCACAATAGCCCATACCGGAACGCAGACCGCCTACCATCTGGTAAATAACCTCCTGTACCGTTCCTTTGTAAGGCACACGACCAGCGATTCCCTCTGGCACCAATTTCTTGACATCTTTCGTATCGGCCTGGAAGTAACGGTCCTTTGAGCCATGCTCCATTGCCTCAAGCGAGCCCATACCACGATAGCTCTTGAACTTACGGCCATTATAAATAATGGTATCGCCAGGAGACTCCTCTGTACCAGCAACCAACGAGCCCATCATTACGCTGGAGCCACCGGCAGCCAACGCCTTGACGATATCACCCGAATAACGCAGGCCGCCATCAGCAATAATGGGAACATCGGTATCACGAAGTGCGCTGTATACATCGTAGATAGCAGACAACTGAGGCATACCAACACCAGCCACCACACGTGTCGTACAAATAGAACCAGGACCAATACCGACCTTTACGGCATCGGCACCATTCTCGGCAAGCATCCTTGCAGCATCGCCCGTTGCGATATTGCCGACTACGATATCAATCTGGGGGAACGACATCTTAGCTTCACGCAGCTTTTCTATGACACCCTTAGAGTGGCCATGAGCCGTATCAATCACGATAGCATCTGCGCCGGCGTTAACCAGTGCCTGCATACGGTCAAGCGTATCTGCTGTGACGCCAACTCCGGCAGCCACACGCAAACGGCCTTTCTCATCCTTACAAGCCATGGGTTTATCTTTGGCCTTGGTAATATCCTTATAGGTAATCAGTCCTACAAGCCGGTTGTCCTTGTCAACGACAGGCAACTTCTCAATCTTGTTCTTCTGCAGGATCTCGGCTGCTGCCATGAGATCTGTCTGCTGGTGAGTAGTAACCAGATTGTCCTTTGACATAATCTCGTCAACGGGACGGTCAAGACGACGCTCAAAGCGCAAGTCACGATTAGTCACAATACCTACGAGGCGCTTGTCGTCATCAACAACGGGAATACCGCCAATATGATACTCGGCCATGATATCAAGAGCCTGGGCTACCGTCGAACCAAGAGGAATGGTAATCGGGTCATAGATCATACCATTTTCAGCACGCTTAACGATAGCCACTTCACGGGCCTGGTTCTCAATAGACATATTCTTATGAATCACACCGATACCGCCTTCACGAGCAATGGCAATAGCCATCTGACTCTCGGTCACAGTATCCATAGCCGCCGTGACAAACGGGACATTTAGGGCGATGTTACGCGAGAAGCGGGTTTTCAACTCTACCGTCTTGGGCAGTACTTCCGAATAAGCGGGAATGAGGAGGACGTCGTCGAACGTCAGGCCGTCCATCACAATCTTGTCTGCAATAAATGAAGCCATAATTAGTACCTTTCTTTATATATTGCGTGCAAAGGTACAAAAAATAAGGGAAAAGTAAAGTGTGAAAAGTGAAAAATTAGAGATTTTTTCACTTTTCACTTTTCTTAGTTCGCCATATCAGAGATGAACTTGATACGTACGAGACGAATTTCGTCCTCATCACCACCCAATTCCTGAATAGCCGCTTCGAGGTCATCGGTTTCCGAATCGGCAAAATAATCATAGATTTCATCGATTCGTTCCTCGTCTATCACCTCTTCGAGGAAATAGTCAATATTGAGTTTCGTACCACTATACACAATAGCTTCTACTTCATCAAGGAGCTCGTCGAAATCGATGTTCTGAGCATTAGCGATATCATCGAGAGCTATCTGGCGGTCAATATTCTGAATTATCTTTACTTTTAGCAACGATTTCTTAGCCACCGTACGGACGCGGAGATCAGCCTGTCGGGTGATATTGTTATCCTCACAATAGCGTTTAATCAGGTCAACAAACTCCTTGGCGTAAGGTTGTTTCACCTTGCCCTCGCCCACGCCCTGAATGCTCTTCAGTTCCTCAAGCGTGACAGGATATTCTGTTGCCATTTGTTCGAGCGACACATCCTGGAAAATGACGTACGGCGGACGCTCCATACGCTTTGACACCTTCTTACGGAGATCAGTCAGCATGCGGCTCAGCATCGGATCCAAGGCACTCGTGCCACCATCAGAAGCTTCCACACTGTCAGGATCTTCACTATATTCATGATCCTTGACAATCATGAAAGACTGGGGCGACTTTAGATATTTTTTGCCTGCCGATGTGAGTTTCAGCAGACCGTAGTTCTCAACGTCCTTCTTCAGATAACCAGCAATCAGTGCCTGACGAATGACTGGACTCCAGAGTTTCTCGTCGGCATCCTCACCTGCGCCAAAGAGTTCATGGTCCTGATGCTTATGGGCAATGATTTCCTCCGTCTCGCGACCAATAAGGAAATCCTCGATATAGTCGGAGCGGAAATTCTCCTTGACAGCCAGAATCACTTTCAGTGTCAGTACCAACAAATCCTTGGCCTCAATCTTCGTCTTCGGATGCAGGCAGTTATCGCAGTTATGACAGTTTTCTTTGTCATAAATCTCACCAAAATAGTGAAGCAACATCTTACGACGACAAACCGATGTCTCAGCATAGGCGGCCGTCTCCTGTAGCAACTGGCGGCCAATATCCTGTTCAGCAACAGGCTTACCCTCCATGAACTTGTCGAGCTTGCGCAGGTCCTTATAGCTATAGAAAGCCAGACAGATACCCTCGCGACCATCGCGACCAGCACGACCTGTCTCCTGATAATAGCCCTCCAACGACTTCGGAATATCGTAATGAATGACGAAGCGAACGTCAGGCTTATCAATGCCCATACCAAAGGCAATGGTAGCTACAATCACGTCAATGTCCTGCATCAGGAACTTGTCCTGGGTCTCGGCACGGGTCACAGAGTCAAGTCCGGCGTGATAAGCCAGCGCCTTAATGTCGTTGGCACGCAGTATCTCTGCCAGCTCCTCCACCTTCTTTCTTGAAAGGCAATAGATGATGCCGCTCTTTCCTGGGTGCTGCTTGATGAACTTGATAATATCCTTGTCAATGTCCTTCGTCTTCGGCCGTACTTCATAATAGAGGTTGGGACGGTTGAACGATGACTTGAACTCCGTCGCATCGAGAATGCCCAGGTTCTTCTTGATATCGGTACGCACCTTGTCAGTTGCCGTAGCCGTCAACGCTATCACAGGCGCCACACCTATTTCATTAATGATAGGACGAATACGACGATACTCAGGCCTGAAGTCATGTCCCCATTCCGAAATACAATGGGCCTCGTCGATGGCATAAAACGAGATCTTTACCGTCCGCAGGAACTCCACGTTATCCTCCTTTGTCAGCGATTCAGGTGCCACATACAGCAGTTTGGTGATACCAGCCTTGACGTCAGCCTTCACCTGATCGATGGCTGCCTTGTTGAGCGAGGAGTTCAGGTAATGAGCCGTTCCCTCATGCTCACTCATCTGCGAGATAACATCCACCTGATTCTTCATCAGGGCTATCAGCGGTGAGATAACAATGGCAACACCCTCCATCAGCAGCGAAGGCAGCTGATAGCACAGCGACTTACCGCCACCAGTTGGCATAAGTACGAACGTGTCCTTACCGTCAAGCACATTCTGCACGATGGCCTGCTGGTCTCCTTTAAACGTGTCGAAGCCGAAGTACTTCTTCAGGGCTTCTGTCAGATTAGTCTTTTTGGTCATATAGGCTTCCTTCTTTCAATATTCCTCCTTGTCAGCCTGCCTGCAGATGAGACTGCTCAAGCTGCTGTCCCGCATACTCGCGGGTGACTACAAATTTCTTTACTTTCTTTGACGGAACCTCGAACATAGCATCCATCATGATATTCTCAACGATGGAACGCAATCCTCGTGCTCCCAATTTATACTCTACGGCTTTGTCAACCATCAGTTCCAACGCATCCTTATCGAACGTCAGGTCAATGCCGTCCATTTCGAAAAGCTTCTTATACTGCCTGATAAGCGAATTCTTTGGTTCGACCAAAATACGTTCCAAGGCAGCACGGTCGAGAGGATTCAGATAGGTCAGTACTGGCAGTCGGCCAATGATCTCTGGTATCAGCCCGAACGACTTCAAGTCCTGAGGCGACACATATCTCATCAAATCCTCCTTGTCAATTTTTCGGACATTCTGCACAGAGTTATAGCCCACTACATGTGTATTCAACCGCTGTGCAATCTTCCGTTCAATTCCGTCGAAGGCACCACCACATATAAAGAGAATATTGCGCGTATCCACCGCAATGTACTCCTGGTCAGGATGCTTGCGCCCACCCTTGGGCGGAACGTTGACCGTAGTGCCTTCCAACAGTTTCAGAAGTCCCTGCTGCACACCCTCTCCGCTGACGTCACGGGTGATGGAGGGATTATCACTCTTACGTGCTATCTTGTCAATCTCGTCAATGAAGACGATGCCGCGCTGTGTGGCTTCCACATCATAGTCGGCCACTTGTAACAGTCGTGTCAGGATGCTCTCCACGTCCTCACCCACATAGCCGGCCTCAGTAAATACCGTGGCATCGACAATGGTGAACGGCACGTCCAACAAACGGGCTATCGTCCTGGCCAACAGGGTTTTTCCCGTACCTGTAGAGCCCACCATGATGATGTTAGACTTCTCAATCTCCACACCATTCTCGTCCTCAGGCTGCTGTAGCCTTTTATAGTGGTTGTAGACAGCCACCGACAGGTATCGCTTTGCCTCATCCTGACCTATGACATACTGATCCAGATAGTCCTTAATCTCCTTGGGCTTAGGAGTCGGTTTTGCCTTTCCCGTTTTTTTGCTCGGTGTTCCATTCTGTTTCTGCTGCTCCAACACAATCTTGTATGCCTGCTGGGCACAATCCTCACAGATATAGCCGCTGATACCTGTAATCAGAAGTGACACTTCCCTATCGCTTCTTCCACAGAAGCTACATGTTTTTTTCATCAACTCAGTACTCCTAATCCTATTTCCTTGTTAGCACCTGGTCAATCATGCCGTATTCCTTAGCTTCCTCAGCCGTCATCCAGTAGTTTCGGTCAGAATCGGCATAAACCTTTTCATAAGGCGTGTGCGAATGTTCAGAGATAATCGTATACAGTTCCTTCTTGAACTTCAGGATCTCCTTGGCCTCAATCTCAATATCGCTGGCCTGACCCTGCACACCGCCTAAAGGCTGGTGAATCATCACACGGCTATGAGGCAATGCCTGACGCTTTCCTTCCTGTCCGGCCACGAGCAGCACGGCAGCCATCGAGGCGGCCATTCCCGTACAGATAGTAGCCACATCGGATGAGATAAACTGCATGGTATCATAGATACCCAGTCCTGCTGTCACACTACCGCCAGGTGAGTTGATGTAAAGGGCTATGTCCTTGCCAGAGTCCACAGAGTCCAGATAAAGCAACTGAGCCTGTAGCGTATTGGCTGTGTAATCGTCAATCTGTGTACCGAGGAAGATGATGCGGTCCATCATCAGTCGTGAGTACACGTCCATCTGAGTCACGTTCAGCTGACGTTCCTCCAGAATATAAGGGTTCAAATACTGGGACTGCACACGCATGACGTCGTCAAGTGCCAGTCCGTCCATTCCCAAGTGCTTTGTAGCGTATTTTCTAAAATCGTTCATATTTTTCTTACAACAAACAAAGGTTATCGACCTTTTATTATCAAAGTGAGACACAAAGATAATAAAAAAAAGTCGATAACCTTACTTAAAGGCAGTTATTTTTGCGGAAATTAACTTTTTTCCTGCATCATTTTGTTGAATTCGTCCAAGGTAACCTTCTTTTCGTTCAGTTTTACCACCGTCTTCAACTTCTCCATCAGCTTCTGGTCAACGGCACGATCAACATAGTTGTCGAGGTTCTCACGCTTCTTCATCTGCTCATCGGCATACTGCTCCAGCACGTCCTCAGGAACATTGGCCATACCATACTGTGCAAACTGCTGACGAACAACTTCCTTGGCCACAGCCTTCAGATCGGCTTCTTCAACCTTGATCTCCTGTGCAGCGACAAGCTGCTCCTTGATCAGGTGCCACTTCAGCTCATTGATGCTGCCCTCGAAATTCTTCTCAACGAAGTCGGCACCCTTGTCCTTGTTGTTCTGCAGCATAACGCGCTTCAGCAGAGCCTCGGGGAACTCCAGCTTACCAACCTTCTTTTCCATGTGGGCACGAATATCGAGCAGGAACTTATAGTCGCTGTTCTGAACGAGCTGAGCCTGGAGCGAGTCGGCAATCTTCTGACGGAAGCTCTTCTCGTCGGTGACTGTACCCTCACCAAACACGCGGTCGAAGAGCTGCTGATTGACCTCAGCGGGCTGGAAGTGACGAATCTCTGTTACCTGATAACTGAAATCGCTGTCCAAATCTTTCACCTGCTCCTTGTCAACCTTCAGCAAGGCAGCTACCTCAGCATCGTTGTCGGGATAGGCCTTCTTGGGGTTGAAGGTAATGATATCGCCAGGCTTGCAGCCGTCGAAAAGCTTCTTCTGTGCCTCGTCCTTGATGTAGGCAGGCATAATCATGCCACTCTCGGTGGTGATGCCACCCTCCAGGGTATTACCCTTCTTATCAAGCTGGCGCAGGTCACCTGTCAGCGTATCATTGCCGCTGAAAACGTCGGCCTTGACGAACTCACCACCCTGAGAGGCATACATCTGCACCTGCTGGTCAATGAGTTTGTCGTCAACGGTAATGGTATAGTAGTCCACCTTGTCGCGTCCTGTAAGCTCTGCCTTGAATTCGGGAGCAACAGCAATGTCGAACATGAAGGTGAAAGGGCCATCCTGTTCCAAATCCTGGGGTTCCTGTTTCTCACTGGGCAGAGGCTCGCCGAGCATCTGAATCTTATTCTCGCGGATATACTCCATCAGCTTGTCGCCTAACAGACGGTTAATTTCCTCAACCTTCACAGCAGTACCATACTGCTTCTTAATCATACCCATAGGCACCATACCAGGACGGAAACCGGGCACCTGGGCACGCTTACGATAATTCTTCAGGGTCTTCTCGACCTGTTCCTGATAGTCTTCCTTCTCAACAGTAATGGTCAGCTGGCCATTGATTTTGTCGGGGTTCTCAAACGTAATGTTCATTGTCTTCTTATACCTTATTTATATTAAGCAAATTTTGGGCTGCAAAGGTACACAAAAATGGGCGAATCGCCAAATAAATTATTATTTATTATCATTTTGAGGCGACATGGCCTCATCCTCAGGACAGCCACGTCAGCCTGTTGCGCATTCGGAATTTTCATGACATTTTCGGGCAAGGAAAAGGATAGCCGGGAGCAAATTAGTATTTTAGTCGGAGCAAACTCGGAGTTTGCCCGGACTAAACTCGGAGTTTGCCCGGAGTAAAGTCCAAGTTTGCTCCGGGCAAAATTTCAAGAAATTCTGTTCTTTACGTAAGTGCCTCTTCCTCAGCCTCTCTACGACGTTTCTCCTCGTCGAGCAATTGAAAGTCCTTCTTTTGTAGAACGAAGTTAGATCCGAGGTATTTTTCTTTTACAATCGGGTTCTGTGCAAGCTCCTCTGGCTTGCCTTTGAAAAGAATGCGTCCCTCGAACAACAGGTAGGCGCGGTCGGTAATGTTCAGCGTCTCGTGAACATTATGGTCGGTAATGAGGATGCCGATGTTGCGGTATTTCAGTCGCCAAACTATGTGCTGGATGTCTTCAACGGCAATGGGGTCCACACCAGCGAAGGGTTCGTCGAGCATGATGAACTTTGGCTCAATGGCCAGGCAACGGGCAATTTCCGTACGACGGCGCTCACCACCAGAGAGCTGGTCGCCCAAGTTCTTGCGCACCTTAGTGAGTCGGAACTCCTTAATCAGCTCCTCCAGCTTGTTTAGCTGGTAGTCACGGGGCTTGCCAGTCATTTCAAGCACAGAGAGGATATTGTCCTCTACCGACATTTTACGGAACACAGAAGCCTCCTGCGCCAAATAGCCGATGCCGGCACGGGCACGCTTGTAGACGGGGAAGTCGGTCACTTCCTGGTCGCCTAAGTAAATATGACCGCCATTAGGCACAATCAAACCCGTCGTCATATAGAAAGAGGTGGTTTTTCCGGCACCGTTAGGCCCTAACAGACCCACGATCTCACCCTGACGCACGTCGAAGTTGACGTCGTTCACCACCGTACGCTTTCCGTAACGTTTGACAAGTCCTTCAGCACGAAGAACGATGCTTTCTTCTTCCATAATTCCGCAATTTGGGTGCAAAGATACGAAAAAAACTCAATTATCAATTGTCCAGTCGAATAAAATTCGCTTTGCTTGCGAAGAATTATCAATAATTTTGTACCTTTGCACCCGAAACAGAAGAATTAGCAATGCTGCTGCATAAATGGCTGACCACCTTTGGTCGTTACGTCATGCTCATGGGACGCACCTTTTCTGTCCCTGAGCGCATGAGAATGTTCTGGAAACAGTATGTCAAGGAGATGTCGCAACTGGGCGTCAACTCCATCGGCATCGTGCTGCTTATCTCGTTTTTCATCGGAGCAGTCATCTGCATTCAGATGAAGGTGAATATCGAGTCGCCGTGGATGCCACGCTGGGTAGCTGGCTACACTACTCGCGAGATCATGCTGCTGGAGTTCTCAAGCAGCATCATGTGTCTGATACTGGCAGGTAAGGTTGGCAGTAACATTGCCTCAGAGTTAGGCACCATGCGGGTGACACAGCAGATAGACGCACTTGACATCATGGGTGTGAACTCCGCCTGTTACCTGATTCTTCCTAAGATTCTGGGGTTGCTCACCATCATGCCCTTCCTGGTTATATTCTCCAGCGGAATGGGCATCGTTGGCGCCTACGCCACAGCCTATATCGGGCACATCATGCCCCCCGACGACCTGACGTTAGGCCTGCAGCACAATTTCATTCCCTGGTTCATGTGGATGTCTATCATCAAGAGCCAATTCTTTGCCTTCATCATTTCGAGCGTTCCTGCCTACTGCGGCTATACGGTCGAAGGTGGTTCCGTCGAAGTGGGCAAGGCCTCTACCGATGCCGTCGTCACCTCAAGTGTGCTGATTCTGTTCAGCGATGTATTCCTAACGCAATTGTTGTCATGATTGAAGTAAAACATCTGAACAAGTCATTTGATGACAAAGCCGTACTGAAAGACATCTGCACCATGTTTGAGGACGGGAAGACCAACCTCATCATTGGCCAGAGCGGCAGCGGAAAGACGGTACTGATGAAAAACCTCGTTGGCCTGCTCAATCCCACCAGCGGACAAATACTCTACGACGGGCGCGACTTCGTGGCCATGTCAAAGAAAGAAAAGGTGGACATGCGCCGCGAGATGGGCATGATATTCCAGTCGGCAGCCCTGTTCGACTCGCTCACCGTCCTTGAGAACGTCATGTTCCCGCTCGACATGTTCTCGACAATGACGCTCCGCGAACGTGAGAAACGAGCCTTGGAGTGCCTTGAACGCGTCAATCTGATTGGAGCAGAGAAGAAGTTTCCTGGCGAAATAAGCGGTGGTATGCAGAAGCGTGTGGCCATTGCCCGAGCTATTGTCATGAACCCCAAGTACTTGTTCTGCGACGAGCCCAACTCAGGACTTGACCCCAAAACCAGCCTCGTCATCGACGAACTGCTGCACGGCATTACGCGAGAGTTCGGCATGACTACCATCATCAACACTCATGACATGAACTCCGTTATGGGCATTGGCGAGAACATTATCTTCATTTATGAAGGACACAAGGAGTGGCAGGGGGTGAGTAGCGAGATTATGGAGTCGAAAAACACACGGCTCACAGACTTTATCTTCGCCAGCAACCTGCAGAAGAAGATGCGCGAAGCCGTGCTGGCCAACGGCATCAAGATTTAGCAGTCAGCTTATTTGTTCTTGGACTTCTTGGGCAATTTCACCTTCTTGTGGAATTTGATGCCAGGCTTCATGATTTTGAGCTTTTGCATCTGATCGGTATTGGTGAAAGAGAACGAGCAATACAGGTCGCGCCACTTGCCAAGCTTCGTCAGGTCACCCATAGCAATGGCGCCATTGCTGTTGATGTTCATCAGCAGGTTCCTGAAGTGGATTTTCTTAAAGCTACAGTCTTCAATCTGTGCGTTGACGGAGCCAATGGGCAGTTTGCCGCCATATTGGCGACGCATGGCTGCCGTACGCTGTTTGGAAATGTCTATCGAAAAGTCTGCCGTACAGACTACCGGCCCTAAGTTCTTCATATCCATAGCTTTGGCTATATCAAAAGAGGGCGTATTGACGCGACCGCTCACGTAGTTACGAACACCGTCGACGGCAAAACGGAAGTTCAGGTTTCCTGGTGCTGTCCGCAGCACTCCAAAAAACTCCTCACGCTTACGAAACACGGTAAAATCGCCTTTGTAGCGGATGGTTCCCAATGCATTCAGCTGCTTCATCATCAGGCGCTTCACAGGAAACTGCCTGATAATCTTCTCTGCCATTCCACGCTTGGCGTTCATCTCCTTCACATGGAAACTCACTTTCAGCTTCTCCTTATCGTTCAGATCGGTAATGAGGCCATGAGCACCAACCATCAGAAGGTTATCGTCGGTAGCTACAACCACATCATTGAAAGCTATGCGCTGGGCTGAACCTGCCATTGTGAGACTCAGGTTGAGCGGCACCTTGAACTTGTCAAGCACAGGCGCAAACGGTCTGGCAATGTCGTGAAGAACAGCATGCCCCTTAATCTGGCCTGTGGTATACGATAGAGTCGCGTCCTTACCTGGCAGCACAATATGGGCGTCGGCAACGTGAAGCGTCGTATTTCCCTGTTGTATTGACAAGTCGCTGAGATTTATTTCCCGACGATTAGCCGATATCCGGGTGCTCAGATTGCGGATGTCGATACCCGTTACGGAGTCGGTAGCGTGGCAATCAGACAGGTCTGCCACCAGCGTGTCGTTCGACATCTCGTGGATGTAAAGGCGCAAGCTGGCCGTAACATCCAGATGACCAGGGTCGAAGAACCCGCGATGTGGTTTGCCGCTGTTCTTTCGAGGCTTGTGGTTGTCTGTCACAAAGTGAAGGCCCTCCGTACTGACAACAGCCACATAGTCATCGTCATCAGCATCCCACTCGGCATGCTCCACACTCATATCCGTATCGTTATACTTCACATGAACGTCGTCTAACAGCAGCCGACGCACATCGAGCGACAGCTGACGACCTTTTGTCGCTGTAGTATCAGCGGCCGACGCAGGCTTTTCCTTTTTGAACGCATCAATCAGGAACTGGAAGTTGGCAACAGAATCTTTCGATGGTTTCACAATCCATGCGTCAACGCCTGAAATTCCAGCCTCAGTAACCTTCAGCTTTCGATGAAGCAAAGGTCGCAACTGCAGCTTTACCTCCAGACGTTCCATCTGAAGCATTTGGCGCTGCTGCTGGTCTTCGATGGTCAATCCGCACAACGCCACGTGGCGTCTCATGACACTTATGTCGACACTATCAACGACAACTTTCGTTCCTAATTTTCCCGCCAGCAGCTCGGTGGCATACTTCATCACTCGATTCTGCACGTAAGACGTATTGAGCAGAACCGCCAGAACAGCCAGCAGTACCAC
The DNA here is from genome assembly GCA_902794405.1 of uncultured Prevotellaceae bacterium. Lineage (GTDB taxonomy): Bacteria > Bacteroidota > Bacteroidia > Bacteroidales > Bacteroidaceae > Prevotella. Next base: position 45,206 of record CADBHI010000004.1, read on the forward strand.
CGTTAAAACAGCTACAGTAGCTGTCACTTTCAAAAACAACGACCTTATGCGCTTCATGTCATGCGATGATACAAGTGCTACTTCATTCGCCAACGGCCTTGGTGATTCACCATCGGGACAACAATTTCCTCGTCTATGGAATCGCCGTAGCACAAAATCAGAAAAACACTCGTATAACCCGCCAGCGAATCTGTCTTGGCGTTAGAGACACGAACCTCACGGATGCCCTTGTGGGCACGCTCCTGCTGAGCCATGAATTGCCTGTAACCCGTCAGCAATTGCTCACGATAGTCATCAGGCAGACTATCTCCTCCTAACTTCCCCTCTAAGAACTTTTCATACTCTCCTGCAACGAGATGGGCGTAATAGCCCTTAGCAGCCAAAGAAGCCTGTTCCTCTGGAGTTATTTCCGAAGAACAGGCCATTAAGCCAATTATAAGTGCTATCACCCAAATGTGTTTCATCACTTCTGACGGATAAACACGTTGATGGGGGAGCCGGTAAGTGTCCAATTCTCGCGAATCTTGTTCTCAAGGAAACGCTTGTAAGGCTCCTTGACATACTGCGGCAGGTTTGCATAGAACACAAAGGTAGGGATCTGCGTGTCGGGAACCTGGGAGACGTACTTGATCTTGATGTACTTACCCTTGACTGAGGGCGGCGGCGTGGCCTCGATGAGCGGCAGCATCACCTCGTTCAGCTTGGTTGTTCCTATGCGGACTTTTCGGTTCAGATAAACTTCCTTAGCCGTTTCAAGCACCTTGAAAATACGCTGTTTGGTAAGCGCCGAGGCAAAGATGATCGGGAAGTCCACGAATGGAGCCATCCTTTCACGGATAGCCGTCTCAAAGGTCTTGATGACAACCTGAGACTTATCCTCGACAAGGTCCCACTTGTTCACGACCACCACAAGGGATTTATTGTTCTTCTGTATCAGCTGGAAGATATTCATATCCTGCGCCTCAATGCCTCGCGTAGCATCAAGCATCAGGATGCAGACATCCGAATTCTCGATGGCACGAATGGAACGCATGACGGAATAGAACTCCAAATCCTCCGACACCTTATTCTTACGACGGATTCCGGCTGTGTCAACTAAGTAGAAATCGAAGCCGAACTTATCGTAACGGGTGTAGATGGAGTCACGGGTAGTGCCGGCTATCTCCGTCACAATGTGGCGATCCTCGCCGATAAAGGCATTAATGATGCTCGACTTGCCGGCATTAGGACGGCCGACAACGGCAAAACGGGGAATACCATCCTCCGCGTCGTCCTTCGATTTCTCAGGAAGGGTCGCCAGTACCTTATCGAGCAAGTCGCCAGTACCGCTGCCTGTAGCGGCGCTGATGCAGTAAGGCTCACCCAGTCCAAGCTTAAAGAAATCGTACTGATAATACAGGTCCTTACCGTCGTCTGCCTTGTTAGCCACAAGGATAACAGGCAGTTTAGCACGACGCAGAATCTGCGCTACGTCCATATCCCAGTCGGTGACACCGTTCTTGATGTCGCAGAGAAAGAGAACGAGGTCGGCTTCCTCTGTAGCAACAAGCACTTGCTTACGGATTTCTTCTTCAAAAATATCGTCTGAGTTGACCACCCAGCCACCCGTATCGACGACAGAGAACTCGCGTCCGCACCATTCGCATTTGCCGTACTGACGGTCACGAGTGGTACCGGCCTCGTCGCTGACGATGGCCTGACGAGAGTTGGTGAGGCGGTTAAACAATGTTGACTTACCGACATTCGGACGGCCAACGATGGCTACTAAATTACCCATATATCTGTTCCTCCTTTAATCTCCTAACTCTAATTTGTAGCCCAACGACAGCATGAAACACCGGTTATAGAAGGCATCGCCCACATTCATAACTTTGAGAAGTCCCCAGTTATAGCGTGCGTCAAGGACTATGTTCTTGTATTCGTAGGAAATGCCTACGGGAATGGAAAGGTCAAACTTGCTGACCTTGATGTCTTCACCTGCCAACTCGCTTCCCAGCTTGTACAGTTCATCCAGATCAATGGTTCTATCGTCGAACTTTGCCTTGGCCCGCATCTTGAAGCCTGGCTGCACACCGGCTTTCACGGCCAGTCCTGGCAGCACATAAAAGCTGGCAAGAACGGGCACATGCACATAGTCCAAGTCGACCGTGTACTTGTATCTCTCGTTATCCAAGTCATAGTAGTCATACTTGGCACCCTGATTCGACAGAATGGCACCAAGGCCCAGACTAAAGTTGTCAGTAACCATATACTCAGCCTCAATGCCGAAATGCAGGTCAGTAATGGCCTTGTCGGCATCAGAGAGCGTAGCAATGTTCAAGCCTACCTTGGGCTGAACTGTAAAGTCGCCCTCTTCATGTTGTGCCATAGCTGCGACAGTCGTCAACAGGATGGCTGCAATAAAAGTCATTAGTCTTTTCATAAGCTTTTTTATGTTGTTCATTCCGGGTTATATCCAAAATTGTCGAGTTCGCGCTGTGACGAGCGCCAGTCCTTATCGACCTTCACAAACACCTCAAGGAAGATGTGCTTATCGAAGAACTTCTCCAAAGCCTTGCGGGCCTCGGTTGAGACCTTCTTCAAAGCCACACCCTGATGGCCGATGATGATGCCCTTCTGAGAGTCACGTTCCACATAGATAACGGCATTGATGTGTATCTTTTGGTCATCCTCCTTGAAACGCTCTACCACCACCTCTACCGAATAGGGAATCTCCTTGTCATAGTAAAGGAGAATCTTCTCACGGATAATCTCCGACACAAAGAAGCGGGCAGGCTTGTCTGTCAGCTGATCCTTGTCGAAGAACGCCGGACTCTCTGGCAGCAACTCTTGAATACGCTTCAATAATATGTCAACTCCGAACTTGTTCTTAGCTGAGATGGGCAGGATCTCGGCATTGGGAAGGAGGGAGTGCCAGCGGTCGACGATACGGGCAAGAGCCTCCCCAAGCCCCTCCGAAGGAGGGGGTGTCTGTTTACCAGAAGATGCTCTCCTCCCTTTTTGAGGTAGCTCAACATCCCCTCCTTTGGAGGGGCTTGGGGAGGCCTTTAGCTCATCAATTTTATTGATCAGCAGGATGACGGGAATCTGCATTTTCTGCACCTTCTCCAGGAACTCCATGTTCTTCTCAGGGTTCTCCACCACGTCGGTGACGTAGAGCAGAATGTCGGCATCTGTCAATGCCGACTCCGAGAAGGCGAGCATCGACTCCTGCAGTTTGTAGTTAGGTTTCAGCACGCCTGGAGTGTCAGAGAAAACTATCTGCATGTCAGGCGTATTAACGATACCCATAATGCGATGACGGGTAGTCTGCGCCTTAAAGGTTGCAATCGAAATACGCTCACCAACCAACTGGTTCATGAGCGTACTTTTACCTACATTGGGATTTCCAACGATATTTACGAATCCTGCTTTATGCATCATTCTTCATTTTTACTCTTCACTTTTCGCCTGCGTCGTAAGCCCACTTGTAATAGATTGCGCCGTGGACGAAGCCAGCACCAAAGGCGGTAAGCAACATATTGTCACCTTTCTTCAGCCGTTCTTCATTCTCCCACATAGCCAGCGGTATCGATGCAGCAGAGGTGTTACCACGATGCTCGATGTTGACAATCACCCGCTCCATCGGGACCTCCAGTCGTTTGGCCACTGCTTCAATGATACGCATATTGGCCTGGTGAGGGATAATCCACTGGATGTTGGTCTTGTCCAAACCGTTTCGTTCAGCAACCATTGCACAGTCATCGCTCATATTTGTCACCGCATAGCGGAAAACCGTGCGTCCCTCCTGATACAGGAAATGCAAACGGTGATCTACCGTGAAGTGACTGGCGGGACTGACAGAGCCTCCAGCCTTCATGTGGAGGAAGGGCAAGCCTTTGCCGTCGCAACGAAGATAAGAATCCATCAAGCCGATGTTATCTTCTTCGGTAGCCTCCAATAGTACCGCAGCAGCACCGTCACCAAACAACGGACACGTCTGACGATCCTTATAGTCGACGATTGACGACATCTTGTCGGCACCGATGACGATAACCTTCTTCAGTCGGCCGCTCTGAATCATCATGGAAGCCTGATCCAATGCAAAGAGGAAACCACAGCAGGCTCCCCAGAAGTCAAACGCAAAAGCGTTCTTCAGGCCTATCTTTCCCAAAACGATACTGGCTGTCGACGGAAATTGGTAGTCGGCGGTTGAAGTGGCAACGATAAGAGCATCAATCGTATCGGGGTCAACACCCGTTTTCTGAATAAGCTGCTTGGCAGCCTTTCGCGCCATATAGCTGGTACCGAGACCTTCCTCAACCAGAATACGGCGCTCCTTGATGCCCACACGCGTCATAATCCACTCATCGTTGGTATCCACCATGCGCGACAATTCCTCATTGGTGAGGACATAGTCAGGCACGTAACCGCCAACGCCAGTGATAATCGCGTTGATTTTGCTCATTATTCAGCTACTTCGTCCTCTTTCTTGATAGCAACCTTACCGCGGTAGTAACCACAAGTGGGGCATACTGTGTGATACACATAGTAAGCACCGCAGTTGGGGCATACTGCCAACGTAGGAGCTACTGCCTTGTCATGAGTACGACGCTTCAGGGTACGAGTCTTTGATTGTCTTCTTTTAGGATGTGCCATAATTCTGTTACCTTTTTAATTTTAAACCTTTAAATTCTTCAATTTCTCCCAGCGGGGGTCAATAGCCTGGCTGGACTCCTCATCACCGCTTCGGTCGGCTGACAGCTCTTCCAGAGCCTTCGTCATAGCAGGATTGCACTTACCAGTTGCGTGCACATGCTGGATGGGTATGGCCAATGCTATAAACTCATAAATGAACCATGACGTGTCGAGTATTCCTTCGTTCTCATCCACAATCACGGTATCATCATCCTCTGAGTTGGTGCTTCCGAACTTTACCACCAGATGGTTGTCAGTCTCTATCGGCTGCTCCATCAGGTCGAGACAGCGGTCGCACGTAATGTATACAGTGCCGACGGTATGGAACTGAAACTCAAAAAAGCCGGATGCCTTGCGTATAGACAGCGACACATGCAACGTTCCGCTTTCCACTTCCGTCTGGTCCAAGGCGCTAAAGAAACCATTATCCAAGTCGTATTCCAAGGTTGTCACCTCGGCTGTCAGGCCTTTCAAATCTATCTTAAAACGCTCTAAACTACACATATACACACTTTTCGGGCTGCAAAGGTACAAAGAAATGAGGAAATAGCCAAATATTTCCCTTATTTTTTTATTTTTTCAACTCTATACGGAACGTTGTTCCTTTGCCGACTTCCGACGATTTCACATAGATTCGTCCCTTGTGGTATTCTTCCACAATGCGCTTAGCCAGCGACAGTCCGAGTCCCCATCCTCGCTTCTTTGTCGTGAAGCCTGGCGTAAAGACGTTGTTCAAATCCTTCTTGCGAATGCCCTTACCGTTATCGGAAACTTCAATGACCACACGCTCCGGCTCTTCTATCAGCGTCAGGACAATGCGGCCAGAGCCTTCCATCGCGTCGACAGCGTTCTTGCACAGGTTCTCAATCACCCATTCGAAAAGCGAAGCATTCATCCTCACCACCACATCATGGTCAGGCAACTGGCGTACCATCTCTACCTTCTTCGATGTACGACGGTCCATATAGTCTACCACATGTGCCAGCACCTCGTTCATCGAGGCATCCACAGGCTCTGGAAGTGAACCTATCTTCGAAAAACGTTCAGCAATTCGTTCCAGGCGTTTTACGTCCTTATCCATCTCAGGTATCAGGTCATCCTGTGGATAGTTTTCCTTCAGAATCTCCACCCAGGCCATCAGACTTGAAATAGGTGTACCCAACTGATGGGCAGTTTCCTTCGACAGTCCCACCCACACCTTATTCTGCTCCGCCTTCTTTGACGACAGCAGGGCAAAGATGGCCACCACAACAAAGATCATCACAATGCCCAACTGCACGTAGGGCCACTGCGTCAGCCGCTTCAGCATCGTCGACTCGTCGTAGCATACCAGCTGGTAGTCAGCCGAATCGCCATATTCAATCTTGATATAGTCGCCTGCCTGATACATCCGCTGGCCATATCGAGCCACGAAATCTGCCGAGTCCTGGCTGCCTATATCAATGTTCCTGCAGTCGGTCACAGTACCGTCGGCATTCATCACAATAACGGGAATCGTATTGTTCGACTGTATCACATTCAGCACTAAGGTCAGGTCTGTCGTCTCATCGGCATTGTTCAGCGCCTGCAGGGCCTCAGCCCAAGTAACCATCTTGGCACGCTCTTCACGCTGCAGGTCCCGCACCAAGTAATGCGACACCAGCAACGACACCACGGCTATCACGATAGCCGAGATGACCAGTAGGATCTTAACTTGTCTGATTCTGTCCGTCCATTGCATACCATTCATTATAACGTACAAACAGCTCATTTTATTGCCCAACAGCAAAAAGAGTACCATTTTCTTGTATGTATCGAATGTATTTACTACCTTTGTACTCGAAATGAATCGTCTAAAGGGGTTGCTCGTCTGGATAAGGCGCATAGGGCACTGCCGAGGTTTCGGCATCCAGTCGCCTGCTGACTATTGGCTGGTCCGATATGTCATCAATGAGCATTGGCCCTACTATCAGTACACTCAGCTTGGGAAAAACGACGACTGGCTGACACAAAAACTGGGGCGACTCCATTTTCGCCTGTCTAACTGGAGACAGCCAGAGGTTATTACCAGCAACTGCTATCAGGAGTATCTTCAGGCAGGCTGCAAAAAATCCACATTCGGCGACAGCAATCAGCTGGTATGTATGAAGCTGGGAAACAACTGGCGCGAACAACTGGCTCTTTTATATAATAAGGTGGACGCCCAAACGATTCTCATATTAGAAGACATCTGGCGTAACAAGGAAGCATGGCATGAAATCGTAGCTGACGAGCACACCAGCATCACCTTCGACCTCTATTACTGCGGTCTTGTGATGTTTGACAAGAAACGTACAAAACAGCATTATATCATTAACTTTTAATTTAGCTATGAAAATAACAAAAGTGTACACCCGAACGGGTGACAAAGGAACGACAAGCCTTGTAGGAGGTGTGAGAATCAGCAAAAGCTCACCTCGGTTGGAAGCTTACGGCACAGTAGACGAACTGAGTGCCCACCTTGGGCTTTTGGTGAGTCTGCTGCCAGAAGGCACCAACCGTCAGAATCTGATACGGATACAAAACAACCTGTTCAACGTATGTACCCATTTAGCCACCGACCAAAGTCAGACACCACTCTACCCTTCAGCATTTCTGGCAGAAGGCGAGATCGAGTTTCTTGAAGAAGAGGTAGACCGCATGATGAGTTTATTGCCAGAACGACAGGGGTTCATTCTCCCTGGAGGAACGACGGCAGCAGCTCAAGCCCATGTGGCACGCACCGTTTGCCGACGCGCAGAACGACGTATCGCCACACTTGCTGAGAACGAAAAAGTGGGTGACGACATACAAAAATACATTAACCGACTCAGCGATTTTCTGTTCGTTATAGCCAAAATAATAAATTTTAACAGCGGACAGAGTGAAATAATATGGCAAAACGCTTGCAGGTAAGAAAAAAATGATTACTTTTGCGGCCAAATTTAAAATCGTAAATTACATAAACTATGTATTGGACACTTGAATTAGCATCAAAATTGGAAGACGCTCCCTGGCCCGCAACCAAGGAAGAGCTCATTGACTACGCCATCCGTTCTGGCGCTCCGCTCGAAGTTCTTGAGAACCTTCAGGAGATTGAAGACGAGGGCGACGTATATGAAAGTATCGAGGACATTTGGCCCGATTATCCCACGAAGGAAGATTTCCTTTTCAACGAGGATGAGTATTAAGGGAGCATTTTCCTTGTAACTCAGCGAAAGTCAATATTGTGTGCAGATATGAATTATTTGCACACTTTATTTTTGTGCCATTTTATGCCGTATTTAGTGGCACAACTATACAAAAAATACGGTAGTATTGCTGATTCTCATGGTTTTTTTGTAATTTTGCACACGTTTTCGATGCTATGCACTTTTATGAGTGATAGAATCGGGTTTTGTAATGTTCACATTGTCTAATGTGGAAATCCGTGAAGGCGTAGATAATCCTTCTGGCGTTGGACTTACCTCCGATGCATTCCCCGAGGCCGTCAGTTCAAAAACAGGGGTGTCGGTAAGGTATGTACATGCCCCTGTCAAGAAGTGTCTACTGTTTGTCGAACCTGCCCAATGCCATTACTGGAGTTATTGAAGTAAAGAATGGATCATAAGAGAACTCTTTATGAGCGAAATGTAAAGGATCGCTCGACTTTACATTATTATATTGGGCTGTTAGCCCGTTGGAAACAGCATTTTAAGTATGTGCGGGCTGTTCGTATTGCTCGAAAGCGGGGTGCCACCATTGGTGAAGGTGTCATTATGCCGTTATCACTTGCACTCAGTGCCAATAGTAACCTTACGATAGGTGATCATGTGTCTATTCAGACAGACAAGATAGATCTCCGTTCTCCTGTAAAGATTGGCAGTCATGTGATCATCGGATGTGGCACAAACATCATAACGACCTCACATAATATAGACTCACCGGATTGGGAACACAAAAAATATGGTATTACCATAGAAGACTACGTGTGGCTTCCAACTAATGTGATGGTTCTGCCCAGTTGTCGAAAGATTGGTTATGGAGCAGTGGTAGGAAGTGGTAGTGTCGTAGTCCGGAACATTGAACCGATGTCTGTTGTCAGTGGTAATCCCGCTACTGAGTTTAAGAAAAGGCAATGTGTACATAGTGATTTGATAGTAGAGTCTCTGCTTGGTGGAGATTACGTAATCTATAAACAGACTTGGGCCTCAAAAGATGTCTGACAACTTTAACAAAAACCGAATAGCAAAGAACTCCATCCTTCTTTATGTCAGGATGCTTTTTACCATGTGGCTGAATTTGTACGCCACACGACTGGTGCTAAAGAATCTTGGTGTAGATGACATGGGTGTTTATGGAGTAGTTGGAAGTGTTGTCGGATTATTTGCTGTTTTTTCCAGCGGTATTACAAATACAATACAACGTTTCATTACTTTTGAACTAGGGAAGGATGTTGGCAATGTTAATAAGGTGTTCTGCAGTTCGCTTAATATTATCTTTCTATTGTCTACCTTCATCTTTTTACTATTAGAGAGTGTTGGCATTTGGTTTCTCAACAATCGGGTAAACATTCCCCCATCAAGCATGCAGGCTGCCATTTGGGTATATCAACTCTCTGTGCTTACTTGTATAGTGAACTTAATTAGCATACCCTATAATGCATTGGTTATTGCCCACGAAAAGATGGATGCATACGCCTTAATATCTATTATACAGGTTATCTTAACATGTGTTGCGGCGTATTGCCTTTCCCTTTTTGACTCAAAGAGGCTACTTGTTTATGCAGTAATGATGACAGCAATAAGTGTATTAGTACGTTTGTTTTATCAGGTCTATTGTCATGTAAAATTTGAGGAGTCTCGCTTTCATCTATTTATAGATAAAGGTGTCATGAAACAGATAGGTAAGTTTGCTGGCGTTACCACATTCTCTGGCATATTGGAGAGTTTGTATAATCAAGGGATTATTTTAGTAATCAACTGGACGTTTGGGGTGGCTATCAATGCCGTTTATACTATTGCATTGCAATTAAAGAACTCCGTTCTCTCCTTTACCTTCAACATATTCAAGGCTATGGCTCCTCAAATCACTAAGACTTATGCAAGTGGCGAATTTGAAACCCACAAACGGCTGGTTTATAGTGCCAGCAAGATACAGGTTTATATGATATACTTCATAATGATACCCTTTTTGTTTCATACGGAATATATCATGCGTCTATGGTTGGGTAATGTTCCTCAATATATGGTCTCTTTCGCGCAGGCAACCATATTTCTCAGCCTATTGTATGCAATGTTTGAACCCATCAGGACAGCCGTTCTTGCTACTAACCATATCTCAAAGTTCATGATCATTCCCAATGTGTTTTATATTCTTTCCCTGCCATTATGCTATTTCTTGGCACTGTGGAGTGTTAATCCTGTGGTATTAATTTTATGTGTAGTTTCCGTCGAAGTCATTGGTTGTTTCTTACGTACTTATTACGCTCTACGTATAACCCCTCTGTTTTTAAAGGATATTTTGTTAAAGGTAATCTTACCGAATGTTAAGGTTGCAGTTGGGAGTGTTATCGCATGTTACCTTCTCTCCAATTATACGAGTGAGAATCTGCATGGTATATTAGTCCTTCTATTTGTGAATAGTCTTATCCTCCTTGGAATAATCTATTTGGTTGGAATAAACCATCAAGAGCGTCAATTGGCCAATGACATAATTAAGAATGTAGTAAGACGTTAATGAAAAATAGATTAAAAGCGTTAATATATTTCTATATCTTTTCTACCATTTTTGATGGTGCCTTTAGGAAATGGATACTGCCTCAGATAAGTGACAGCTTAATGATTGTGAAAAGCATTATTGCTGTTGCGATTTTTATTGAAGGGGTAAGATATTGGAATAGATTTTCGAATTGGGAAATTTCATCGATACTTTTGGGCTTTATCTCTTTTGTTTTATCACTTTTAGCGGGGCATGGTAATTTAGTAGTGGCGATTTTCGGCTGTTATCCTCTTCTTATTGGCATTCCTGTTTGTTTTATTATCGGAGAAAAACTTAATAAAGCAGACATCATAAAAATAGGCAAATGGTTCGTATATATTGCAATAGTTAATTCTATATTTATTATTGTCCAGTTTATGCTTCCCGTAACTCATTTGTTGAATTTTGGTGGTGGAAGTACGGAAGGAATTGAAGGTGTCTCTGTATCAAGTTTAGCCGGTGGTTTCCGTCCACCGGGCATTTTTTATCATAATACACAAAATGTGGCATTTTGTTCTTTGGCTTTTGCTTTTATGCTATATTTCTACTTTGTACGTAAGAATGAAATAAAAAAGTATTTGTTACTATTAGCATTATTATTAGAGTTAATCTCAATAGTTCTCTCATCATCTCGAACTAATGTTTTTGTGCATCTGGGGGTTGTTGCTTTCTTTTTCCTTTTTGCAACAAATAAAGAAAGAAAACGTTCTTTTCTTAAGGTGGTTGTCATATCAATACCTTTAGTAATCGTTATTGTCTCCACAGATATGATGGAATCAGCATTAGACAATTTGATAAAACGTTTTGAAAGTGCAAGCGAGACTCAGTATCGTGGTTCCTCAACAATAGAAGGTACAATAAACGATATCGTATATCGCGGTTTTCTTTATAATCTTGATGCTTTAATTGAGCCCAAAACTTTTTCAGGAGAAGAACCGCCGTTTTGGGGATATGGTCAAGGAATGGGAACTCAGGTAGGGGGACGATTGTTGAAACTGGGTAAAGACACTTCGGGATTTGCTTTGGCAGAATGGGATGGACTTCGAATAATGTGTGAGTCTGGACTGTTAATGGGTTGGCTTATTATATTCGTGCGTATCGGTTATGCATTTAGGTTCTTTTTTAGAGTTACATCTTTGAAATATCAAAAACAGATACTATCTTTATGTATCCTGCCATCATTTCTTCTAATGTTTTATCTCACTTCCACGTGGGGTAATGTATTTATTTGTAATTTCGCTTTTATTGTAGGGGGACTATTTTTGGCATCTTTAAGATTTAAAGAAAAATATGGTTATTAATATTGCTTCATTTGGGGGGAGGACTCATCTACTTGATACAGCGCGAGAATTAGCTAAGCAAGGAAACATAGTGCGTTTTTACTCATATGTACCTACCAAGCGCGCGGTTAAATATGGTTTACCAGCAGAATGTAATTATTCTTTATTCTTTTGGGCTTTACCTTTTCTTGTATTATACAAGATTTTTGGATTTAAAAATTGGAATCAATATCTTTATCATAGAATCTTTGATGTGTTTACAGCATATTATATGAAGCCATGTGATGTGTTTATAGGCCAAAGTCCTATGCATAATTATACTATACGATATGCTAAAAAAAAGTATAATGCTTTAACAATTTTGGAACGAGGTTCCATTCATATTATTGATTACAATAACCAAGTAAAGTCTAATCCGATTTATCATGGCAAAACATTTCTGCCGCATTTTATGATAAAACATGATATTGACGGATATAATTATCCTGATTTTATTTCTGTTGGATCTGAGCAAGTTGCAGAGAGTTTCATACGACATGGAATACTACAGTGCAAGCTGTTTGTAAACAACTACGGATTTAACGTTTTTCAATTCAAGAGTACATATTTATCGGAGGACGCTTATGACCTAATTTATGTAGGACAATGGAGTTATAGAAAGGGATGCGATTTAATTGAAAATATTTGCAGAAAAAACAGCTATCGTTTCATACATGTAGGCAGTATTTGTGACATTTCTTTTCCAGACATTCCCAATATGGTGCACATAGATGCTGTAGAACAATGCGAACTCCAAGAGTATTATACAAAAGCAAAAGTTTTCGTTATCCCCTCAAGATGTGAGGGATTGGCAATGGTTCAACTTCAAGCAGCTGCATGTGGCCTCCCTATTGTTTGTAGTAAATATTCTGGAGGTCGAGATATTAAGAAATATACTATTTCAGATAAATGGATAATTGAAATGGAAGATCTGAGTGTAAAATCTTTGGAAAAATGTGTTGCGATTGCGTTAAATATAGCAGATACACAAAAAGGAATGAGAAACTATTTGAAAGACAATTTCTCAGAAGTTTCTTGGGAGGGATATGGAAGAAGATATCATGAATTCCTAAAATCAAAAATTAAAGATGACCAATAACTATTTCGACGTATTTTAAGGGGAAAATATATGTTTGCTACTCTTCACAGAATAAAAAATGTTATTATTAGTCATAATTGGCTAGTAACTATATATATCAATTTTAAGGTTCTTCCTATAAAACAAGCAATCCACCTTCCGATAGATATTTATAGAGGTATTAGGATTAAATCCATCTCTGGCCAGATATCCATATCTTCTAATAAACTATGGCGAGGCATGATAAAGATAGGAGGAATGGGAAGTGACATGTTTTCTGGACGCAAAGTGATTTTGGATGTTCAAGGAAATGTCGAGTTCTCTGGACAAACGGTAATAGGCTATGGTACTTTTGTCCATGTTTCTAAAGGAGCCAAACTAACATTTGGGAACAAAGTAAGAATAGGAGCTTTATGCAAGATTTATTGCGAATCTCAAATTGTATTTGGGAATGAGGTTGGTATAAGTTGGGAAAGTCAAATCTTTGATACTAATTTCCATTATTTAGAAGATATATATAATGGAAGGAAGTTCGAAAAGACTAAACCTATAAAAATTGGCTCATATAATTGGTTTGGTAATCGCTGTAACATTATGAAGGGAACTATTACACCTGATTGGCTGATAGTAGCATCTAATAGTATGACAAATAAAGATTACACTGAATACGAATCACAATATGCAGTTTTAGCAGGTTCGCCTGCGAAAGTTGTAAAAACAGGAGTAAGACGCGTTTTTGATAATGATTAATAGCATGTATGTAAGAATTGCAGCATTACTAACATGTCATAACAGAAAGTCCAAGACTTATGATTGTTTGATGTCTTTGGCAAAGGGTGAAAAGAAATGTCAGATAGACGTGTTCCTAACTGATGATGGTTCTACAGATGGAACAGCTGATATGATAAAGAATGAATTCCCTAAGGTTCATCTGATATTTGGTGATGGGAATCTCTATTGGAGTAGAGGAATGTATTCATCTTGGAAAGAGGCTCTCAAAGGAGATTATGACTATTATCTATGGTTGAATGATGATATTATCTTATACGATACTTTCCTTGAAGAATTATTCGAGTGTTATAAAATTGTTGGAGGTCACGCAATTGTCTCTGGATTGATTGAAGATATAAACAAAACAGAGATAATATACGGTGGATGCAATGAAAACAAACAGATTATCAAGTCAGGTAATCGCCCGAACAATATTATGTTTATGAATGGGAATGTGGTTTTGGTACCCAAATCTGTTGTTGATACAATTGGCATAATCGACCCTGTATTCCATCATGATTTAGGTGATGTAGACTACGGTCTCTCAGCTGTAGAAAATGGTATAAAAGTCGTAAGTACAAGAATCCCCATTGGAGCAGGATATAAAAATAACTATTGTAGAGTTAGGAAATGGGGCGTTTCTATAAACAAACGCTTTAAAGTTTTATACTCACCTTTAGGCTCTGTACCATCAATTAATTATTATTATCGAAAAAAGCACTTTGGGTTATTGAATGCTATATCATATTGGTTATATTTGCACATTATTAATACTTTGTCAGATAAAATGTGCGTGATTATGTTTGGCAACAAATATATTGATGAAGAATAAAACAATAATGAGAAAAATTGCTCTTTTATTTCGAGGTATAAGAAGAATCTGGCGTAATTTATTCTATTACATCACTTTATGCAGGGTTAAATGGGTGTTATTCCTTAATCAAGTAAAATATGGAAAAAGATTACATTGTAATGGCATTCCGTATATATGTGTCTCACCATTTGAAGGTAGTTTAGTGCTTGGTGATGACCTTACTTTAAATAACGGAATAAGATTTAATCCAATAGGTTTCCCACAACCTTGTACGTTGTATGTTGATGCACATGCAACTCTTGTTATTGGTGATAGAGTTGGTATTTCTCAAGCATCAATTATATGTCATCACAACATAAGAATAGGTAATGATGTCAAAATAGGTGGAGGAGTAAAGATTTACGATACCGATTTCCACTCACTGAATCCAAAAGACAGGTTGGACAGGAATCTTGACATTTCCAACAAAAAAAAGGAAGGAGTTATTATTGGCAACAATGTTTTAATTGGAGCAGGAGCATTTATCTTGAAAGGAGTTACAATTGGGGACAACTCTATAATAGGGGCAGGATCTGTTGTAACAAAATCCATTCCATCAAATCAAATTTGGGGAGGTAATCCTGCAGAGTTAATAAGAAAAATATAAGAATACTAGTTCTTATCCAATTTCTTACCAGAAAGGATGATTACATTATTATTTGGTAATCGATATACGGATAAGTGATGTTAATTTTATGAAAGTCCTACATTCTGGAACATTGGCAGCATCAGCAGGAGGTCCTGCAATGAGTACTTATCTCACTTTAAGAGGATTGAGATATTTGGGGATAGATGCTCAGATTATCATGTTCCTCCAAAAAGAAGGAGAAAATCTTAGAGGTAATGATATATCAATCCATTATGTTAAATCAAATCCTAAAACACCGCTTGGATATGCAGCTTCTTATAAACAGGATGTTATAGAATTGGGCGATTATGATATTTATCATGCTCAAGGAGTTTGGCAATGGAATACGTATGCTCTAGCTAGTGCTGCGAGACAATGTCATAAGCCTTATCTGATAACCCCTCGTGGTATGTTATATCCTCAGGATATCAAAAAGTCGAATGCGTTTCTCAAAAAGCTATCGCTTAAATTGCGTCTATTGAAAGATTTGAATAAGGCGGCATGTGTGCATGTCACTTGTGAGGAGGAGATGCGTCATTGCCGAAATCTCGGAGTGACTTCACCAATAGCCATTATTCCTAATCCAGTAGAGATTAAGGACTATCCTTATAGGAAAGAAGACGATGGTAAGAACCAATCGTCTGGTGTACGCCGCATAGGATATCTTGGACGTATTTCCAGACGAAAGAATATTGAAGGACTGATAAAGGCTTTTCATGAGTTGGGAAGTGAGGCAGAAGATGCAGAACTCCTGATTATTGGAGGTGGAGATAAGGAATACGAGCGGGAATTACGTAATCTGGTGGCGAAATGCCATTTGACCAATGTACACTTTACAGGATTTCTAATTGGCGAAGAGAAAGACAAAGCATTGGCATCCTGCTCCGTTTTGGCTATGCCAAGTGAGTTTGAAAATTTAGGGAACGTAGTGCTTGAAGGATTAGTGAGACGTATACCTTGTATTGCAACTAAGGGTAGTCCTTGGGAGGAACTCCATACGCATTATTGTGGTTGGTGGGTTCCTTATACGCAAGCAGATATCACCAACGCCGTCAGGAGCGCATTGAATGCGACAGAAGATGAACTTCAAACAATGGGACAAAATGGACGCAAACTAATGGAGGAACGCTATAGTGTAGAAGCAATCGCTGGGAAAATGAAGGCCTTGTATGAGTGGATATTGGGTATTTGTTCAAAACCGGATTTTGTTTATTTTTGATTGATATGAAGGACAAGGTGATTAATATAGGAAGTGTTAGTCTTAGAACCAAAATGCGAAGGGTTGTTTGGAACGTAACTTGTTTCTTACTGTTTCGACCTTTTCCAACGAAACTGTTTTGGTGGTGGCGATGGCTGTTGCTGAGATTGTTTGGGGCAAAGATTGACTTTAGTGCCCATGTATATTCCTCAGTCAGGATTTGGGCTCCGTGGAATCTAAAGATGGAGAAGGACAGTTGCCTTGGCCCTCATGTTATCTGTTACAATCAGGCTATGATATCATTAGAAGATCATGCTATTGTTTCGCAATATGCTTATTTGTGTACAGCAGGGCATGAGATTGATAAGCCAAATACTGCGAATTCTGGATTGATAGTCGCTCCCATTACAATTGATAAGAATGCCTGGATTGGCACTCGAGCATATATTAATATGGGTGTTGAGATTGGGGAGGGTGCCATTGTTGGCGCCACTGCTTCCGTATTTAAGGATGTTGAACCGTGGATGGTTGTCGGGGGAAATCCTGCTAAGATAATAAGAGAAAGAAGAAAAGAGGATGAGTAGACATCCAAAAATCTGTTTGGCTTGTTCCGCTGGGGGACATCTCAGAGAGTTACAACTGGCAGTTGGTACAATTCCCAATGACTATCATTGTTATTGGCTGACTCTAAAAACGGCATCGACCAAAGCATTTATGGCTGATAAGGAACATGTGTTCTTAACAAACTTCCAGCCTGCGAAGAAATGGTCATTAATAGTTAATTGTTTACAAGCTATATGGTGGGTGCTGGTAAAAAGACCAGATGTAATTATTACAACTGGTGCTGGTGTGACAATACCAACCATCTATTTTGCCAAGAAATTGTTAAGAACGAAGATTATCTTTATTAATTCGGCTGCAGATGTTACTGAGCCATCAAGAACTCCCGTATGGATAAAGAATTTTGCTGATTTGTTTCTGGTTCAGTGGGAGGACATGCTGAAGGTGTTTCCTCATGCCACTTGTTGCGGAGTATTATGATATTTGCGAGTTTAGGAACAATGGATATGCCATTTTATAGGATGGCAAAGGCTGTAGATGAGTTTGCTGCAACCACCAAAGAAGAAGTTATTGTGCAAACAGGACATACCGATTTTAACTACCAACATGCGAAGTCTTTTAAGTTTTGTACCAAGGACGAGATGCGGCAGTATATTTCTGATGCAAGTATCCTGATTCTACAAGGCGGGTGGGGCACTATTTCTGAGGCGATGGAAATGCATAAAAGGATTGTGGTCATTCCCAGGCATGATAAGACGGAACATATACACGACCAGTTTCAGTTGGTCAGGAAATTGGACTCACTTGGCTGTGTGATAGGTGTGTTTGATGAAAAGAGTTTGCCTGAGGCTGTTAAACGGGCTGAGGCCTTCGACTTCAAGCTGACGGAAAAAGGCAATGCAGAAACGATTATAAGGGAAAAACTAAAAATTTGGTTTGGGTAATGATTAAGGTCTCTATTATCATACCTGTATATAATGTATCGGCATATATAGAACGCTGCATAAAGTCTGTGATAAATCAGACCTATTATGATATAGAGTGTATCATTGTGGATGATGCCACACCAGATGATAGTATCACAAAATGTGAGCAGATGATTGCAGCGTATGATGGACCTATCCGTTTCTCAATACTCCATCATCAGCAAAACCGTGGCCTTTCTGCGGCAAGGAATACAGGTACAGAAGTTGCCACAGGAGAGTATTTATATTATTTGGACAGTGATGACGAGATAACCCTTGATTGTATTGAGAAGCTATTGAAGCCAATGATGGAGGACAACTCCATAGAGATAGTGCAGGGAAATCATATTGAGGAGAGAGATGGCAAGGAAATGATTTATTATAAGGGGAAATCACCTATTCTCATTTTAAACAATGGTGAGATTTACAAACACTATTTCGAATATCATCATATAATTACTACTGCTTGGAACAAACTGATGAAACGGTCTTTTATTATTCGTTTTCAGTTGTATTTCAAGGAAGGGATCTTGTTTGAAGACAGACATTGGATGTTTTATGTGCAAAAGCATTTGAAGAAAGCCTATATTTGTAAGGACATCACATATTATTATCATATCAGACCTCATTCAATCACTAGAGGGAAAGAAAAGACCATTGGCAAAAGCTATCATATAATCTATCAGGATATTCTGAATCACCTAACACGAGGCCATGAAAAAACGGAACTCAGTGGTTATGCTTATGGCTTTTGCAAGCCGTATTGCATATATGTGAATGAAGTACCGGCATTAAAGGATACATATAATCTCTATCGGCAACTGGCAAAACGATTCAAATGTTGGTATGTGTACATTCTTTTAACGCTTGTTGGAGTCGTGAGACGGTTAGGTAACCCTATGGGATTATTGAAACTGCTTCATACAATCCGCTGGGGATTGATGGAACTGCCAGATGTTATCTTCAATAGAAGTAGAAAGTGAAAGTATCAATCATAACAACTTGTTTAAATCGTGTCTCAACGATTCGAGATGCCATTGAGAGTGTCCTCTCTCAGGATTACCCTGACATAGAGTATATCATTGTGGATGGAGCCAGTACTGACGGATCGGTTGAAGTCATCAGGAGTATGATGAATGATTCGCGATGGAAAGTGTCGTTTAAGTTCGTGTCTGAGCCTGATGGTGGTATGTACGAGGCAATCAACAAGGGTATCCGAATGGCCACGGGTGACATTATCGGGCTTGTGCATTCGGACGACATGTTGTACGACAGTGGTGTCATTTCGGATGTTGTCGGGATGTTTGAGAAGACTGGGGCCGACTTTGTATATGGTG
Source organism: uncultured Prevotellaceae bacterium (assembly GCA_902794405.1). Classification (GTDB taxonomy): domain Bacteria; phylum Bacteroidota; class Bacteroidia; order Bacteroidales; family Bacteroidaceae; genus Prevotella. The sequence continues at coordinate 64,329 of CADBHI010000004.1, forward strand.
ATGGCATATACGTTCATACAAATAATATAGATAAGGTGGTGCGTTATTGGAAGGGCCACTCCTTTCACCGGCGGACAGTCAAACTGGGTTGGCTACCCCTGCATCCTACATGCTATATCCGTAGGGAAGTGATGCTGAGGGAGGGATTGTACGACGAGTCGTACAGAATTGCAGCCGACACAGAACTCCTTGTGAGATATCTCTATAAGGCCCGACTGAAGGTGGCATATATACAACGCCTTGTTATCCGTATGAGAATGGGAGGACTATCGACGGATAGCGAAAAGCGCAGGCAGATGTGGAATGAGGATATCAGATTGTATAAAGCTCATGGGTTTGCTGCTCGGTTAACGAAGTTGATGAAAATGATGTGGAAGGTTCCACAGTTCATCCGAGCATTTAAAATGCATTCTTATCACAATGTCTTTCACATAGATATTTTTGAAAAAAGGGTGTCAGGGTGACAGAACGCCGATGTACAGGGCATCTGCACCCTTTTTTGAGGGTGACAAGGGTGACAGGAGGGTGACAGGAGTGTGCGCACACAGCCAGAAAAAGAACAATATTACATCAGTTTGCCCCGCCCAAATTCAGATGACTAACCGTTGTTTCTATGGAAGAACGCGCCACCTGTAATCAAATTCTCTAGAGAATTTAGCACTAAATGCCGGACTAAGCCATACTTTGGCCGGAGTAAACCGCTAAATTCTCTCGAGAATTTAGCCGTTTCCTGCCTTCAGTCATCTTTAAAACGGATAATACGAGAAGAGTTTGAGCGGCTTAAACACTCCTGTCACCCTTCTGTCACCCTTGTCACCCTCAAAAAAGGGTGCAAACGCCCTGTACATCGGCGTTCTGTCACCCTGACACCCTTAAATGCAAAATTCTTAGTATAGTGAAAAGGTGATGAGTTTTAACAGAATATGGAATCGATAAAAAACTGGCCAAGCTGGGCAAGGAAACTGCAACGACCTACACACAAGCATTTACTGCCAAATGGGTTACTCGCCCTCATCTTTCTTGCCAATTTTCACCTTTGAATCACCTGTCACCTTGGCATTGTTACCTCCGCCATAGACATTGCCTCGGATGTCAACGCCCTGAACGTCTTTCTTCTCGTAATAGGTGGTTCCATCAACGGCAGTACCAGTGGCTGCAGCGTAGGTTCCATCATTATTGCGAGTGAAGAGGCTGCTCACATCCTCACCAACGGCAACTTGTTTCACCACATAAACCTTGTCGAGGGTGGCGATGTTGACGTTGGTGTTACCAATGACTTTGGCAGCATTGCCGCCGCCAAAGACATTGTTGATGGCTCCCATCTTTCCTTTGGCATGTGAGGGAATCGGGTAGTTATTGGGCGTCTTCGCATTCTCACCGACAACGGATTTTTCATCGTTATAATATCTGCCATAGGCCACATTGACGTTTACAGTAGGATTACCAACCAACGTGGCGCCACCACCAAAGCCACCGCCATAGATATTACCGATGCTGGTGAACGACATCACGTTGACTTGAGGATCGTTGTAGAGTCTGGTACCCGTTTCCTTCGGTGTGCCGTCATCATTATAGCCGTAGATAGAGTAACCTGCCTGGTTACCGCCACCATAAAGCTCACCTATCTTGACAGGTCTGCAACCTATCTCCTCAACATTTATCGTGATGGAGCCTCCGATGGTGCCGCTGAGGTTGTTACCGCCGAACACACGGTCAAAGGTGCCGTTGGTGATGTTCAGCGTCACATTGCCGCGAACGTGGGCAGCCTCGGCCCCGCCAAAGACTGCTTTCAAGCCAGGGATACAAGCCATCAGCAGCTGGGCTTCGGCATCCATCTCCGCACTCTTACCACCACCGTAAGCCTCATCAACACAGAATTCACATTCGCCTTGCTCGTCCAGCAGTGTCACAGCCGTTTGGCGCACATTACCCTTGGTGTTGGAACCACCGAACACACGGTGAACCGTACCACCAAAGACATTTATGGACGCCTGGCCTGAGCCATAGGTGATACCACTGCCTTCTGCGGTTCGTTCTTCTTTCGTGTCATAGGCAGGGTCATCCTTGGCTACCCATTTCTCCTCGACTTTCTCGTAAATCGTGTAGTTCTTATACCCCACATTAGCCCCCGGGTTAGGTCTTCCGTCAGGAAGTATGTCCTTACCGTTACCACCACCGAAGAGTTCCTCAATCTCGCAGGTGCCATTGACGGTCACATTGGTGGCAGGCGTTGATGCCGCATTACCTCCGCCATAGACTGTCTGAATACTGGTAAGTCCGCAACCATCGATGATGACATCCGTTGAATAGGTGGTTTCCTTGCCACCTGCAGGTTCGTAGGCCGCCAAATTGCCACCACCATAGACAGCCTGAACATCATACGTCTTGGTATTCTTATCCGGTTTGGTGCTGATATCGGCCTTGGATTTGTTCTGCGTAGCATGGACATGCACCAGTACATTGCCCATTGGTGTACCGGCAGCATTATTGCAGCCAAAGACTTCATGGACAGCACAACCCCTTGCACTCTCATCGATGACCAGGCCTGTTTCGCCTGAAGACGTCGTGCCGTTCAGGTCTAACAGCACATCACCCCATACATAGGCAGGCTTACCGGTTTCGCCCAGTCCGCCGCCGTATGCTTCGCCAAGGATATTACCTCCCGTCAGGCGAACGGTTGTGGTATGGAGTGCGGATTTCTTGTCTGCGTCAGCCCAGTCGCCGGCGCTGCTATTCCAGTTGCTGGTCTGTGTGTCAGCCAAAGCGCCACCGCCATAAATGTCTTTCAGCAACAGACCGCCAGTCATCTTGACTGTTACACTGCCCTTGACCGTTCCAGCCTCACCGCCGCCAAAGACAGAACCGGCGATGAGCTGTTCCGTTTTTCCTTCATTGTCAGCTGCAGGTGTCGTCGTATAGTTGATGTTCACCTTAGACTCTCTGACGTTGGCGAGACCTGAGGCGGCAGTACTAACGCCAAACTCACCGCGGGCTGCACCAAAGACATGTCCATTCCCATCACCATCGTAGCCGATACGTCCACCGCTGATGTTGATGGTTGTCTTACCACTCTCGGCATCGGAGGCATTACCCACAGAACCCATAGCACCAGCGCCATAGACGTTGTGAACCACCTGACCGCCAGTGATATTGACGGTTGCCGTGCCTCTGACGATACCAGCCAACGGATTGTAGCTGTCTTTGTCACCATCATTATCGGAATCGTACTTATCCGTACCGCAACCACCGCCATAGACATTGCCACGATAGGGATAGGCAGCACCTGAGTAATCTCCAACCGCCTCACCTACGGCAATACCGATTGTACCTTTCTGAATATCTATGATGGTATTCTGGAAGGTGTGACCATTCTCGCCACTGCCATAGACAGAGCCCCTAATCCAAGGCGTTGTTTCTACACCCGTATCGCCGACTGTGACATGTGTGCTATAAACCCATGCCATGCGGTCGTTAGGATCAACACCACCAGTGCCAGGAGCTGCCACATCACCACGCGAAGAGCCGAATACCATTCCGTTCTCTTGGCCGTTGCTGCCAATCGTACCGCCTTTGATGGTGACCGTACAAGCACCGGTGTTCTCCGTGGCAAGGGCCGTAGGCATTCCTGTTGTGCCATCGTAAGTGAAAGTACCCACGGAGCCGTATGCACCACCGCCATAGATGTTATGCAGAATTTTTGTCTTTTCCGCAGTTCCAGAGATGGTGATATTGGTATTACCCTTTACGAGTCCGGCTGTAACATCATTTTCCTTACCTTTACCACCGCCATAGACGTTACCCCAAGTTGCGCCGCCCTTACCAGTAGTTCCGATGGTGCCACCGTTGACGTTCACTTCGGTATTACCACCTACAGTAGATTCTTCACCACCGCCATAGACGCTCTCTGCAACGGTGGTTGTACCATCGATGGTGAGAGTTGCCTTGCCAGTTACAGCACCGAGAGTGGTCAAATCTTCGTTAGTATAGAGAATATGGTTTGTATTATCCACCCATTTATCACCATTCTTTTTCTGCCAAGTATAGGTTACGGTGCCACTTTTTAAGCCTGTACGATAAGTACCAAGATCGGTGTAGTAGTAAGGTTCCGTTTCAAAGCCTATATTATCCACCTCAACAGGAGGTAGAGATGCAGAGAACCCTGCTCCAAAGGCATTGCCCTGCACCTCACAGTTCGTCAGTGTGGAAGTCACGGGACCATCCACTTTACCTAAACTGCCGCCGCCATAGAAATTGCCCGTGATTTTACATCCTGTAAGAGTAGAGGTGACATTGCGGCAGGTAGCCAAAGAGAACTTTACATATTCCACAAAAATACGTGCACAGTTGTCAACATTTCCAGACATAGGCAGGAACTGATAGCTGAATTGGGTGGAAACGCCACCGTATGTGGCATTGTAGGATTGTGTATAAAAACGTCCCAGCCAATCGTTCCAAGAATTGTCATTGCCCGCATCTTTATCATTATGTGGGAAGTTTATTAAATTGTTATGGTTTCTCGGTGCCTGGCGGCTGTAGGAGTTACCACCATAGCCAGCACCAAAAAAGGTTCCAAAAATGCAATCCGTTGCATCGGTGGTAACGGTCTTGCCTGTGCTCATGTCACCAAACTTAGGACCACCGCAGAAAAGGTCAATCTTTCCACCAGTTATCGTGGTGTTGAGGTTGCCGGTAACGGGTTTGGCTGCATTGATGCCACCTGCGTAGAATTCTTTGATGTCGGCATTCTGCACTTGCCAAGTGATGTTACCTGTATTGTCTGCGCCATTAGCTTTGCCGATACCCTCCATCGCAGCCCCTGCGACAACGCCAAAGCGACCACCATTGATATAGCACTCTGCATTGTCTGCATAACTGGCGACATTCGCGGTGTAGAGGCCAGTAAGGTAGAATTCGTCGTAGTCGCCACCGGTAACGGATACAGGTGGATGTTTGGACTGTAGATTCTTATCCTGGTGGGTGCCACGGTGGAACTCCTTGAACCACACGTTGCCACCCACATGGAAATAGGTGGTATTGTTGGCGGCACCGTTATTTTGACCACTCACCCACTGCTCCATAACACCACCCTGAACAATATAGGGATATTCACCACGATCGCTGCGGTCATATTCAAACTGGGTAACATGGAAGAGTGATGTATTGGTGGATTCAAACCAATATTTGGGCTGAATAATACCCAAATTATATGAACCTGTACCGCCAGTAGTCTTCTGTGCCATACCGAGACCTAAAATATTCAGGAAATCG